>NZ_JAOWGQ010000037.1:0-309215 GCF_030333085.1 Citrobacter sp. Cpa228 | reverse complement strand
TCACCAAATATCTTCGCCATCGCCAGGACATCATTCGTCCATCCCGTCAGCTCATGCGTTATCCCTGCTGCATCATGCAACGCCATCAGCAACGGTGTCACGGGGGAACCGTCTGGCCTCACACCCCGTTCCTTCATCTGCCGGATTGTATTTCCGGCCACTCCGTTCTTCCACGGATACAATGTCTCCTGCGGCCCCGGCTCTTTGACTATGGCATAGCGTTCACTCACACACTGGCTGACGCGGATTTTAGTATGGGTGCCATACGGTAACAGCATTGCCGGACTCAGCTGGCTGCCCTGCGCCGGGATGTAATCCAGAACCCTGGCGAGATTTGCTGTGGTTGCCTCTGTTATTTGCTGTGAAGCCTGGGGCGCCGTCCAGTTCGGAGAACTCAGGCGCTGCATTCTGCGCTGCCGTTGACCGTCATCGCCCGCGTAACGCTCCATCGTTTTTTCCGTCCAGGGACACTGCGTGAATGCTATCCAGATATCATTATCCAGGACTTCATAAGGCAGCGTCAGAAAATCCTTTCCGCCATCACTGTACGTTCCCTGCCGACAGTCTGGCTCTGATTTCTCCAGAACATTTTTCGCCGACAGCTGTTTCCACAAACTGCCGTCATCACACACCGACCACGCTTCCCAGTCCGTCAGGTACGGATAGTAGATATAGATATAGCCCCTGCGCATCGCGCGTAGCGCATAGTGGTAGTTTTCGTTTTCCGCCGGGTAAGCTGATACTCCAGGTTTTGCCCACGCCGGCAATGGCTCTTTAATATATTCAGGAACCACCGCATAGCGTACAGGTAGTAATGCCGGTCCCTGTGACATACAGTCACATTTATGATTTATCATCCCTGTTCTCCCACATATTCGAACTGTAAATTGCTTAATTAATGTTTGCTCGAATTTCATTCCATTGTTGTTCTGTGATATGAGATATGATTTGAGTAAATTTCCCCCTCTCACTTAAGCTATTTATTTCAAGCAAGTTTTTAATAAATCCATGGTTATAAAACTCCGGAGCAACATTAATTGAACACTGGCCCCACTTGATAAGATCTTCTTGATCAGAAAAAGTATATAATACAGCTCTTTTAAGTGACTGCTGCAATAGCTTAAATACCGCGGGCTCTGAAAACCGTTCACGACTCAAATTAGCCAGACGATAATTACAGATAACTCTATTTTTTTATCCCTGCAAAATTTATATCACGCCAATTGTCAGCGCTCAGCGATAACGTATATGAAAGTCGCAGTTGATTCTCAGACTGATTTATTTTATTGATAAACTGACCATCGCCATCAATAAAACTCCACACTTCAATTGGCCCTAACAAACGTCGTTGTTGCCAGTCATCCAGAATAGATAAAAGAGAGATCATAATTGCCGGGTCATAATACCGAAGCAAAACATCTTTTCCATCATGCTGCTGGATTGCCACCTTTCCCAGATAATCTGCGAGATTTACAATGTTTTCTTCGCAAGAAAGCCAACCACATACCATCCTGCCCTTACCCAGCAGTATTTCATTAGGTTCGATCTCTTGCAGAGCTTTCATAATGCTTTCTTGTAGTAACTTACAATCCTCAGGCAAAGATAAATCCAGTGAAACCAAACAAGGCTCAAATTCAGATGATAGATAACGAGTAGCAACAGGTACCCTTACAACATATCTATTTGTTATTTCATTATAGAATGATGATTCTTTATTTCTCAACCTTATAATTGCAGTATCAATCATTAATATGCAATTTCTATTTAACGATCTAAAATGATTAAATATTTTCTCACCAATATAATCCCCCTGATTTTGCATTGCCTGTAAGGAGTAATCATAAGTTATTAATGATTCCTTCATTATTGGTCCTCCATCAACCCAGCGTCACTGTAGGGCTTTGCGTACCACCAGCAGCATCAATAGCTGTGGCGCAAGGATCCGGTAACTCGATACTGGCATTCAATGTCGCAGGAGCCATTTTCTGAATCCCAATGCTCTTTACGCGTACATTACCAGGCGCCCCTACTTCTATTTCACCATCTTTAAGCCTGATATACGCGCCACCACAACTGAGTACTAACTCTGTCGCTGCGGTAATGATCACCTGCTCATCCTTACTGGCTATACTCAACGTTTTCTTTGCCAGCAGATCCATTGCATCTCCCTGCGCCTGAATTTCCACTTTTCCTTTGCTGGCGAAAATTTTAATTCCCATCCACTGAGCGAAAAGACTTATTGTTTCTTTCACACCAAGGCGGAATTTTTTAGCGACACTCACATCCGTGTCCGCTCCGGAAGTTACAATGACATTCTCACCTGATGAGAGTTGGATGCTGGCAGGAGTCACCTGCGCAATGCCAGCAGGAGCAGAAAAAAGTAAAGTCTGTTTCTTGAGGTCTGTCACAGACTCCATTAACAATGCTTTTTGCCTCTCGATATCAGCCAGTTCTGCTTTCGCTTTTTCTGCTGCAGAGCGAATACCTTTCGCATCCTGAAGCGCAGCTTGTAAGTTAGCTACTGCTTCATGCATATCTAACTGCAAACCTCCAGCTAATTCCTGGCGATCGGCACTGATAAAGATCCCTTTCCCAGCCCGAATAGCTCCCCACTGGTCTGTACGCAGTTCAAATCCCTCGCCCCGCAGCGCACGCTGTGCATCCACGTTATGCCCCAGGTTCAGCTGCGTCTTGCCGCCGTACTCGGTGCTGAGCTTGACGTGCTCCTCGCCCCGTTTGTCTTCCATCCGCAGTTTGTTGTTGGCCGGAGTTCGAATGACGTTGCGGGTGTGGTTTGCCTGTGTCACGTGGTCCGGATGCCGGGAGTCGTGCAGCGCATGGGCGATATAGGGCCGGTCCGGGTCACCTTCATGGAACGCCACCGCCACTTCTGTACCCTGTATCAGCGGGAAGTGAATACCGTAGGTGTCGCCGCCGTAGGGTTTGGCCAGGCGTACTGGCATGCTCTCGTAACCCTGCTGTTTATCATCGCGATCCGCATCAAACTTAACCCAATAAAGCCCGCTCTGATTTAAATGAGCATATTCATCATTCTTTTTCGGGCTTGAAACACGCGCCATTAGCGTGCCGCTAATCACTGGCCGAGGTTTTAGCGGTGGTCTCCAGCAGCGGGTTTCACTGTAAACGGTCGCCATCAACACCACCTGTAGCGCTTCCTTTCGGCTTGCGCTGAATGAAACCGCCGTAACCAGCAAGTTGTTACGCACACTGGCAGGAAGCGTTGGGACAGGTGTGGATTCCGTAATATTCAGGACCTGAGCCGGGCTGAGGCTAACATCGGTCGATAATCCCGTGATTGTCGCTTGTGAGGAGAGGTAACGTTCATGTTCCAGACGCGCCCAAAAATTCCCTGTTTCAGGCGATGGTGAAATCTTATCACCCGTTTCAAGATGGCGTGGGCGATAGTGGTAAACATCCCCGTAAGTCACCCCGTCACCTTCACCGTAAGTCATATCGGCTTGTGCAGAAAATAATATTTTCTGAGCCTGGCGATGGTTATAATCCCCGGCAGTAACCGATGCCTGCACCGCAGACTGTTGGAACTGAATATCCCAGACTGAGTCGATGCCATTGTCATTCATTCCGGAAGGGCTATTCAGCGGTAATGTTTTGCCAAACTCCCATGCGCTTTGCTTGTCAGCAAAATAGATGACCTCAGTGCCAGCATCAGGCTGAAGCCTGAAGAAGAAGAAAATTCCAACTTCAGAAAGCAGACGTTCAATAAAAACCAGATCGCTCTCCTGATACTGATTAATTTGCTCTCTTTTGGGATATTCCATTACCAAATCAAAATTATACTCCCAGTCTTTTAAACCATGTTCCTGTAAAATCTTAGTAACAACTTCAGGAACTGACATATTAATAAAGAAGCGGTGTGTGCGAAATTGGTTTTTCAACAACGCGACAAAAGGTTCAATGATTATCTGATAGATTGCCTGGTCTTTTGAACCACTGATACGATGGAAAGATGTCACAATACCATGTACCATTTTGCGGGCAGTTAACTCACTTAACTTCCCCATTCCCATGGTCAATATCGTTGATTTTCCAAGTATCGATTCGGCCGCAATGTCTTTATCCTGGCTGGAAAAATGTACTACATATCGATACAGCGAACTCATTTCCTCTGTACCATTAAAGTTAATAACATCCAGCACTGACTTGCATGAAGGGATATACAATTGATAACGATTCAACGTATTTTCAGATATAAATGACATCCCACCGCCAAGTGATTCATCCATTCCCATATATTTAACCCCTGTAATTTTATAAAGAGTCACTTCCAGAACGAAAACTTACCCTCAACGCATTATCTTTATTAAACTGACTAAATCTTTTTTCTTGTTAGTGACAATGGAAAAAGTAAATCGACGATTATCATTTGATATCCAAAGTTCTTCTCTTCCATTATCACTATAATCATAAAGATGAAAGCCAAGACCTGTTAGATAATCACGAATAACTCCCACATCACCACCGTGAAAAACAATAAGATTTGTTTCCCGTGTACTGCCATCAGGAGAAATATATTCAAAGAGATAATTATTTGATATCCTTGGAGCCTGTTTGATATCAACATCAGTGTAGAAATAGTAGTTAAAAAGATCGCTTTCCCGATATTCTAATTTATCAGGCCAGGGTATTAACAGCGGTGACAAGAAAATCAAAAAAATCGTCACCAGTATTATTTTACAGTAGTTCATTACCATTCACCTCGACAAGAATGAATAATAACCGCCATCCCCGGTCATAATTTCTACCCGACCAGAAGTGAAATCACTCCACGGTTGCACCCATGTCATAAATGAAGGCAGGCTTCCTTTATAGGGTTTATGGACAGCACAGTTATCCAGGGGATCTGGAAACAGTAATGGTAAAAATCCTTTATTCTTATAATTACCTATCGGCCCATAAAAATCCCATCTACTCAGTGCCCGCTCTTTACTGACTAAGCTCAGTCTTGACGGGTAGTTTGAGGGAAGGATTGCCCGGTAGAAGCCTAAAAGATCGGATGTAAGATCCTCACCGCTAAAACCACTGTCGGTATACCAACTAAAACACAAATTAGATTGCAAACTTTCAAACAAGCGCGCCGTCATCATCATCATAGCTAACGCAACGCTACTTTTCTCACATGCAGATAAACCTTGTTTGATACGCCACTTAACAAATTTTCCTGTACCAAACTGGCGATGATATACAAACATCTTTTGGCTATAGGTGACTTCATAATAACCATCACGACTTGATTCACCTCGTTTTATATCTAACAGTAGGTTTTCAATATCGCTTCCCTGCGCATGGCCTATATCTATCCATCCCAATATTTCGCTATAAACGAGCCCCGTTTTACGATCCGACGTCCACTCGTAAGGTTCAATAATATCGTTACGTTTACTCATCATTAAATTCCAGCATCATTCCCTCTTCATCACGCCAACTTAAAGTAAGTTGCTGAGGTTTTTGCTGCCGGGAAAGATACGTTAACAACTGCTGACTAAGCACTGGCAAGATTTGTTGGTTCAGCAGACTATCAATATTCCTCGCCCCCGTATCCGGTAGCAGACAAGCGGCTGTCAGGGCATCAAAAAGGTTATCGGATATCGTCGTGGTGATGCCGTAGTGGCGCTGTAATCGCTGGCTAACCTGATCCAGTTTCATTTGTACAATCGTACGTAACGCTGTTTCACCGAGCGGGTGGTAGATAATCGTCTGGAAGCGGGCCAGTAGCGCTGGCTGAAAATGGTCGCGCAAAAGGGGGCGCAGCAGTTCGTGCAGATCGGGCTCTGTCGCTTCCGGCTGTTCTGCCAGCAGCTGCATCACGGAATCGCCGCCAAGATTGGAAGTCATCAAAATAACGGTATTGCGAAAATCAATTTCACGGCCTTCGCCGTCACGCATGAAGCCACGGTCAAATACCTGGTAAAACAGGTTCATGACGTCACGATGCGCTTTTTCTACTTCATCCAGCAGCACCACGCTATAGGGGCGTTTTCGCACGGCTTCGGTCAGGATCCCTCCCTGACCATAACCCACGTATCCCGGAGGCGAGCCCTTGAGCTGGCTCACGGTGTGCGGCTCCTGATACTCAGACAGATTAATGGTGATCAGCGATTTTTCACCGCCAAACAGAATGTCGGCCAGCGCCAGCGCCGTCTGCGTTTTGCCAGTTCCGCTTGGCCCGGTAAGCAGAAACACACCCTGCGGGCCGTTTTCCGGCGTAAGACCCGTTTTTGATGCCCGCAGTCGTTGCGCGATGGCATTAAGCGCATAATCCTGCCCGACAACGCGTTTTCCCATCTGGGTTTCAAGCGTCAGCAAGTCTGCCTGGGAGTCCTTCATCAATGAAGATAAGGGTACACCAGTCCAGTCGGCGATCACCGTAGCAACGGTGCGCGCGTCTACATCCGGAAACAGTAAAGGATGCCCCTGCTGAAGCACACTAAGCTGCTGCTGCAATTCAACCGTTTCCGCCTGACGAGAAATATCAAGACGACTGGCCAGCAGTTGCTCAGTGAGCGCTAATTCCTGACCGTACTGGGTTTCGCGTTCATCCAGCTCGACAAGCAGACGATTTTCATGCTGTTCAATGCTGGCCAGCCTTTCACCATGCTGACCATTTCCTAGCGCGAGGTCTGCAAGCAACGCCTGCTTTTCAATTTCAAGCGCGGTGATCTCCGACTTCAAACGCGTCAGTGGTTCCGGAACGGTATCAAGGCTCATCCGCACTCTTGCACCTGCGGTGTCCAGCAGATCGACGGCTTTGTCGGGTAATTGCCGCCCGGTAAGATAGCGGCGAGAGAGCGTAACAGCAGTTTTAACCGCGTCGTCGGTGATGTGAACGCCATGGTGTTCTGCATAGCGTGATTTCAGACCACGCAGCATTAAACAGGCTGTGTCATCATCGGGTTCGTCCACTTTCACCATCTGAAAACGCCGCTCCAGCGCAGCATCACGCTCAAAATACTGTTTATATTCGCTCCATGTGGTCGCCGCGATGGTTCGCAATTCACCTCGGGCCAGAGCGGGTTTTAGCAGGTTGGCTGCGTCAGCGCCCCCCGCCTGATTACCGGCCCCAATGATGGTGTGTGCTTCATCGATAAAAAGCAGAATCGGTATTGGCGATTGTTGAACGGCATCAATGATATTTTTCAACCGCTGCTCAAACTCACCTTTCACTCCAGCGCCGGCTTGAAGCAGCCCAAGATCCAGCGTGCGTAACGTCACCGCTTTCAGGCTATCCGGCACGTTACCTTCCGCAATACGCAGCGCCAGCCCCTCCACCAGAGCGGTCTTGCCGACGCCGGGTTCCCCGACCAGAATAGGATTATTTTTTCGCCGACGGGACAGCACATCCACCATTTGCCGGATTTCATTATCGCGACCAAATATCGGGTCGATATCGCCAGCACGCGCTTTCGCGGTCACGTCCAGCGTAAATTTATCGAGCACGCCTTGTAATGCTGGCGACAACGTCGATTGAGCCAGGCCAGGACGCACTTCGTCATCTGGAGAAATCTGCGCCAGAGCGGCTTCTTGCTGCCTTTCCGGACACTCATCCGACTGGACATTTAATAGCGGCAGAAGCCGTTCCAGTTGAGTATGTCCGGCGCTCAAAAGAGGCCACAGGCCGTCACACTTCAATAGTGAAGGCTTTCCTACCAGCGCCATCAGCAGATGTACACCACGTATCTGCGAATGTTCATCCGTTGCGGCACACAGCCACGCTTGTTGCATTAAAGAAAGGAGCGCATCAGACAACTGCGGGCGGCTTTTCACGGAATGAGGCTGAACATCCAGATGCGTCAGCAGCGACTGCCAGAGATTGTCAATATCCCATTCATAACGACGAGCAATGACAGTAATATCACCCTCCCCCTGCTCCAGCAGCTTGAGTAACCAATGTTCGGGCGTAATTTCTGCATGCGCACGCGTCTGGCATAACGATGCCGCCGCTTCAAGCGCCTGAGCACAATAGGGGTTGAGACGTCGTAATAACACTGCTGACTGGTGTTCCATTTGGTTCCTGACTCCCTGTATTCAGGCACGCTACCGCCCGTGGCCGTAATCCAATGCCCATAAGGTAATAAGTGACGTTGATACTCTCTGCTTAACCCCCACTCCGGACGCTCAGCAGAGGGCATAAAAAAACGGATGAGGAAATCCTCATCCGTTAGTGCATTACGCGGTGGTACGCTCGTTCCAGGCGTCAGAATGGATAATGTTGCCATCCTTATACGTCCAGACGATCTTCTCGTAGCGCAGTTCAATCCGTTCCAGGTGGTTATGCTTCTCTTTAGATTGTTCTTTGATGTCGTACATCACAGGGTTTACTTTCACCACTTTCACGTTGTGCAGAGTGGTATTGAAGTATTCCACTTCCTGACCAGCATCATTGATGCGGTACCATTTGAACTCTGCCTGGCGCAGGGTCTGACCGGTGGTTACAGCCTTGTACAGATACGGGCTGGAAGCATCGATTTCCTTCGTGAAAAGGAACGGGGTATGGATGCGCGTTCCGGTCAACTTACCGGTGTTGTTATCGGTAGGGATGTACAGGTTATGTTCCTGAGCCACTACTTCGATACTGCCCACACGGTCTTTCACATCAACAGAACCTTTAATATCCGCGCCGCCGTCGTCTTTCAGCCAAAGGTAGACTGGAATTGCCATAACTCTTTCTCCATTTTTACTTCGCTAATGCGTCACCGCCTTCCGGTGACGGTTCCTTCATGCCCGGCACCCGACAGGCATCAGCCTGCGGTACCAAACTGATCTCCACACGACGGTTGGCAGCCCGCCCCTCCGGCGTATCGTTGGTTTTGTAGGGACGTAATTCGCCATAGCCCTGAACGGCAAAACAGCTCTCCGCAACATCACCGGTATCGCGCATCCAGTCGCGAACAGATTCCGCACGTTTGAGAGAGAGCTGTTGATTAGATTTATCGTCACCCACATCATCGGTATGTCCGGTGATGACTATCAGCCAACCGGGCTTAGCTTTGATATTGACCAAAGCCGCAATGAGTACTTTTGTTGAGCCCGCTTTTAACGCCCATTTGCCCGTATCAAACAGCGACATACTGTCCAGACGTACGGTTTGCGGGGAGGTCACTTTCAGTTTTTCAGATGGTAGCCAGTCACTGAGGGCGACCAGCAGAGGCGGGATCAATCTCATCCCCTGATACAATCCCATTGAAAGGGAAAGGGGTTCACCACGCTGATACCAGCGATCTAGCCGCTGCGCATCCCGACGAAGTTGATCCTGAGCCTGAATCTTTGGCTCGACAGGATTACCGCTAAGATGACGGTATACCGTCAAATGATCGTTGGTGATCCTGATGAGGTGTTGGTTATTGATAAAACTGCACGTCATCGCCATTCCAACAAAAATGCCGCATAGCAGACCACTTATGCCCACCGTTCGTTGAAATGCTGTCAGCGCCCGACGGCGAGATAAAAAAGGCAGCGCTAAATCAGGAAAAGGCAGCAGCCCGGACACTGCTGACGCCGCAGAGGAAAGGGTTGTTTGCGCCGTGGCATACCGTTGCCACAGATTATTTTCGCAGACCGCTAATGAGGTGAAACACACTACCCGTAAAGCAGAGAAAACAGGCGGAGCATGGCGCTCGGTGTCGCCTTGTAACTTCTGCAGCCATTCCAGTAAATTATCTAACCACACTGCATGTGTAAGATGAGAATGGCGAGCCGGGCGCTCTTGCGAAGAGTAAGGCGCAAAGTCGTCTAATCCCGTAGCCGACTGCACTTCCGCATCCTGAGGCGTACGGATAAACCAACGTACAGTCTCATTGCATTGAGGAGAATTCAGCCAACAGCACAGCCAAAATGGCGGTATACCTGATAACCAACGCCGACTCTGGGCCACCACACGCCGCCAACTGAGCAGCATGTGCTTGAGCGCGTCTTCATCATTATGCCGTTCCGGGATCAATGCCAGCATCACGGAAACGCGCATAAGAAGTCCTGGACGTTGCACTGCTATCTGACGAACCAGAGCAATATAATGCTCCGGGGACTGGACAGATAAATACCAGCCCTGCGAACTTTCGCAAGAATCGCCGCGTCCGGCAAACAAGGGGGCATTATCGCCACACACCAGCACAACAGGCCCACTGAAACTCTCCGGAGGGAGCGGAACGTCATGAGCAGAATGAGCAGAATGAGCAGACTTCAACCGACCATATTGACGCCAGCCATAAACGATCCCTGGAATGGAAAACAGTAAAATAATGACGGTAAGGCCGCCCCGGACACCCGCACTTAACGGACTGAATCCCCAGACCAGCAACAAAGCCAGCACGGTTGCCAGCACATAGTTAACGATCCCTCGCAACTGTGCCATGTCTTAACCCTGCCCAATAAGCTGAGCGATCTGCCCTTGTAAGACATGAGAAAATGTTAACCACAAAGCACCCAACGCCACCGCGCCGACAATCCATGCCAGCCACCAGCGGCGCTTACCGCCAGAAAAGCCGGAAGCCTGCATGATGACTGGCGCATCGTGCATTAACTTAAAAGGCATCGCCTGAATCGCCAGCGCTTCAAGAACATCTTCACGACGCTCGTCACCTTGCTCACGATAGCGCCCAACAAAACCGAGCGTGATTGCACGATAAAAGCAGGTTAATACGGCGGTATCAGGAACGGGCTCGCGCAGAACGGTACGAATGCGTTCCCAGAGATCTTCCCCGGCATTGGTAGTGTTGAAAAAGCGGGCCTGTAAAGGTGTCGCAAGCCAGGTAATGTAACCGCTATCCTGCCGGTTGCGGTTCAACACGCTTTCGTCCAGTAACGCACATTGCGTATAGAGCATGTGTTCAACGCTGTGTTCGCTGTACCCCATGTCACGCAATGTCTCACGCGCAGAATCAACCCATTGGCAGGCCCGGCGATAGAAAGCTGCCCCATCTTCAACTTCCGCCCCGCCACGTAACTGGCTGACAGCAAGCCAGGTTGGCCAGAATACCTGATCAATATCCTTATTCATTTCAATCCCTTAATACTGCGAATAACTCAAGTTGAATCTCTCCAAGCGTTCCCGGCACATAGAAAGCGCAATTACCAGCGTCCAGCATGGCCTGGGCTGCTGGATGATTAATCTCCAGAGCAAAATATTGATTTTCCAGGCGTAGCGGGATGGCTGCGGGTACATGCGTCAGCGGTTTTAATGGGATGCCGCTAAGTGCCACATTGACGACATCTGACACATCTGCCCGACTCCCTGCTTTACAGAGCTGTGGAAATTGCGTCAGGAGAACATGCGCAGGGAGATCCGAACGAACGGACAGGTAAAAATCAGCGCCTTCACGCAGGCGGGCATCCGACAGAGCGCCATACCAGAACTGTCGCTCCTGCATCAGTTCAATAGCGACAACGCGAGATGGCAGGCTGGCTTCCAGCAGTTCCACCAGCAGCGCAAACAGGGGTGGGAATACCTGCTGCGGATTTGCATGCTGGTATGGAGGCACAACGCTGACATCGTTTTCTAATGAAAAGGTCAGCAGGCTGCCCGCTAACCGCGCCAGCTCACGCCACAAAAGTTCGGGGTGACGGCCTGGGTTTTGCAGCATTTCTTTCAGAACGGGCTCCGAGCTATTAAGCGCATTCAGCAGCCAAAACAACGAAACATCTGCTACCGCAAAATCTGCCATTCGTTCGTTACTTTCTCGGCGCAAGGCCATCAGGCGGCGACAACGAGCCTGGATACGATGCACCAAATCACTGAGCGAATTAATTAATAAGGGGCTGGCTGAGAGTGAAAGCGATGGCGGTAAAAAATCGCGTCCCAGCTCCCATTGCCCCTGAACATTACGAATAAGGCAAGCTACCGGACAAGTCAGGTAAGCGCTGTTATCGTCATGGGCATAGCGGAGGGTGATAGCATGCCGCAGCACCGCCATATCAGTCCGTTCCTGGCCTGCGAGATCCTGCACTGGCAGCCATTCCTGCTGCCAGCGACACGGACGGCTAATGCCGTTGCCTGATGAAAGATTGCCGCCATTAGCTGAAAGCAGCGGCAACGCCAGCACGATATCAACGCTGCTGTAACCAGTAAGATGCGATAAATCACACGCCGGAGGCAGGTTATCTGAAATACCTGTATCCACTAACGTACCGTCAGGAAAGCGCACAACCAGATTAACGGGATTCAAACGGGAAACCGTTAGCGCACTTTCATCAAACTCCGCGCTGATGACGCCCCACGGCGATGAAAGCGACATGTGAGCAACAACGTCAGCTACATAGGCATCCCAACGTGTCTGTTGCTGAAACTGCTGGGGAGCCAGAAAGGCCCCCTCGCTCCATAACGGACGATAGATCTTCATCGCACCTCCTGTGCGCTGCGTCGTTAAGATTTCGACTTAGGCATTTGTGAAACTAACGACAGACTGACGTCCATACCTTCAACCTGGAAATGCGGAATGGCGTACAGGCGCACGCGGAAGAAACCGGGGTTATCCTCAATGTCCTCCACCACGACACGCCCATCACGCAGCGGGTGTGATGCCTGCAAGTCATCGCCAGGATCGGTCATTTCGGTTACCAGACTGCGCAACCAGTTATTAAGTTCAAGCTCAAGCAAGCGGCGATCTTTGGTCGTACCAATATTTTCTCGCTGCAGGATTTTCAGGTAGTGAGCAATACGAGAAAGCAGGAAGATATACGGCAGACGTGAGTTAATCCGGCTGTTAGCCGTCGCTTCCGGAGTATCAAACTGCGCAGGTTTCTGAGCCGAGTTAGCAGAGAAGAAGCAGGCGTAATCACGATTCTTATAATAAGAAAGCGGAATAAAGCCAAGGTTGGCGAATTCAAACTCCCGGGTTTCCGGAATCATCACCTCAGACGGGATCTTCACCTGATTACCGGTACCCAGATCGTACAAATGGATAGGCAAATCTTTCACCGCGCCGCCCGCCTGCGGCCCACGGATCTGGACGCACCAGCCATTCTTGATAAAGCTTTTCACCATATTCACAGCGAAAGAGAAAGATGCGCTGGTCCACAGATATTTTTCGTGATCCGGCCCCTTAACTTCTTCAACATAGTTAAAACTGCGTACCGGCACGGTATCAGGACCATACGGCAGACGACCCAGCACACGCGGCATAGTCAGCCCGATATAGCGTGAATCGTCGCTATCACGAAATGCTTTCCACTTGATGTATTCAGCACGTTCAAAATAATCATTGATATCTTTTATGGCCGCGACTTCTTCCATATTTTCTTTCAGGAAAAATGTCGGCCCAACGGAACCAATGAACGGCATATGACAGGCTGCCGACACGCCAGAAATATTGCGCAGCAGTGAAATATCCTGCGGGCTGTTATCAAATTCGTACGCTGAAATCATTGCCGCAATGGGTTCACCGCCTGGCTGATCATATTCTTCAATATAACCATGGCGGTATAACCCGCTCTGGATAAGCTCCGGCGCGTCGTCAAAATCATCACGTAACGCATCCTTGCTGATATCCATCATTTCTACCCGGACATTTCGACGAAAATCGATGCCAGTGATCATCGAATGTAAACCGCGCCAGAGCGATTCTTGCTTCTGAAACTCCGCATGATGCATGACTTCATTTACCTGATCGCTAATCTGCTTATCAAGGCGAGCAATTTGTTCATCAAGCAGCGTTTTATCCAGGCGCTCTACTGGCTGTGCGGCGTCCGCCAGACATGAAACCAGAACCTGAATAGCGGCGGTCACGCGTTCAGCCGGAGCGGCATCAGATAGCGCTTCATCGCTCTGCCACGCATCGACATTTTTTAATATCGAAACCGGGGCAAGATTAATTTTATCAAAGAGGGATTGATAAACGCTACGTTCACTGGTCGTGGTGGTCGCGGCTGAAGAGGTATGTTCCTGAACAGACATCAACATATTCCTTTTATGATCCTTTACTATTCCTGCCGATTAAGCGGAGGAAACCCTGTATAGCTTTAAATCTCTTCCGGCATCATAGTTGCCAGCTCATCACGCAGTTCCTGACTCAGGGCTGGATCCTTAAGGATGGTTTCCAGCTCGCGACGAAAAGCCGCGTTATCGAGTAAGTTAGATTTCAGGTCACGAAGTAAGTTACGCATAGCCAACAGAACGCGTAATTGTGGGATATTCCTGGCTACCTGCTCGGGCTCAAAATCGCGGATATTTTTAAAGGTAAGATTAATATCGTCTTTTCTACCATCACCAGCTAACGTATTTTTAACATTCAGATTAACTACTGGCGAGAACTTAGCTAACACATCATTGAAGTTATTTTTATTAATATCAACCTTTTCGCGTTCCGATAGTGGTCGTTGTTCTCTACCATTACTGAAATCACCCACGGTCAAAAGTTTTAACGGCAATTCAACCTTTTTCTGAACGCCTCCGGTATGTAAATCTAACTTGATATTAACACGTGCCGTCGGCACTTCATTCTGAAAACTGTCACCCATACATCCCTCTCAGACCGGCGATTCCTGCCGATATTTTGCATTTCCTAACGGAGCATTTTCCAATCGCTCAACGAGTTTCATACAACGTCATTTCTGTGGGCAGTCAACAACGACTGTTAATGACAATTAATGATTATAATTAGTGTGGCGATGCAATCCGATATATTCTCTAATATAAAACATGATCAATATCATCGATTAACCAAATAATACATCAGTATTATTTATTTAAAAGAGAGATCAAGAAGCTCTTTGTCTAATACAAATAACAGGAATTAATTAATGTTAAATACATTCACTAAATAAATATATTTTTATTATGAAATATCACCAAGGGGAATATCCATCATTATACATATAGACCACGTCATTTATTAAAACATAATCGAAATCAATTTAACTATAAATAAAAAAGCCGAAGATATACTTCGGCTTTTCGCACCTCATTCCTGAGCACGCAGAAAGATTACGCTTCCTTCACCACAATCAACGGCTCAATATCGCTCTCTTTTTTAATCACCAGCGATTCGTCACCGCGCAGGCAAGTCCCGCCGTAGTTACCACCTACGGTGAACGTACAAACCTGAATATATTTACCGGCAACCTTCGGCAGACACCAAAGCTGCTGATAAATGTTCTTCTGCTCGGCAAACTTACCACTGGTTTTATCCAGCAGCTCTTCCTGATGACTCACCAGATCGATGTTGTTGCCACAACGTCCTGCAATAGGTTTCACCGCATAACCGGTTTGCGCCAGCTCTTCATTAACAGTGAAATCGGTATCAAGCAGATAGCGGTGGTGCGGGAAAAGCTGCCAGAGGATCGGCAAAATCGCTTTGTTGCCTGGGATCACCGTCCACAGAGGTTCGAACACCAGCACTTCCGGGCGCAGCAACACATCGATTAATCGCACTTCCTGCTGGGTATGCCCGGTACGAATCGGCACCGCGGCATATTCAGTTTCACTCACCTCACGCACCTGCTCAATCGCAGTTTCCCACGCCCAGGTTTTCCAGACGCAGTTCACCAGGCGACCGTCACCGTCAATCAGTTGACCGGCATCATCCCAACGTAGCTCATCGAGGCCACGCAGAATTTTGCTGTCAAACCCGGCCTGACGCAGCGCCTGCTGCATAAACTGCGCGTGATAGTTTTCTTCGATATCCTTATCCTGCATGATGTGGACAAACGGACGTGCGCGGCTGTGCTTCCAGGCACCCGCCAGTTCGTTGATCAACCCTTCAGCCGGGTTGTGTCCCTGCCCTGCGTAGCCCCGCTCAGCCCATCTTTCGAGGATCAAACCGGCTTCGGTATGGCACGATGCGGAATCGGCGTTGTACTCATACACCTTCAGTCCGCGTTCATCCATACAGAAATCCATACGACCCGTAATCATATGATGCCGACGCCGCTGCCAGGAAAGGCGCAGACGCGGCCAGAGGATTTTCGGGATATCGAACAGCGCCAGCAGATTATCGTCTTTCAGCACCTTGTCGGTCGCGTGCAGATACATCAGGTGCAGCTCGTTGGTCGCTTTAATCAGCTCCTGCTCGGCACTTTCGGTAATCGTGAAGTACTGATGCGGATCCTGATTAATGACGTGGCC
Source organism: Citrobacter sp. Cpa228 (assembly GCF_030333085.1). Taxonomy (NCBI): domain Bacteria; kingdom Pseudomonadati; phylum Pseudomonadota; class Gammaproteobacteria; order Enterobacterales; family Enterobacteriaceae; genus Citrobacter; species Citrobacter sp. Cpa228. The sequence continues at coordinate 293,122 of NZ_JAOWGQ010000037.1, read as the reverse complement.
GTTCGCCAGCACGTAGGCTTTTTGCAGCGGATCCTGCTCATCGAGCCACTTACCGTCAAACTGTCCGTTATCTTCCAGTCGCGCGCTGCCAATTTTCAGCGAGTCATTGGCGATCTCCGGCTGCGGCAGGCTGTAACGGGTATCCTCGGTCTGGATCATCCAGCCAAGGATGGTGGTGTCGTCAAAGGTATCCCGCAGGGTGTAGCAACCGTTTTCAACCACCATCTCCAGCTCGCGGGTCCACTGCTGCCCTGGCGGCAGCGGCGTATGGAGCACGTTCTGTTCGGCAATACGGATTTTGTTTTCCAGCAACTGGGTGACGACCGCCACATGACCGGTGTCTTTAAATTCGCCGCCTTTCTGCCAGATAAGCAGAGCACCTGCAACCGGCGCACGGGGCGAACCATTCGGAAATGCCTGTAACGGCAGGATATTGTCATTCACCACTTCACGCAGGAAGCGCAAGGAGAAGATCTCCCATGCCATGCCCACATCGGTGAAGACCATGCCATAGTTTAGGAAGAGAAAGCGGCGTGCAAATTCTACGCACTGCCATTTGTGGCCCATGTATTCGTCGTCGATATAGCTACGAAAAGCAGCATCATCGTCGTAGTCCCGTGGGTCGAGGGAGCTGTAATCTGAAGAGTAGATTGCTACGCCGCCTGGGGCGTAGCCCAATAATGTCCCGAATGGGGCATCCTGACTGGTCGTTCCTTTGCTCATGCACCTTACCTCAAAACAATACAGCCTGAGCAGGTTGGCGTGAATTTTTCGCTCTGATTGCCTGCTCTGCGACACTAACCGGACAGAGGTTGACATCATCATACACCTCAACGCAGCGGCTGGCGCTCAGAGGCGAAAAATTCACAGCAGGAACTACGCCTGGGTAAGGATGACCGGCACGCTTTTATACGCCGGAGTTAAGCTTTGTGTGTCCACCGCATCCAGCGACAGCAGGACATTCGCTTCCGGCAGATACGCCCCAATTGAACCCGCCGCCATGTTGTAAATCACCACCGTTAACCCGTACATCACGCGATCGGCACAGGGAAGCCCGTTATCGTCCAGCGCCTGAACGTTGACCACATCCCCCTGACTCAGCCCGCGAGCCGCTGCTTCCTGGGCACTCAAAAACACCACGTCGCGCCGACCGGTAATGCCACGATAGCGGTCGTTCATGCCATAGATAGTCGTATTATATTGATCGTGACTGCGCAACGTAGCCAGAACCAGCGCATCCGCAGGTTGGTTTTCCCGCACCACGGCCCGTTGGCGGCTGACGATAAAGTTGGCTTTGCCATTCTCCGTTCGCCATTCACGCCGCGAAGCAGGCGTATCCATACGAAATCCGCCTGGCTCGGCAATACGCGTGTTGTAGTTGTGGAATGCCGGAATCACAGCTTCAATGGCATCGCGGATCAGCGCGTAGTTCCCGGCTAACGTCTCCCAGTTGACCGGCGAGTGAGGCAGAGTGGCGCGTGCCATTGCCGCCACAATTGCCGGTTCAGACTTTAACCACCGCGAAGCGGGTTTCAGCCCACCACAGGAAGCGTGAACCATCGACATCGAATCTTCGACGGTGACTGACTGAATCCCCGTCGCCTGCATGTCGCGCTCGGTTCTGCCCAACGCGGGGAGCAGGTAGTTATGTTTTGCCAGCAGCAGGTGTGATCTGTTCAGTTTGGTCGCAACGTGAACCTGCAGATCCAGCTTTTTCATCGCCGCAAAGGTACGCTGCGGCTGCGGCATCGCCACCGCAAGGTTTCCCCCCATGCAGATAAGCGCTTTTGCCTCTCCCCGCTCGATGGCCCGAATACTCTCCACACTGGAACGGCCATGTTTGCGCGGAACACGGATAGAAAAATACGTCTCAAGGCGTTGCAGGAAATCTTCGGATGCCGCTTCGTTGATCCCTACCGAACGATCTCCCTGCACGTTAGAATGACCGCGCAACGGGCAAATCCCCGCCCCCAGCTTACCTATATTGCCTTTCAGCAGCAGCAGGTTTACCAGCTGCTGGACGTTCTCAGTGCCGTTTTTATGCTGGGTGATGCCCAGACCATAGCAAACAATCGTGGCGCGGGATTTACTGTAGCTGTGCGCCAGATCTTCCATCTGACTACGCATCAGTCCCGAGTCCTGTTCCAGCTCCGCCCAACTACGCTGGCGTAAGTCATCATACAGCGCGGCATATCCGGCGGTGTGCTCATCGATAAACGCATGATCGAGCGTCGGCTGCTGATCCAATAAGATCCGCGCTTCATCCATCTCGATCAGCGCCTTCATGATGCCTTTGAGCAGCGAGGCGTCACCGCCCATTTTGACCTGGTAGTAGTCGCTGCTCAGTTCCGTCGCCTGACCGGTAAACATCTCTTTCGGACTTTGCGGGAAGCTAAAGCGCTCAAGCCCCCTTTCGTTCAGCGGATTAATGGAGATAATTTTAGCCCCGCGTCTGGCAACGTCGCGTAAGGTAGTCAGCATGCGCGGATGGTTGGTGCCAGGGTTATGCCCGATACAAATCACCAGATCGCAGTGGTCAAAATCCTCAAGTTCAACGGTTCCTTTTCCAAGGCCAATGGCCGGCGTTAGCCCTGCACTGGTCGGCCCGTGGCACATGTTTGAGCAATCAGGGAAGTTGCTGCTGCCATATTCGCGGGCAAACAGCTGATACAAAAACGCAGCCTCATTTGACGTTCTGCCGGAGGTGTAAAACTCAACCTGCCGGGCTGAATCATAACTGCGCAGACGCTCACCGATCTCATGGAAGGCGGTATCCCAATCCACCGCCTGCCAGGTATCTGACGCTGCATCGTATTTCATCGGATGCGTTAAACGACCGATATTTTCCAGCTCATAATCGCTGTAGTGCCAGAGTGTGGAAACCGGGTGACGGCTGAAAAATTCCGGTGACGCTTTCTTGCGGGTTGTCTCCCAGGAGACCGCCTTAACGCCGTTTTCGCACAGCTCCATTGGCGCGCGATGACCCGGGTCCGGCCACGCACAGCCCGGACAATCGAACCCTTTCACCTGGTTCATTTTGAACATCGCGATAATGTCGCGTACAACAGCCTTTTGCGAAAACACCGAAGCAGTGACGGCTTTTACCGCGCCCCACCCACCCGCCGGGCCCTGATAACCGCTTACTCCTGGAACACCCTTTTTCATTATTACTGCTTATTCACCGCCAATTTTTGATGGTGAATACGGTAGCAATTTCCGTCCAACATTGATTTCCTCTTCATGGAGTACGGGCCAGGTACAATGAACGGGTTAGATTTATCTTCCCCTTTCAGCACAAAACGGCATAAAGTCCCAATCTGTTAAATTGAGTTCTACCTGGCTGCTACACTGCATCAAACAACCACTCAGAAGGCAGGTCACTATGTCAGACAATACCTATCAGCCCGCGAAAGTCTGGACGTGGGAAAAATCGAACGGCGGCGCATTCGCCAATATCAACCGCCCGGTTTCCGGCGCTACACACGAGAAAACGCTGCCGGTTGGCAAGCATCCGCTGCAGCTCTATTCTCTGGGTACGCCAAACGGGCAGAAAGTGACGATTATGCTGGAGGAGCTGCTGGCGCAGGGCGTGAAGGGCGCGGAATACGATGCCTGGATCATCCGTATTGGCGACGGCGATCAGTTTTCCAGCGGCTTTGTGGAGGTGAATCCGAACTCGAAGATCCCGGCGCTACGCGATCACTCGCAAAACCCACCGGTTCGCGTATTCGAATCTGGCGCAATCCTGCTCTATCTGGCAGAAAAATATGGTTATTTCCTGCCGCAGGATTTGGCTAAACGCACCGAAACGCTGAACTGGTTATTCTGGCTACAAGGCGCAGCCCCATTCCTCGGCGGTGGCTTTGGCCACTTCTACAACTATGCGCCAGTGAAGATTGAATACGCGATTAATCGCTTCACCATGGAAGCCAAGCGCTTACTCGACGTGTTGGATAAACAGTTAGCGCAGCATCAGTTTGTCGCCGGAGATGAATACACCATTGCCGATATGGCGGTCTGGCCGTGGTTTGGCAATGTGGTATTGGGCAACGTGTACGACGCGGCAGAGTTCCTTGACGCCGGAAGTTACAAGCACGTGCAGCGCTGGGCAAAAGAGATTGCGGCACGTCCGGCAGTTAAGCGGGGCCGTATTGTAAATCGCACTAACGGACCGCTGAACGAGCAGCTTCATGAACGCCATGACGCCAGCGACTTCGATACCCATACCGAAGATAAGCGCCAGGCTTAAAATGCCTGATGGCGACGCCGGGGTGTCTTATCAGGCCTACAAAGACGCCCTGGCGTAGGCCGGATAAGGCGTTTGCGCCGCCATCCGGCATAAAATCATGCGCTGGTGACGTCATACTCCATGCGGCGAAGTGCATCCAATGTGAATTTAGCTTCATCTTCATCAATGATGCTCATGGCGAACCCTACGTGCACCAGCACCCATTGCCCGACCAGTTCGGCAGGCTCGCCTTCACATATCAGGGCAATATTGACATCACGCTTGATGCCGCACACTTCAACCTGCGCAAGCTGGTGAATATCTTCACCAACGGCCAGAATCTGACCAGGGACTCCAATACACATATCTGACTCCGCCCCATAGCAACCTATGGGCTATTCGACTTCAATACTTTTCACTTTCAGTGAATCGCCCGCATCAACTCGCAGACGATCCCCCTGACAATGTGGACACTGCGCATCATGCTGGGTGATTTCCACAACCTGACTGCAATCCCAGCACCACGCCTGGGCAGGTTTGTAATCAATATGCAGCTCACATCCTTGCGCCAGCGTCCCCTGACAGACGATGTCGAAACTGAAACGGACGGCACTCTCCTCAACGCAGGAGAGCGCGCCAATTTCCAGCCAAACGCCGGTTACACGTTTGACACCGTGCTGCTCTGCCTGCTGTTGAACAATCTCAACCGCGCTCTGACACAGGGACAGCTCATGCATTTTCGCAGTTCCGCCGGCCCAGCAGCAGCGCGCGGCGGTTGAGCTGCGGCGTATTTGGATCGCTCACCGGCAGCGATAACAGCATTCGCGCACAATCGTCAGTCAGGCGCACACCTTCTTGCGCAGACATGCTGTGCGAAAGCGGCGACATCAGCGAGCAGGAGAGGTATTGCGATACACCCTCCAGTTCACCCACGGTAAAGGTCATTTCGCCATAAGGCAGACGCAACCCGATTTTTTCGCTGACTTTACGCACCGGCCAGACCTGATCCGGCCCAGGGAAAATCAGCGCGCTGAGCATCCAGGGTGTGATAACACACCCCGTCCACTGTCCTTCAAACAGCGTAAAATCAGAGACATACACCGGCATATTCGGATGCAGAAAAGAAAGATCGTGCATCGAACGCCGGGCAACCTCTTCAAACGCGGCCTGAATTTGCTGCTTCGGGGCTGTCTGAAAGCCTAAGAACTCCTCAGACATGTGCCTTCTCCCGTGGAATCGCTTCAACGCCAGACTCGCGCAGCACAGCAAGAACCTGCTCAAGCGCAGGTTCAATCATCGCTTCAACCGTTGGCGTTAGCCCGATATGCGGCTCCAGCGATTCCGGAATAACGCCGACTAAAGTCAGCTTTGTCGGGAACTCGCCGGTGAAACGCAGGGCCGACAAAACGTCGGCCAGGCCAAGCTGGTGCGGTGAGATTTTGTTGGTAAACAGCGCCGGGATCTCTTCATCCCGCAGGACCATCATCGTTCCTGGCGTGTTTTTCTTCGACACAATGGCGTCAGCAATGATCAGATGATCTCTGTTCGCCATATCGCCAAGAAGCTCCATCCCAGCCGTACCACCGTCCAGAACATCAACAAAGTCTGGCAGGATGTACCGTTGTTCTAATGCCTCAACGATACGTACCCCGATGGCTTCGTCGGTCAGCAAAATATTGCCGACCCCTAAGACTAATATCCGCATTACAGAACCTTAACTGAGACCACTTCGTTCCCGTCAACGTCCACCACATGCACCGCACATGACATACAAGGGTCGAAGGAGTGAATGGTACGAACCACTTCCAGCGGTTTGTTTGGATCGGCAATCGGCGTACCTACCAGCGAGCGCTCATACGGTCCCACTTCATCATTAAAGTTACGTGGGCCAGAGTTCCAGGTTGACGGTACAACCGCCTGGTAGTTGCTGATAATGCCATCTTTAATCACCATCCAGTGAGACAGCATACCGCGCGGTGCTTCGAGGAAACCAACACCTTTGAATTCGCCTGTTGCCGGAATATCCGGTTTCACGAAGGTGGTGTGGTCGCCTTTACCGATGTTCACGATCAGCGCGTTGTACTGATCCTGCAGAACGTTCTGCAGTTCACAGCAGTGAACGGTACGACCAATGATACGGCCCAGCGTAGAGTGCAGCTGCGACACTTCGATAGTTTTACCGGTCAGCTTGGTGTAAATCGCGATGATTTCATTCAGCTTGGCATGGGTAGACTCGCGTTTGGCCGCCAGTTTACACAGCATGTTAGCCAGCGGACCCACTTCAACCGTTTTACCGTAGAAGGTCGGCGCTTTAACCCAGGAGTACTTGCCGTCATCTGACCAACCGGTGTAATCAGGAACCGTTGTGCCTTCCCACGGAGCCTGCGGCGCTTCGTCTTTGTACCACGCGTGTTTCGCACTCTCCTGAATCCCTTTGATCAGGTACTCATCGGAGTGAGAAGTGATCGGACGATAGGTCGACAGATCTTCATTAGTGATGTAACCGCCCGGGAACAGGAAGCTGCCGTTTTTACCGTCAGTCGGGAATTCCGGCGCGCTCAGATAGTTAACCGCGCCCTGACCACGTTCCAGCCACTCCGGATAGAACGCAGCAATGACCGCGGTATCAACCTTGTAAACCTGCTCAACGAAGTCGCTCAGCTTATCAATGAAAGACTTGATGTACATCAGGCGTTCAAGGTTCAGCACACCAAGACCGTCGAGGTTAATCGGGTTAGCAACCCCACCTACCGCCAGGTTCTGGATGTGCGGCGTTTTACCGCCCAACAGCGCCACAACGCGGTTGGCATCACGCTGGCATTCCAGCGCCTGCAGATAGTGAGCGACCGCAATCAGGTTCACTTCCGGCGGCAGCTGCATTGCCGGGTGACCCCAGCAACCGTTAGCAAAAATGCCTAACTGACCGCTGGCAACAAGATCTTTGATCTTGTTCTGAACCTTGGTGAACTCTTCTGCGCTGTTCAGGTGCCAGGAGGACACGCCGTTCAGCATGGCAGACGCTTTCGCTGGGTCAGCTTTCAGGGCAGAGGTGATATCCACCCAGTCCAGCGCAGACAGCTGATAGAAGTGAACAATGTGGTCATGCGTGGTGTGCGCGGCCAGAATGATGTTACGGATGTACTGTGCGTTTACCGGAACATCAATATTCAGCGCGCTTTCAGCTGCACGAACAGAAGAGATAGCGTGAGTTGTGGTGCAAACACCACAAATACGCTGCACAATCATCCAGGCATCGCGCGGATCGCGATTTTTCACGATCTCTTCCATGCCGCGCCACATGGTACCGGAAGCCCATGCTTTAGATACCACGCCATTTTCGATTTCGCAGTCGATGCGTAAATGACCCTCAATACGGGTTACCGGATCAATAGTAATTCTCTGGCTCATGCTTTGCTCGCCTCATGACGATTTTGATCGTTTTGTTTTAAAGGAGGAAGTATCGGCAGTAGACGAATGAGTACGATGTATGCACAAATCTCAATAGCCACAAAACCAATAGAAATCAACAGTTCTTCCCAGGTCGGGAAGTAGTGGTAGCCACCACCAGGATTGAATGCCACCAGCGAATAGGACAGACGCCATGTTGCACAACCCAGCAATGCGCTCAACGCGGACAGATACAGCATACGCGAGTCATTGCGCAGCTTGGTGACACGCAGCACCACCAGCGGGAAGACCATCAGCACGACTTCAATCCAGAACATCACGGAGTAAAGATCGCCTGCAAACGCATACGACAGCTTGTCGCGGTAGATCAACTCGCCAAAGCGCAGAACCACGAAAATCGCCAGCAGCACGCTGATGGTGTTCGTCAGCTTGATGAACAAACTTTTCTCGTCCGGACCGTTACCTTTCAGACCCGCTTGTACCAGTGAGCCTTCAAAAATGACGATAGAGAAGCCCATAATAAAGGCGGTTAATACCGAGAAAAGTGGCAACATTTCATAAGCTTGCCATAGCGGATGTACTTTATAGCCCGCAGAAATCATCAATGAACCCATTGAAGACTGGTGCATGGTCGGCAGCAGCGCGCCGAGAGCGATAATAAAGAACATCACTTTATTCAAACGTTTGAGCGATACTTTCCAGCCCAGACGTTCAAACAAGGCCGGAGCAAATTCCAGCGCCATGATACCGATATAGATGGTCATACAGACCGCCGTTTCAAACAGTACCGAGTTCACGTTGAAGTGACCCGGAATGTAGAAATACGGCAGGTTCCAGTAACGACCGACGTCAATGGTGATCGACAAACCACCCAGCGAGTAACCAAACAGGCTGGCCAGCAGCGCCGGACGTACCAGTGGATGGTATTGTCCTCTGTTGAAAACATACACCGCCCACGCCAGCGCCCAACCACCACACGCGAAACCGGTACCGATCAACAGGTCAAACGCGATCCATACGCCCCACGGGAAACCGCCGTTCAGATCGGAGACTGAACCCAGTCCGAAGACCAGACGTTTTACGATCAGGAGCATACACAGGACGATTAACGGCCCAAAAATAATGACCGGTTTGCTGATTATTCTTCCGCCCAGCGGTTTAGGATCATGACTCATGATCGTCTCCTCCATCGTGATGGTCGTTTTTCGTATTACGACGAACCAGCACGGTTAAGCCCGCCAGCGCTGCCAGGGGTAAAATCATGCCCTTATACAGGGAATGTTGAACATGTTCGGAACGCGCACCGGTTGACAGGTCATCCAGTTTTGGCAGATCCAAATCCTCGTAAGGAACACCCGTCAGCACCATAACCTGCGTACCACCGCCTTCCTTTTCACCGTACAGGTGCGGGTAGTACTTCGGTACCGTATGCAGATAGGTATCACCAGCGTTCACTGTCTGACGCGGATAGTGGTATTCGCTGCCAGGCTTCAGTGCGAGACGTTTTTTCGCCTCAGCCATCAGCTCTTCACGCGTACCAAAAATCACTGCACCGGCAGGACACACTTCAACACACCCCGGTAAACCACCTTTGTCCAGACGTTCAACGCCTTTCTGGTTACACAGTTCACATTTATGCAGCGCACCAAACGGGTTGTTGTAGTCGTATTTAGGGACGTTGTACGGGCAGGCAACCATGCAATAACGGCAGCCGGTACAGACATCTTTGTCATAGTGGACGATGCCGGTTTTCGGGTCTTTCTTCAGCGCGGAAACCGGGCAAACGGAGACGCAGTTCGGATCGACACAGTGCATGCACTGTTTCTTAATGTATGCGTAGCCATTTTCTTCCTGGTCTTTGTTAACGCCAGTTCCGCTACGCCATACCTGGATGATGTTATTGGTATACGGAGACAACTTGTCGTTGTTCGACCAGGTCTGCTCGCCTTCCGGATTACGCGCCGGGAAGTTGATATCCTGACACTTGGTGACGCAGGCCTGGCAGCCTACGCACAGCGTCGAATCATAGAGCATCCCAAGAGAACCCGGGATCGGCGGACGGTTTTCTGCAGCCGCATGGCTGATGGACGGCGCGGCGCCCAACAGCAATGCCCCGCTGGAGGCTGCTTTAATAAAGTTACGTCTGTTCACGGTTATTCTCCCCGTGAGTCAGCGTTATCTTTCTTCTGCTGACGCCCCAGTTCACGAACCGCCATCACGCTGACACCGGCAACCAGTCCTACTACGCCACCAAGCAGCCCAATCGCTCCGGCAGAAACATTGCCGCCTTCTTTCATATTGACATCTGGCTTCTCGGAACGCGGCGTTTGGTTTTCCACATGAGCAAGCTGGTGAATACCTTTATGGAAACCGACGCCTTCTTCGTTACAGCCGTAGCAAGGGTGACCAATAGCCACCGGCCATACGCCGCCAACGTCGCAGAATTGCAGCGTTGAACAGTTGCCGTAGGTTTCGGGTCCTTTACAGCCCAGATGGTAGAGGCACCAACCTTCACGGTGGCCTTCATCGCCGAACTCTTTCGCAAAACGACCGGCATCAAAGTGCGGGCGACGTTCGCAGTGTTCATGAATCAAACGGCCATAGGCGAATGTCGGACGGTTTTTGGTATCCAGCTTCGGCGGCTTACCGTAAGTGATGATATGCGCGACAGTCGCGAGGAAGTTATGCGGGTTAGGCGGACAGCCTGGGATGTTGATGATGGTTTTGCCTGGCAGAACTTCTTGCAAGCCGACTGCCCCCGTTGGGTTCACGCCAGCGGCAGCTACACCACCCCATGCGGCACAAGAGCCGATAGCGATGATAGCTGCTGCACCTTCGGCCGCTCTGCGGATGTGATCCACAATTGGCTCACCGGCAACCATGCAGTAAATACCATTATCTTTTAGTGGTATAGAACCATCTACCACCAGAACATATTGCCCTTTGTACTTCTCCAGAGCGTTATGTTTGTTCTCTTCGACCTGGTGGCCAAAGGCGGCAGAGAGCACCTCATGATATTCAAGAGAGATCGTCTCCAGAACGAGGTTTTCCACTGTAGGGTGTGTCGCACGAAGCAGCGATTCAGTACAACCCGTACACTCCTGAGCACCAATCCAGATAACCGGTGGGCGCTGAGGACGAGAAACTGATTCGGCCATTTCTGCGGCGGCTTTGCTACTGAGCCCCATGGTAGCGGCCAGTGCTGCACAAAGCTTCATGAAATCACGGCGATTGATGCCGTTCGAATTGATGAGAGAATTATCTCCAGTCATTTTATTGTTATTCCGTTGCGAAGACCTGGCTTTTATTTTGCACCATTCGCATGTTGCTTATTGCGATCGGCGCGCCATTACCACACTTTTTATATGGTTATGTGCATTATAATACTTCGGCGGAGCAACAAAACGAAGGCGTAGGTCAATAGTGTAATTAATTAAAGCAAGATAATACCCCTTTTGGATCAAGCTTCGAGCCGATAGCCGGCCATGAAAAAACGAATTGTTGTACTCGACTGGTTCTCTTTGAAGAAATCCATCACCATCTCTTTATCCAGCCCGTAACGACGCGTCAGGATCCCCGCTTCCCACGCGCTGAGCTGTCGGTCACCCGTTTTTTCAAACATTCGATGTGAAAAACCCAGAACAAAACCGCGCTTATAATCTGCACAAAAATTCGCCACTGAACGAGCACTGTCCGCACTTGAGGCGTTCAATCCGGCCATCAGGCCCTTACCAAAATGGTTGTCCATGCATAACCTCCAATCGCTATATAATAAATTATATAGCGATTTTTTAAGCAAAGGCCAGAGGTATCACGCACTTTTTTGTGCCAGATTAAAAGGACACCCACTCGTCCGTTTTAGGCGCTGCAGCGGTTCTGTCTTCAGCGGAAGGGGAAGCAGTATTGGCAGCGGCGTATTGCACATCGTTGGCTGAAAGCCGGAATTGTTGTACAGAGCGTTGCAGCTCTTCCGTTTGCCGTTCCAGCGCCACTGCAGCAGCGGATACTTGTTCTACCAACGCGGCATTCTGTTGCGTCACGCTGTCCATCTGAGTGATCGCAACACTGACCTGCGAGATACCTTTATTTTGCTCTTCAGAAGCAGAGGCAATTTGTTTCATGATAACGGTCACTTCGGTCGCGCCGCGCAGAATTGCCTCCATCGTTAACCCGGTCTCTTTAACCAGACGAGCGCCCTGATCGACACGACGCGACGATTCACCAATCAGCGTCTCAATCTCTTTTGCCGCACCGGCGCTACGGCTGGCAAGGTTACGTACTTCACCAGCAACGACGGCAAAACCACGTCCCTGTTCACCAGCCCTGGCCGCTTCAACGGCGGCGTTGAGCGCCAGAATGTTGGTCTGGAAAGCAATGCTATTAATGACGGAGGTAATTTCTGCGATCTGTTTAGAACTGGCAGCAATACCGTCCATGGTGTCAACCACTTCAGAAACCAGGGTGCTGCCTTTACCCGCCGTCTCTGTCGCCGTATCGGCAAGCTGGCTGGCCTCACGCGCATTTTCGGCGTTAAGTTTTACCGTGGCGGTCAGTTGCTCCATGCTGGCAGCGGTCTCTTCCAGCGCCGCGGCCTGCTCCTCAGTACGGGAAGAGAGATCGTTATTACCGCTGGAAATCTCCGTTGCGCCTCGCCAGATATTGTCACTGCCTGAACGAATCGTACTTACGGCTTCACGCAGGCTGTCCTGCATTGCGCACAATAAAGGGACCAGTTGGCCCACGCAGTTACGCCCAAAATCTTCAATCGGATGGCTGAGATCGCCCTGGGCAATCTGGCGGAACTGCTGGCGAATGCGATCGAGAGGTTTCACCATCATGGTAACGAGGTAACGATCGGTGAAGAACAGGAGGGCGATCCCGAGGATAACGGCAGTAATAATCAGTGTCCGAATGATCGACGTTTTACCGTCTACCATAATACGCGTCGCATCAAGTCTCTTTCCGGCGGTGGCATCAAACCGTTCAGCGCTGGCACCAAATTCACGGCTCAGTGCGGGCGTAATCGTGCTGGCATGTTCCGAAAACGCCGTAAGCGAGCCCTGCTGCGCCAGTTGCATTTGCGGTATCACACCTTTATCCAGCAAAGCTTGCCACCTGGCCAGCACTGCTGCTGAAATTTCCGGGTCCATGGGGCCTGGAGACAATGTTTTCATCTCCTGGAGCTTTTGGCTCAGATTATCCAGCGATTGCTGGGCAGGTGTAAAATCAGGCGTTCCACCGCCAATTTTGACATCCACAGCACGGCTCAGGCGTGTCACAAAGCGAAAGTACTGATCGTTCCCCTGACTCAGCACCGTCATCTGTTTGACGAGATGGCGGTCAATATCATTCCCTTCTGATATTTTTGATAAAGCATGCAGACTGAATAAACCCACGCCCGACCAGAGCAGGCAAAAAAGTCCCAGTATTGCCAGCATGACAATACGAATAGTGAAGTTTTTCAGCAAATACATAATAATTTCCTTGCCATTGATGAGGAATTCGCCATCAGGCGATACTTCCCCTTGTTATCGGCAGGCAATGAAGAAGATATAATACGTTCTTTATTTTTTTACTTTTTTAAGTCTATCTATTATTCCTGCTGGTCATATCAATATGAATGTTAATGAAATTAGGTAGCATTATTATTCAGATAATTAACCTAAAGCTGTAAATAATGCGTTGTTTTTCATAACAAATATTTATCAAACCAGGCAAGAGTGCGTTCCCAGGCTAAATCAGCAGCTGCTTTATCATAACGGGGGGTCGAATCGTTATGAAAACCATGATTAACACCGGGATAGATATATGCTTGATAGATTTTCTTATTCGCTTTGAGTGCGGCTTCATAAGCGGGCCAGCCTTCATTAATTCGTGTGTCTAGTTCTGCATAGTGTAATAATAAAGGCGCATTAATTTTAGGGACATCAGAAGCAGGAACCTGACGACCATAAAAGGGCACCGCACATGCCAGTTCAGGGAAAGCAACAGCCGCTGCATTCGCCACACCACCACCGTAGCAAAATCCGGTGATCCCCACCTTTCCTGTCGCCATCGAATAACGCTGCATAAACTCAATAGCGGCAAAAAAATCATTCATCAGCTTAACGGGATCAACCTGCTGCTGTAATTCCCGGCCTTTATCATCATTGCCGGGATAACCGCCCAGTGAACTTAATCCATCGGGTGCCAGCGCAATATAACCCGCCTTCGCCACCCGCCGTGCTACATCCTCAATATACGGATTCAGCCCACGATTCTCATGTACCACTACCACCGCCGGAACCTTCCCCGTCACCTTCGCGGGTTTCACCAGATAACCTCGCACATCACCATGCCCATCAGGCGATGGATAGGTAATGTATTCTGCCAGAATATCGGGATCGGTAAATTCTACCTGCGTTGCCAGGGCATAGTTCGGTTTCAGCAAATTGAATAGCGCCAGTGCCGTCATGCCACCTACCGCATATTTCGCCGCCAGATTCAGAAACTCGCGTTTCGTAATTTTGCCATGGGCGTAATAGTCATAGTAAGCGAGTAACTCCTGCGGAAAGTCTTTAGCAGTCAGACGCGGCATGGTCGCACTCCTGAGTGATGTTTTTTTAAGCAAAGCACAGTGATCTGTTTTTGCCCAGTTTTTCATCCCAGTGTGACCTGGTGAACGGGATATTCAGTGGGAACTCGCTAGAATAGAAACGTTGTTTCGAAATTCACCTGCACTAAGGAGATCTCATGGCCTGGTTTGCCAATCCTGAACGTTATGAGCAAATGCTCTATCGCTACTGTGGGCGCAGCGGCTTGCGCTTGCCCGCGCTGTCGCTGGGCTTATGGCACAGTTTTGGACACGTTCACGCTCTGGATTCACAACGAGCACTGCTGCGAAAAGCATTTGATTTAGGGATAACACATTTTGATTTAGCCAATAACTACGGGCCGCCTCCGGGCAGTGCTGAAGAGAATTTTGGTCGATTGTTGCGCGAGGATTTTGCACAATATCGTGATGAATTGATCATCTCAACCAAAGCGGGTTACGACATGTGGCCGGGGCCGTACGGTTCTGGCGGCTCACGCAAGTATCTGCTGGCCAGCCTCGACCAGAGCCTCAAGCGCATGGGTCTCGACTACGTCGATATCTTCTATTCGCACCGCGTTGACGAAAATACACCGATGGAAGAGACTGCTTCCGCGCTGGCCCATGCCGTGCAAAGTGGCAAAGCACTGTATGTCGGCATCTCATCTTATTCGCCAGAGCGCACGCAGAAGATGGCCGAACTGCTGCGGGAATGGAAAATTCCGCTGCTTATCCACCAGCCATCCTACAACCTGCTTAACCGCTGGGTAGACAGCAGCGGCTTGCTGGATACGCTGGAATCCAACGGGATGGGCTGTATTGCCTTCACCCCGTTGGCGCAGGGGCTCCTGACAGGGAAATACCTCAACGGTATTCCTGATGGTTCCCGTATGCAGCGTGAAGGGAAAAAAGTCCGTGGACTGACGGAAAATATGCTAACGGAAGCAAATCTTAACAGTCTGCGTTTGCTCAATGAGATGGCCCAACAACGTGGGCAGTCGATGGCGCAAATGGCGTTAAGCTGGCTACTAAAAGATAACCGGGTCACATCGGTATTAATTGGCGCCAGCCGACCTGAGCAGTTGGAAGAGAACGTTCAGGCACTGGCAAACCTGACTTTCAGTGCCGAAGAACTGGCACAGATCGATAAACATGTCGCGGACGGTAAGCTCAATCTGTGGCAAGCCTCATCAGACAAGTAACGATCTGACCATTACGCCGGGTGTAGTCCTACCCGGCGTAATGGCCTGCTGATGAGAGTGGGCAAGTAAATCTCGCCTCACACCTCGTCCTCTTTAATCAACGGACGCTGGTATTCCGGCCATACCAGGGCGACAAGTGCAGGATAGGCTTCAAGGCTGAACTCCCTGAAGCACTGCCGCAAGTTAAGCACATCCAGATCGGCGTGCGGGACTTTCTCCCCGCTGAGGCAGCGCTTTTTAATATTGTCATAATACTTATAAACCGCAGAGTTAAGATCGCTACAGCGCCGCTGCGCGTCAAAGAGCCCCGGCGTTTCATTCAGCTCCACCATTGTCATCCGCTTGACTGTGGAGTGGATAAAATCAATATATTCGTGATTGACTCGCCAATACCATACCGGAGTAATCGAATTCATCAGGGCAGAAAAATGATCTTCTCCCTCTTCTTTACTTAGCATTTCTGGCTGGTACTGTGCGTTAACATCTTCTGTATAACGGTTTTTATTTGCACTACGCATTAGCAAAAGTACCCCGCAGGTCAGCAATAGCAGGGTAATAACAGAATAAAATATACTGTTCATAGCGGGCTCCATTTTTTTTGATTTTAAAATTACCCCATGCTATTGTCAACGCGGCCTACCTTATTAAAAACATCATATTATTGGCAGCAAAGGATATTTCAACATGCTTCCCGAGCATCTTGTTCCCTCTCGTTTTCATTTATCCGCAACCCCGAACAATACAAACACCACAGAAAATAGTGAAAATTTGACTCAGGGGAAGATAACGCTAAGTGATTACGAATCAGAAATTTTGATTAGTTCCGCAGCTACCGGACAGTCCCGGAATATGTTATTTGAAGAGTGCGATCGTCATTTAAAAGAGCGTCTTTTCCGCGCCGCAAAAATTGAGTCATTTACTCGTCTGCTCAATTCATTACAGGCGGAAGGCGACATTAACGCCCAGGAATTAAGTAAAATTTTGGCCAAAAAAACAGCCATGATAAATGAACAAGGCAACAAAATTTGGCTTAATTTAATTACTCGCGAAACCAACGATCCTATTTTTTATTCTCTGGAAGAGAAATAAAATGAAAGATGTTGAAGATAATAATGTTTATTTGGCTTTAGATAACCACAAAAGCGATGAGTTTGTCTTAAAACAAAATCTGTCTGTGTTGATAGCCAATAAAAACGCGACGCTGGAAAGCCTTGCTCAAGAGATGGTTTCTATACCCGCCGCGCTGGTGCGGATGAAATGGCAAAATCGTCATGAAATCTACGCACTGCAAGCCAAAGAAGAGATTTACGGTGCCACTATCGAGGCCATCATCGCTCAGCAACCAGAATTGCGGGACAAAATCATGGCCCGTCTGGAAAGCACATACCAGCATCTGCTTGCACGTGAAACTGCCACACTGCGCCTGACCCGTAAGCTATCCGAAGGGAATTACGAACCCACAAAAATCACTACGGTAGCGCTGGACGAGAACAGATAAGGCAAAAGACTTGCAGGGAAATGATATCAGGAGAAGCTTGCCGGGTAAGGTCAAACCTGTACCCGGCAACAAGGATTATTTGGCTTTCACGGTCTCTTCACCGACCAAACCAATCTTCAGGTAGCCCGCCTGATGCAGCGTATCCATAACCTTCATCATGGTTTCGTAGTCAACGGTTTTATCTGCCCGGAAGAAGACAGTGGTGTCTTTCTTGCCTTCAGTTAGCGCGTTTAGCTCGTTAATCATCGTCTCATCGGTGACCTGATCGTTACCAATAAACATGGTGTTATCGGCTTTTACTGACAGGTAAACCGGTTTTTCCGGACGCGGTTGCGGCGTACTGGTGGATGCAGGAAGATTGACCTTCACATCCACGGTTGCCAGTGGCGCTGCCACCATAAAGATGATCAATAATACCAACATGACGTCGATAAACGGTGTCACGTTGATATCATGCATTTCACCGTTATCGTCCAGGTTTTCATTAAAGCTCATTGCCATGGAACATTATCCTACACGTAATTTCTGCGCAGCACGTACCGGGTGTGCAGACGCGCTTGCACTCAGGTCCAGGTCACGACTTTGCAGCAACAGCACCTGCGCAGCGACATCGCCCAGCATCGCTTTATAGCTGCCAATCTGACGAGCAAAAATGTTGTAGATAACCACAGCAGGGATTGCCGCGACCAGACCGATCGCCGTCGCTAACAGAGCTTCTGCAATACCCGGCGCAACAACAGCCAGGTTGGTGGTTTGGGTTTGCGCGATACCGATGAAGCTATTCATGATGCCCCATACTGTACCAAACAACCCGACAAATGGAGAGATAGCCCCGATGGTTGCCAGGTATCCATTACCCCGCCCCATCTGACGTCCAACGGCGGCAACGCGACGTTCCAGACGGAAACCGGTACGCTCTTTGATCCCTTCGTTGTCATCACTGCCTGCTGACAGTTCCAGTTCATTCTGCGCTTCATTAATCAGCAGAGAACCCAGGCTTTTGGCATCGAATCCAGCGGCAATCTCACTTGCCTGATCTAAAGAGCGGGCATCAGCCAGCATGTGCTGTTCACGCTTAAGACGGCGCTTCTGCGTAAAGAACTCAAGGCTCTTACTAAAGAAGATAGCCCAGGTGACCACTGACGCCAAAATCAGCCCAATCATCACGCACTTAACCACGATATCGGCGTGCTGATACATACCCCAGACGGAAAGGTCCGTCTGCATCAAATTATTACCCACTCTGTATCTCCAGAACGCAAATCACAAAATCTGAGCGTAATCATATCAAAACGACGTCGAATTGATAGTCGTTCTCATTACTATTTACATAGTGCCGCACCTTTGGTTTCTTTTCCTTGCGCTCACGCAGTAAAAAAGTTACCAGAAATCGATTTGAGAATATTTTGTACTTTATGGCTATTCTGCAGGACGCGGCAGATGCGATTCATGCTAGTTTAGACATCCAGACGTATAAAAACAGGTCGAACAACATGGCAGATAAACAACTTGAAACCAAACTCGTGCACGCAGGACGCAGTAAAAAGTACACGCTGGGTTCGGTAAATAGCGTGATCCAGCGCGCTTCTTCGCTGGTTTTTGACTCCGTAGAGGCCAAAAAACAAGCCACCCATAACCGTGCTAACGGCGCGCTTTTCTACGGACGTCGCGGCACGCTGACGCATTTCTCCCTGCAGGAGGCGATGTGCGAACTGGAAGGCGGCGCGGGCTGCGCCCTGTTCCCCTGCGGTGCAGCAGCCGTTGCCAACACCATCCTTGCCTTTGTTGAACAAGGCGATCATGTGCTGATGACAAACACCGCCTATGAACCCAGCCAGGATTTCTGCACTAAGGTGCTGGGCAAGCTTGGCGTGACAACCGGCTGGTTCGATCCGCTGGTCGGCGCGGATATTGTGAAGCATATACAACCGAATACTAAAGTCGTTTTTCTTGAGTCTCCAGGTTCTGTCACCATGGAAGTTCATGATGTTCCAGCCATTGTTGCCGCAGTCAGAAGCGTAGTGCCTGACGCGATCATCATGATTGATAACACCTGGGCTGCCGGGGTGCTGTTCAAGGCGCTGGATTTTGGCATCGATATTTCTATTCAGGCAGGCACCAAATATCTGATTGGTCATTCTGACGGCATGGTTGGGACAGCGGTATCCAATGCCCGTTGCTGGGATCAACTGCGTGAAAACGCCTATCTGATGGGACAAATGCTGGATGCCGATACCGCCTATATGACCAGCCGCGGATTGCGGACGTTAAGCGTTCGCCTGCGCCAACACCATGAAAGCAGTTTAAAAGTCGCCGAGTGGTTGGCTGACCATCCGCAGGTTTCCCGCGTGAATCACCCGGCACTTCCCGGCAGCAAGGGACACGAGTTCTGGAAACGCGACTTTACCGGTAGCAGCGGTCTGTTCTCATTTGTTTTGAATAAGAAGCTAGATAGTGCAGAACTGTCTGCTTATCTGGATCACTTCAGCCTGTTCAGCATGGCCTATTCCTGGGGCGGTTTTGAATCACTGATTCTGGCTAACCAACCGGAACATATCGCGGCAATCCGTCCGCAAGGCAAAGTGGACTTCAGCGGAACGCTCATCCGTTTACACATCGGTTTAGAAAATGTTGACGATCTGATTGCTGATTTAGCCGCAGGATTTGCCCGCATCGAGTAAAATTGCCATAGATGGACATATATGCAGACACTTCTGGTGGAAAAGTCTGCAATTGTTGCGTCCGGGATCAAGGCATCCCGGACAATTCAGGAGTACAATCCACCCATAAACGCTGTTCCACAGGAAAGTCCATGGTAGTCATTCAAGATATTGTCTCCGCGCTCTGGCAACACGATTTTGCCGCGCTGGCGGATCCGCATGTTGTGAGCGTAGTGTACTTCGTTATGTTCGCCACACTGTTTTTAGAAAATGGCCTGCTGCCCGCCTCCTTCTTACCCGGAGACAGCCTGTTATTGCTGGCAGGGGCGCTGATCGCTCAGGACGTGATGAGTTTTTTACCTACCATAGCTATTCTGACTGCCGCCGCCAGTCTCGGTTGCTGGCTGAGCTACATTCAGGGACGCTGGCTGGGCAACACACGGACGGTAAAAGGCTGGCTGGCGCAATTACCTGAAAAGTATCATCAGCGCGCCACCTGTATGTTTGACCAACACGGGCTGATGGCGCTGCTGGCCGGACGTTTCCTGGCATTCGTTCGTACCTTGCTGCCAACCATGGCGGGGATTTCGGGGCTGCCTAACCGTCGCTTCCAGTTTTTTAACTGGCTGAGCGGTCTGCTGTGGGTCACTGTGGTCACCAGTTTCGGCTATGCGCTCAGTATGATCCCGTTTGTTAAACGCCACGAAGATCAGGTAATGACCTTTTTAATGATCCTGCCAATCGCCCTGTTAACCGCAGGTCTGTTGGGAACGCTGTTTGTGGTGATCAAAAAAAAATACTGTAGCGCCTGAACCGCATCCGTAGGCCGGATACTCTCCGGCATTTCTCCATATGGCGCGCAGCGTTTAGGCCTACGGGATACCTGTCAGGCCGACAAGAAATCAACTCCCCTGCATCATCCGAATTCTGGCTGCATCCTCTCCAGGCGTTACGCCAAAGTAACGTTTGAACTCCCGACTAAACTGCGATGCACTCTCATAACCCACGCGCATTGCCGCCGCACTGGCTTTCATCCCGTCATGAATCATCATCATCCGCGCTTTATGCAATCGATAGCTCTTCAGATACTGCAACGGTGAAGTACTGGTCACCGATTTAAAATTATGATGGAACGCCGACACGCTCATATTGGCTTCTGCCGCCAGCTGTTCTACATTGAGATTTTCGGTGTATTTGGTTTCAATCCGCTTCAGCACACGGCTTATCAAACTGAAATGTGTCTGGCGACTGACCAGCGCCAATAACGCCCCTCCACGCGGCCCGGTCAGCACATGGTAGAGGATCTCACGAATAATCTGTTTTCCCAGAATACGTGCATCCAATGGCCGTTCCATCACATCCAGCAGGCGTTCCGCTGCACAGAGAATTTCATCGGATAGCGTCGCGGAGTTGATCCCGCTTGCCGCCATTGCGGGCTGGAACAGTTCATCCTCCCCAATATCCATCAGCAATTCCTGCAATTGCAGGATATCGACGTTCAGGCGGATACCAGCCAACGGAACGTCCGGTGTCGCATAAGTTTCACATTCAAAGGGTAAAGGTACTGTGAGCAGTAAGTATTCGTTGGCATCATAGCGAAAGACACGCTCGTTGATATAACCAATTTTATATCCTGAAAAGAGAAATATAATGCCAGGCTGATACATCACTGGTGTGCGCCCCCCAGGTTCAGAGCCATACAGTAAGCGAATATCAGGCAGCAGATCATTTAATTTATTTTCATTATTTTTCAGCTGGTTAATTTTATCTGTCAGCAGGAGACAGATCTCATCACGGTTCATAGGGCACCATTTCATCATTGATTTGCAACCCTGATATAGTGCGCACTTTTATCCATTTTCTCCAGTAGTCTGTAGAAATGGGCAAGACATCGGCAGAAATGAGCATTGAGAGGAACGCTTCTGACGACCACAATGTTCACCATCAGGCAGGCACTCGCCTACCCTCTTTTTTACCCACACAAGGTAACGAGCAATGAACAACTTTAATCTCCATACCCCAACCCGCATTCTGTTTGGTAAAGGCGCGATTGCAGAACTGCGCGACCAAATCCCACAGAATGCTCGCGTACTGATTACCTACGGCGGTGGTAGCGTGAAAAAAACCGGCGTTCTGGCACAGGTTCAGGATGCACTGAAAGGCCTGGACGTGCTGGAATTTGGCGGTATTGAGCCGAACCCGTCTTATGAAACGCTGATGAACGCGGTAAAAATTGTCCATGATGAGAAGGTGACATTCCTGCTGGCGGTAGGCGGCGGTTCTGTTCTTGATGGCACAAAATTCATCGCCGCAGCGGCACATTATGCTGACGGTGTTGACCCGTGGCGCATTCTGGAAACCCACGGTAACGACGTACAAAGCGCCATCCCAATGGGCTCGGTACTGACCCTGCCGGCAACCGGCTCTGAATCTAACTCCGGCGCGGTAATTTCGCGCAAAACGACTGGCGACAAACTGGCCTTCATGACCCCGTTTGTCCAGCCCGTATTTGCTGTACTCGATCCGGTTTACACCTATACCCTGCCGCCGCGTCAGGTTGCCAACGGCGTGGTAGATGCTTTTGTTCATACTGTAGAACAATATGTGACTTATCCGGTAGACGGGAAAATTCAGGATCGCTTTGCCGAAGGCATTCTGCTGACGCTGATAGAAGACGGTCCAAAAGCGTTGCAGGAGCCGGAAAATTACAACGTACGTGCAAACGTCATGTGGGCGGCAACCCAGGCGCTGAACGGCCTGATCGGCGCAGGCGTACCGCAGGACTGGGCAACCCATATGCTGGGTCACGAGCTGACGGCGATGCACGGACTTGACCACGCTCAGACGCTGGCAATCGTCCTGCCTGCATTGTGGAATGAAAAACGCGATACCAAGCGTGCCAAACTGCTGCAATACGCAGAGCGCATCTGGAATATCACCGAAGGAAGCGATGACCAGCGCATCGACGCCGCCATTGCCGCAACCCGCGCTTTCTTCGAACAAATGGGTGTACCGACTCGCCTGTCTGACTACGGTCTGGATGGCAGCTCCATCCCGGCACTGCTGGAAAAACTGCAAGCGCATGGCGGCACGAAACTGGGTGAACATCAGGACATTACTCTGGACGTCAGCCGCCGGATTTACGAAGCTGCCCGCTAAGGTTTTTTAACCTCCGACTTTCGTTTTTGGCTATTTATACCAGGCTTAAGTCACACCTAACTCACCGGGGGCTGCTCCGGTGAACTCAATTTACACCCAATCATTCATGATGCATCGAGGCGGCAATTGAGTGAATCCCCGGGAGCGTACATAAGTACGTGACTGGGGTAAACGCAAGCAGCCAACAAAGAGGCAGCCTGAAGGATTAAGTGTAGGGGGGAATTATGACCGGTCCAACCATTATCAAGCTACAGGATGGTAACGTCATGCCGCAACTGGGCCTGGGGGTCTGGAAGGCAAGCAACGAAGAAGTCATCACCGCCATTCATAAAGCGCTGGAAGTAGGGTATCGCTCAATTGATACCGCTGCGGCGTACAAAAACGAAGAAGGTGTCGGCAAAGCAATACGCGATGCGGGCGTGCCACGCGAAGAGTTATTCATTACCACCAAGCTGTGGAATGATGACCAGAAACGCCCACGGGAAGCGTTGCTCGAAAGCATGGAGAAACTCCAGCTCGATTACCTCGATCTCTACCTGATGCACTGGCCTGTCCCGGCGATCGATCACTACGTTGAAGCGTGGGAAAACATGATCAACTTGCAAAAAGAGGGGCTGATTAAGAGCATCGGCGTGTGCAACTTTCAGATCAACCATCTCCAGCGGCTGATAGATGAAACAGGCGTCCCGCCGGTGATTAACCAGATAGAACTGCATCCACTGATGCAGCAACGCCAGCTGCACGCCTGGAACGCCACACATAAAATCCAGACCGAATCCTGGAGCCCGCTGGCGCAAGGCGGTAAAGATGTATTCGATCAAAAGATCATTCGCGACCTCGCTGAAAAATATGGTAAATCACCGGCGCAGATTGTCATCCGCTGGCATCTGGATAGCGGCCTGGTGGTGATCCCGAAATCCGTCACCCCTGCCCGTATTGCCGAGAACTTCAATGTCTGGGACTTCCGCCTGGACAAAGATGAACTCGGTGAAATCGCAAAACTCGATCAAGGGAAACGCCTGGGCCCTGACCCGGATCAGTTCGGCGGTTAATCTCTCCTCTCCAGCCCGGCATTCCCGTCGGGCTTTTCCCTTGCCGAAATATTAAGAAACAATAAACGCACAACTATAGATGTATTTATGGCACATCCACGTGCAGCATTACGCAATATAACTTACTAATTATTCAGTAATAATATTGTTTTCATGAATACATCACAAATGTCTATAGGTGCGTGACCATGGTGGAAAAAACACAGCAAGGCGTCAAATGGCTCCCATTGATTCTTATACTATTTATTTGTGCCGGGCTCTGGCAGCTTACCCCACCCAGTGGGTTAAGTGCGCCAGCCTGGCATTCAGCCATTATCTTCGTTGCTACCATTGCTTCTATCGTGGCAAAAGTTCTGCCTATTGGCGCAGTCGGCATTATCGGTATTACCGTTTTTGCCCTCGCTTATGCTGCCGGGGATAAAACCGCCAGCGGCGCTATTACCACCGCACTGAGCGAACTGAACAGTTCGCTGATCTGGCTGATTGTCGTCGCCTTTATGATTGCCCGCGGGTTTATCAAAACGGGACTCGGACGACGTATTGCGCTGCAGATGATTCGCCTGCTCGGCAAGCGCACGCTGGGACTCGCCTACGGGCTGGCGTTTGCGGACCTGATACTGTCCCCCGCAATGCCAAGCAATACGGCACGCTGCGGCGGCGTCATCTATCCAATTGCCGACTCCCTGGCGCGCAGTTTCCATTCGAACCCGGAAGATGAGTCCCGCAGTAAAATCGGTACCTTTCTTATCACCTGTATTGGCAACGTCAACGACGTCACCGCCGCGCTCTTTATGACTGGCTATACCGGCAACCTGTTGGCAGTGAAACTGGCGGCCAATGCGGGGGTCACACTCACCTGGGGCAGTTGGTTTATGGCGGCGCTGCTGCCTTGCCTGGTTTCCTTACTGCTGGTTCCATTACTGGTCTACTGGATTGTGCGTCCGGAAATTAAACACACGCCGGATGCCCCTAATCTGGCGCGTAAAGAACTGGCGGAAATGGGCCGTATGTCACGCGGTGAATGGCTGATGCTGGCTACCGTCGGCGTCCTGCTGGTGCTGTGGATTTTTGGTGATACCCTGGGCGTCGACGCCACCACCGCCTCATTTGTTGGTTTATCCATCTTGCTGCTCAGCGGCGTTCTAAGCTGGGAAGATGTCAAAAGCGAGAAAGGTGCGTGGGATACACTGATCTGGTTTGCCGCACTATTGATGATGGCAAATCAGTTGAAAAAACTGGGCTTTACCACCTGGTTTGGCAACCTGATTGGCGATAGCCTGAGCAGTACCATGCATGGGACCAGTTGGGTGGTTGTCCTGCTGCTGCTCAACGCCGCCTACTTTTATACCCACTACTTTTTTGCCAGCGGTAATGCGCAGATTGCGGCGCTGTACGCCGTTTTCCTTGGCGTCGGCCTGCATTTGAATATTCCTGCAGCCCCTACGGCGTTGATGCTGGCCTTCACCAGCAGTCTGTACTGTTCCCTCACTCAGTACACTCACGCTCGCGGGCCGATTCTGTTTGGTGCCGGGTACGTACCGATGGGAGTCTGGTGGCGAACAGGATTCATCATCAGCCTGTTTAATCAAGCCGTCTTTATCACTGTAGGGCTGATGTGGTGGAAGATACTGGGTCTGTACTAAACTCACTGCGTCCTGACGAAACGTCTTATCTACGGAGAAAAGGAATGACCTGTATTTTCTGTCAAATTGTTGAAGGTAAAGCGCCCTGCCATAAAGTCTGGGAAGACGAGCATCACCTGGCCTTTCTGTCGATTTTCCCGAACACCGAGGGGTTTACCGTGGTGATCCCGAAAAAGCACTACCCAAGCTATGCATTTGATATGCCGCCACAGGCGCTGGCAGACCTGATGCTGGCGACCCAAAAGGTGGCGAAAAAACTGGATAATGCTTTCCCGGATGTCAGTCGTACGGGGATGTTTTTCGAAGGGTTTGGCGTGGATCATGTGCACAGTAAGCTCAGCCCTATGCATGGCACAGGTGATTTGACGCGCTGGAAACCGATCGAGTCCCGGCAGACTAAATTTTTCGAGCAGTATGAAGGGTATCTGTCGTCACATGACCACGAACGGGCTGACGATGAAAAACTGGCCGCATTAGCGGCCAGAATTCGCGAAGCATAAATACTGAGCACGTCTGCCGGATAGCGGTGCAAGCACCTTATCCGGCCTACGGTCTGTCAGGCCCGGTAAGCATTCCACTCCCGGATCTGACAGATTAGCGCCCCGCGACTTTCCCGCGTTTTTTATTCGCCGCAGGCGTCTGACGCTGGTGCGCGACTGGCGTATGCTTGGTCAGTGCCGGACGGGTATGGCGGTTCTGACGACGTGCTTCACGCATCTCTTCCAGCGTCGGGGCCGGAACCAGACATTCGCGGCGACCGCCAATCAGATGCTTTTTCCCCATATCTTCCAGCGCCTGACGGATTAACGGCCAGTTAGCAGGATCATGGTAACGCAGCAGTGCTTTATGCAGACGGCGCTGTTTATCACCTCTTGGCACTACCACATCTTCACTCTTATAACCAATTTTGCCCAACGGGTTTTTCCCGGTGTAATACATGGTTGTAGAGTTTGCCAGCGGTGATGGGTAGAAGTTCTGCACTTGATCCAAACGGAAACGACGCTGTTTCAGCCACAGCGCCAGATTCACCATATCCTCATCACGCGTACCCGGGTGCGCGGAGATGAAGTACGGGATCAGGTACTGCTCTTTACCGGCCTGTTTAGAGTAGGTATCAAACAGCTCCTTAAAGCGGTCGTAGCTGCCCATACCCGGCTTCATCATCTTCGACAATGGGCCTTCTTCGGTATGCTCCGGCGCAATCTTCAGGTAGCCACCCACATGGTGAGTTGCCAACTCTTTAATATAGCGCGGGTCCTCAACGGCGATGTCATAACGCACCCCGGATGCGATAAGGATCTTTTTAATGCCTTTCAGATCACGCGCGCGGCGATAGAGATTAATCGTCGGTTCGTGGTTAGTATCCATATGCGGGCAGATATCCGGGTAAACGCAGGACAGACGACGACAGGTCTGTTCTGCACGCGGAGACTTACAGCGCAGCATATACATGTTTGCCGTTGGACCGCCGAGATCGGAAATCACGCCGGTAAAGCCCGGAACGGTATCGCGAATGGCTTCGATCTCATTGATGATCGAATCTTCAGAACGGCTCTGGATAATGCGCCCTTCGTGCTCGGTGATCGAACAGAACGAGCACCCACCAAAACAGCCTCGCATGATATTGATCGAGAAACGGATCATCTCATAGGCGGGAATACGGCTGTTACCGTACGCCGGATGTGGTACGCGCTTGTACGGCAGTGCAAAGACGCTGTCCATTTCTTCAGTCGACAACGGGATCGCTGGCGGGTTAACCCAAATATAGCGATCGCCATGCTTTTGCATCAGCGCACGCGCGCATCCTGGGTTGGTTTCGTGATGCAGAATACGTGACGCATGGGCGTACAGAACTTTGTCGCTCTTCACTTTCTCGAAAGACGGCAACAGTACGTAGGTTTTTTCCCACGGCTTCGGACGCGGCGGCTGTACGGTTACCGCTTTCGCTTCTTGTTTTTTCGGCGCCACGGGTTTGTTGTCAGCACACGGCAAATCTTCGCCGTACGGATGCGGAATAGGGTCAATTTTCCCAGGCATGTCCAGACGCGTGGAATCCACCCCGCTCCAGCCCGGCAGCGCTTCTTTGACCATAATCGCGGTATTACGCACGTCGCGGATCTGATCAATGGTTTCGCCCATCGCCAGACGGTGTGCGACTTCCACCAATGGGCGTTCGCCGTTGCCAAACATCAGCATGTCAGCTTTTGAATCCACCAGCACGGAACGACGCACGGTATCTGACCAGTAATCATAATGCGCAGTACGGCGCAGGCTGGCTTCAATACCGCCGAGAATAACCGGCACATCTTTCCAGGCTTCTTTACAGCGCTGGGTATAAACCAGCGTCGCGCGGTCCGGGCGTTTACCCGCCACGTTGTCCGGCGTATAGGCATCGTCATGGCGCAGTCGGCGATCGGCGGTATAACGGTTGATCATCGAGTCCATGTTGCCGGCGGTTACGCCGAAGAACAGGTTCGGTTTACCCAGACGCATAAAGTCATCTTTGCTGTTCCACTCCGGTTGGGCGATGATCCCCACGCGAAAGCCCTGTGCTTCCAGCATACGGCCGCAAATAGCCATGCCGAAGCTCGGGTGATCGACGTACGCATCGCCGGTAACCAGAATGATGTCGCAGCTATCCCAGCCAAGTTGATCCATTTCGTCGCGTGACATCGGCAAAAATGGTGCCGGCCCAAAGCAGGCGGCCCAGTACTGCGGCCAGGAGAAAAGGTCTCTGTCCGGTTGGATCAGGGATATTGCGCTCATAATGCTTCCAAAAAAATGGTAAAAAAATAATCAAAGGCCGGGGATTATACGCTGGATCAACAGGGGAAATGAAGGAGTATTGTAAGGATGTTAAATTTCATCTCTGCTGGTGCTACGCTGACCGTTCCTGTGCTTTCGCACGGCCCAGGCCGGGTTAGGCGAAGCCGCCACCCGGCACAGGAATATCCATTACGGTGCCGGGTTCACCAGCATCTGGCCAATAGAACCACGGTCTGCCATTTCCAGCGTCTGGCTGTTGAAGTAGAACGGAAAATGCGCCCAGGAAGGCTGCCCATAATAGACCAGCAACTCCACTTGCCCATCAACCCATACGGTATCTTTCCAGCCACGGTCTTCCGGGAACGGCATCGCGCCATTCACATTACGGATCAGGAAAGAGACGCCTTCAATATGGAACGACTGCGGCATATCGGCGCGCACCGTCCAGCGCTCCCAGGAGCCCTGCTGCGCCGTGATATCCATGCGATTAACATCCCACAGTTGGCCATTGATTCCAGGATCGTCATCAAGGCTAATATCACGGCTGCGAATCGGCGAGCCGCTCAAAATTTCGGTGGGTAACAGACGCATTGGCAGGCTATCCGTTACCAGCGGCAGAAGGCCGGTTGGACGCAGAGTCAGTACCAGCGTGGAGATCAGGATACTGGAAGGTTCAAAGAAACCACGGATCCTGTCAACAATACTGGCCGCCTCGCCGCAGGTAATCGAAACTTCATCACCGTTGGTCATATCGACCAGAATCTCACGACGCTCGCCTGGCGCCAGCGATAGCTGCTTCACCGAAACCGGCGCGGGTAAAAACCCCTGATCGCCAGAGATAACATGCAGCGCGCGACCATCGCTCATTTTCAGCAGATATCGACGCGAATTTGAGGCATTCAGCAAACGCAAACGCACCCAGCCGCGGGACACTTCGACATACGGACTTTGCGCCCCGTTGACCAGAAGAGTATCCCCCACAAAACCCCCACTGCCCGGTTCGCTATATTCTGGCGTACCGAAATTATCCAGCCGCTTATCCTGAATAATGACTGGAAAATCATCCACGCCATAGTGGTTAGGGATCGGCAGTGATTTACTCACTTCATCTTCAACCAGCCACATCCCGGCAAGGCCGTTATAGACCTGCTGGGCAGTGCGATTTGGCGTGTTGGCGTGATACCACAAGGTTGCAGCACTCTGGCGAATCGGCAGCACGGGCGCCCAGTCCGCATTAGGCGACATCATACGCGCCGGCCCCCCCATAAGAGGACCCGGGACCTGTAATCCGGCAACGGTCATTGAGACATTTTCTGTCAGACGGTTGCTGTAGATAAGCTTGACGTCATCACCTTTCCAGACGCGGATTGTCGGCCCCAGGTAGCGCCCGTTAACACCCCATACGGGTGCGCGCGTGCCCGGCGTAAACGACCAGTGCGCACGTTGCAGCGTCATAAATAGCGGCTGTCCCCGACGGGACTCCAGCAGGGGGGGAACAGGTAGCGGTTGTTGCTGACCGGCAGCATTAGCCTTCAGCGGAACAGCACCTGCACACAATGCGATCCCCGATGCCTGAATGAACTGACGCCGACTGAATGACATATAAGCTCCATGAAAAACTGGCGATTAACACGCAGGAAATCATTTCCTGTAACAAACCCGAAATGAGCGAATCAAACCTTACCGGCAGCTTCCCGCTCAGCAACTTCTTTATCGAGTTCTGCGATTTTTTGTTCCATCAGCGTGCGGCAATGCGCTGCCAGTTCACGAACCTGATCTTTACCAAAATGACTGATATCCACTGGCGGCAGCATCTCTACAATCGCCAGCCCATTATTGAGTCGGTTCAATTTGATCTTATTAGAGGTTGTTGAAACGCAAACAGGGATAACCGGGACACCCGCAGCAATTGCCGCATGGAACGCACCTGTTTTAAACGGCAGCAGACCACGGCCACGGCTACGCGTTCCTTCAGGGAACATCCAGATAGAGATACGACGCTTTTTAAAGTGGTTCACAACCGCCGCAATGGTGCTGTGCGCTTTGGCGCGGTTATTTCTGTCGATCAACAGATTACCGGTGAGCCAGTACAGTTGTCCGAAGAAAGGGATCCACAACAGGCTTTTTTTACCTACTGTAACCGTCGGTGGCTGAACGATATTCGCTGCGGTAACCATGTCATAGTTATTCTGATGGTTACAAATATAGATAGCATTACCATAGTTCTTCGCGTCAGGCGGCATGCGACACTCAACCTTCAGGCCATACAGGGGAGCCAGGCGACCAAACATATGGCCGAACGTCGCAACGTGTTTTGGATTTCGTGGGCTGAACAGACAGTATATGCAACCGAAAATACAGACCAAAATGCAGTAAATAACAGTAATAATTAAACGAAAAATATATAGCATAACAACCTCTAAAGGCCTAAGAGCCTGGCATTCTACGTCACCTGATTCCGAACACTGCATCAGGTTAGGGCATTGTTAAGAGTGGCTCTCTGGAAAAGCGTATTGTTAATCGCAACGCACGAATAAACAACGGTTTCACGGGAATTTTTAAAACAAGCTCTCCCTGTGCGAAAACAGGGAGAGCCAGACGCTGGCGTTATTCTTCGCTGTCGCCGTGACTGGCGCGTCGAGGCGAGTCAATATCAATACGATCGATACGCTGCAGGCCACGCATTAGCGTACCGCGACGACCACGCTCGCCGGTTACTTTCTGCAACTCTTCAGGACGCAGTTTAATTTTGCGCTTGCCGACGTGAATAGTCAGCGTGCTTTGTGGCGGCAGCACGTAGAGCAGCGCCAGGCCATCTTCACCTTTCGCTGCTTCCGCTGAAGGGATGTTGATAATCTTGTTCCCTTTACCTTTCGACAACTGCGGCAAATCGCTCACCGGGAACATCAACATGCGGCCCGCATGGGTAATCGCCAGCAGCATATCGGTTTCATCTTCAATCACCACCGGCGGCATAACATGTGCGTTTTCCGGCAGCGTAATCAATGCCTTGCCCGCACGGTTACGCGCAACGAGGTCATTGAAAGTGCAGACAAAACCGTAACCAGCATCAGATGCCATAAGCAGTTTCTGATCGTCGCCTTCCATCAGCATATGCTCAACCGTCGCGCCCGGTGGCAGCGTGAGCTTACCGGTCAACGGTTCCCCCTGACCCCGTGCAGACGGCAGCGTAATTGGGTCGATAGCATAGCTACGCCCGGTTGAGTCAACGAATACAACCGGTTGGTTACTCTTACCCTTCACAGCCGACTTAAAGCTGTCGCCCGCTTTATAGCTTAAGCCAGGCGCATCAATGTCGTGGCCTTTCGCACTTCGCACCCAACCACTCTGGGACAGCACAATGGTCACCGGCTCAGACGGCAACATGTCGTGCTCGCTCATCGCCTTCGCTTCTTCACGCTCCCGCAATGGAGAACGGCGATCGTCACCATAAGCATCCGCATCAGCCTGCAGTTCTTTCTTCAGCAGGTTACTCATTTTGCGCTCAGAGGCCAGAATGCCCTGCAGTTGATCGCGCTCTTTCGCCAGTTCGTCCTGCTCACCACGGATTTTCATCTCTTCCAGTTTGGCAAGGTGACGTAATTTCAGCTCAAGAATGGCTTCCGCCTGAGTTTCTGAAATACCAAACCGCGACATCAGCTCAGGCTTTGGTTCATCTTCATGACGAATAATTTCGATCACTTCATCAATGTTGAGGAACGCTATCAGCAAACCTTCAAGAATGTGCAGGCGTTTGAGTACTTTCTCCAGGCGATAGTTCAGGCGACGGCGCACGGTATCGCGACGGAACGTCAGCCATTCGGTGAGGATCTCCAGCAGGTTTTTCACCGCCGGACGACCGTCGAGGCCAATCATGTTCAGGTTAATGCGATAGCTTTTTTCCAGATCGGTAGTGGCAAACAGATGGTTCATCACCTGTTCCATATCCACGCGATTCGACCGCGGGACAATTACCAGACGAGTCGGGTTTTCGTGATCCGATTCATCGCGCAGGTCGTCTACCATTGGCAACTTTTTATTGCGCATTTGAGCCGCAATCTGCTCCAGTACTTTTGCGCCGGAGACCTGGTGCGGCAGCGCGGAAATCACCACCGCGCCATCTTCTTTCGTCCATACCGCACGCATGCGAACGGAGCCGCGACCGTTTTCGTAAATCTTACGAATCTCCGCACGCGAGGTAATGATCTCTGCTTCGGTCGGATAATCCGGCCCCTGTACAATATCCAGCAGTTGATCCAGCGTCGTTTTCGGCTGTTCAATCAGCGTAATTGCCGCTTTGGCCACTTCACGCAGGTTGTGCGGCGGAATGTCCGTCGCCATACCCACGGCAATCCCGGTCGTGCCGTTTAGCAGGATATTCGGCAGACGCGCAGGCAGCATTTTTGGCTCCTGCATGGTACCGTCGAAGTTTGGCACCCAATCCGACGTTCCCTGACCGAGTTCACCCAGCAGGACTTCCGCATATTTCGACAGGCGGGATTCCGTGTAACGCATCGCGGCGAAGGATTTCGGATCGTCTGGTGCCCCCCAGTTCCCCTGCCCGTCAACCAGCGGATAACGGTAAGAGAAGGGCTGGGCCATCAGCACCATCGCTTCATAGCAGGCGCTGTCGCCGTGCGGATGGTATTTACCCAATACGTCACCGACGGTACGGGCGGATTTTTTAAATTTGGCGCTGGCATTCAGCCCCAGTTCGGACATCGCATAAACGATGCGACGCTGAACAGGTTTCAGACCATCACCAATAAACGGTAACGCCCTGTCCATGATGACGTACATGGAGTAGTTCAGATAGGCGTTTTCCGTGAATTCATGCAGCGCCAGGCGCTCTGCCATATCGCTCATTAATCGTGGTTCCTCAACTTTGTACCCCTCTATTGAAGGGCAATATTGCCGCAGATACTACCCTATCTGGCGTGTTGAGTCACAAAGAAAAGGGCCGCGAATACGGCCCTGATGGGGATTATTTGGCAACTTTGGTAATCTGTTTCACGTCGATTTCAACGGAGTTCCAGTCTTTATCCACTTCACCCTGGATTTCAACCACATCCTGCGGCGTGACGGTTACGCCGTTCCAGCGCTTGTGGTCAATATCTACATTCACTGTGCCGGTCGCATCTTTAAACACATACAGGTCGTCGGAAATACGCTCAACGATGTTCCCGCGCAGGGTAACCCAGGTGTCATCACGCAGCGATTTGGCGCTTTCTACCGTCGTGCTGCTACCGTTTGGGCCAACAAAGCCGCCGTTTTGGCTTTGCGTTGTCGTCGTCGGTCCAGAGAAGCCGCCCTGCTGCGCTGCCAGAACAGGTGCGGAACACAGTGCCATTACAGCAACCATTGCAGCTAATTTTTTCATCGTCATGTCTCCCTTTCATGTTGGTTTACGACTATTAAATAAGGTAATCCTTAACAAGTTCTTAAGGCAAAAAAAGATACTTTTTTTACTGTACAGAGGCTGTAGCCACAGGTTTACTTGACGGTAATGAGAGCGACCGCAGGGAAGAACATATGCGTATTTTACTGGTAGAAGATGACACGCTGATTGGCGATGGCCTTAAAACAGGTCTGAGTAAAATGGGTTTCAGCATCGACTGGTTTACCGAGGGTCGCCAGGGGAAAGAAGCGCTTTACAGCGCCCCTTATGATGCGGTGATCCTTGACCTGACGCTGCCAGGCATAGACGGGCGCGATATCCTGCGCGAATGGCGAGCCAACGGGAAGCAGGAACCGGTGCTTATTCTTACCGCCCGTGACGCGCTGGCGGAACGCGTGGAAGGTCTGCGCCTCGGCGCGGATGACTATCTGTGTAAACCCTTTGCACTCATCGAAGTTGCCGCCCGACTTGAAGCGTTGGTACGCCGCGCCAGCGGCCAGGCCACCAGTGAACTGCGCCACGGTCAGGTGACGCTTAATCCCGGCGCGCTGGTCGCCACGTTCGCGGGAGAGCCGTTATCGCTCAAGCCAAAAGAGTTCGCGCTGCTGGAACTGCTGATGCGCAACAAAGGACGCGTCCTGCCCCGCAAGCTGATTGAAGAAAAACTGTATAACTGGGATGAAAACGTCTCCAGTAATGCAGTTGAGGTGCACGTCCATCACTTACGCCGTAAGCTCGGCAGTGATTTTATCCGTACCGTGCATGGCATTGGTTACACCCTGGGTGACGCATGAAACTCACACAACGCCTCAGCCTGCGCGTCAGACTAACGCTTATATTTATCATTTTGGTTTTGGTAACCTGGTTGATTTCCAGTTTTGTTGCATGGAAACAAACCACCGATAACGTTGACGAGATGTTTGACACGCAACTGATGCTGTTTGCCAAACGGCTGGTCACGCTGGATCTTGATGAACTAAAAGCTTCTGAGCGCATCGCGCAGACACCGAAAAAGTTCAAACATGGCCATATTGACGACGATGTACTGACCTTTGCGGTCTACACGCCGGATGGGAAAATGGTTCTTCATGATGGTGACAATGGTCAGTACATTCCCTATAGCTATCGTCGGGAAGGGTTTGACGATGGTTATCTGAACGGTGATAACGATAAATGGCGCTTTATCTGGCTAACTTCAGCGGATAAAAAGTACCGGATCGTGGTCGGTCAGGAGTGGGAATATCGCGAAGATATGGCCCTGGCGATCGTGACAGCCCAATTGGTGCCGTGGCTGGTCGCCCTGCCGCTGATGCTGCTGATCCTGATTGTCCTGTTAAGCCTTGAACTTAAGCCGCTAAAAAAGCTGGCGCAGGCCTTACGTGTGCGGGATCCGGAATCTGAAGAACCACTGAGCCTAAAAGGTATTCCTGGCGAGGTTCGCCCGCTGGTTGAGTCGCTCAATCAACTGTTTATCCGCACACACTCGATGATGGTTCGCGAACGGCGCTTTACCTCTGATGCCGCCCACGAACTGCGCAGTCCGTTGACGGCACTGAAGGTACAGACCGAAGTCGCGCAGTTGTCCGACGATGATCCGCAGGCACGACAAAAAGCGTTAATGCAGATGCAGACGGGAATTGACCGCGCTACCCGACTGGTTGATCAGCTCCTGACGCTTTCGCGCCTCGACTCCCTCGACAACCTTCAGGACGTGGCTGATATCTCGCTGGAAGAACTATTGCAATCCGCTGTAATGGATATCTATCACCCAGCGCAACAGGCACACATTGATGTGCGTTTGCAGATTAACGCCCACGATATCAAGCGCATGGGACAACCCTTGTTACTCAGCCTGATGGTGCGGAATCTACTGGATAATGCGATTCGCTATAGCCCACAGGGTAGCATTGTAGAGGTGACGCTTAACTCCCGCTATTTTAGCGTCAAAGATAACGGTCCGGGCGTTGCGCCGGAAGTCCTGACGCACATCGGTGAACGCTTTTATCGTCCGCCGGGACAAAGTGTTACCGGCAGCGGTCTCGGCCTGTCGATTGTCCGCCGTATCGCGACGTTGCATGGAATGTCAGCCTCGTTTGGCAATGTGCCGGAAGGTGGCTTTGAAGCGAAAGTCAGTTGGTAACTGGGTTATTATTGCTCAAATAGCAAAAGACTTTGCACATTTTGCTAATTTCACCGCACCGCTGGTGGGAGTAAAATCGTCCTCAAACGTATTTCCTTGAGGACACAACATGAGCAACATTCTGATTATCAATGGGGCGAAAAAATTCGCTCACTCTAACGGTCAGTTAAACGACACCCTGACCGAGGTCGCGGATGGTATCCTGCGCGACCTCGGGCATGATGTTAAAATCGTGCGTGCAGATAGCGATTACGACATTGAAACGGAAGTGCAGAACTTTGTCTGGGCTGATGTGGTTATCTGGCAAATGCCGGGCTGGTGGATGGGTGCACCGTGGACGGTGAAAAAATACATCGATGATGTGTTTACCGAAGGTCACGGTACGCTGTATGCCAGCGATGGTCGTACACGTTCAGATGCCTCTAAAAAATACGGCTCAGGCGGGCTGATTCAGGGCAAAAAATACATGCTGTCCCTGACCTGGAACGCGCCAATGGAAGCCTTCACTGAAAAAGACCAATTCTTCCATGGTGTTGGCGTTGATGGTGTGTATCTGCCGTTCCATAAAGCAAATCAGTTCCTGGGAATGGAAGCGCTGCCGACGTTTATCACCAATGACGTGATTAAAATGCCAGATGTTCCGCGTTATATCGCAGAATATCGCAAGCATCTGACCGAGATTTTTGGTTAACTAGTCACCTGGAATTAGAAGGAGTTAACCATGCTTACTGTTATTGCAGAAATCCGTACACGTCCAGGTCAACATCACCGCCAGGCGGTACTGGATCAGTTTGCTAAAATCGTTCCGACCGTACTGAAGGAAGAAGGCTGCCACGGCTATGCGCCGATGGTGGATCATGCTGCGGGTGTGAGTTTTCAGACCACAGCACCAGACTCAATCGTGATGGTTGAACAGTGGGAAAGCATCGCGCATCTTGAAGCGCATTTGCAGACCCCGCATATGAAGGCCTACAGCGAAGCCGTGAAAGGCGACGTGCTGGACATGAATATCCGTATTCTGGAATCGGGTATTTAAGTTATCGTCATGGCCGCCGGGCCAGATAAGCGCAGCGCCATCGGGCATAATGACCTTGCCGGATGGCGGTATTAACCGCCTTATCCGGCCTACATACCCATATCCCTTAGCCTTCGAGATCCGCCAGGTCACCTTTCTCCTGCAACCAGTTGCGACGATCCTCTGAACGTTTCTTGGCCAGCAGCATATCCATCACCGCATTCGTACGCTGATCGTCCTCATCATCAATGATGAGCTGCACCAGACGACGCGTATTGGGATCCAGCGTCGTTTCACGTAACTGCATCGGGTTCATTTCACCCAGACCTTTAAAGCGTTGTACGTTCGGTTTCCCTTTCTTGCGCTTTAACTGCTCCAGCACGCCCGCTTTTTCTTCTTCTGTCAGCGCGTAATACACCTCTTTACCAAGGTCGATACGGTATAACGGCGGCAGCGCCACGTAGACGTGACCGTGTTTCACCAGCGTACGGAAGTGTTTCACAAACAGCGCGCACAGCAGCGTGGCGATGTGCAAACCATCGGAGTCCGCATCCGCCAGAATACAGATCTTGCCATAGCGCAACTGGCTCAGATCGTCGCTGTCCGGATCGATGCCGATCGCCACCGAAATATCATGCACTTCCTGCGAGGCCAGCACTTCATCAGAAGAGACTTCCCAGGTATTGAGGATCTTACCTTTCAGCGGCATGATCGCCTGGAATTCACGATCGCGCGCCTGTTTGGCGGAACCGCCTGCGGAGTCACCTTCGACGAGAAACAGTTCGGTGCGGTTAAGATCCTGTGCAGTGCAGTCCGCCAGTTTGCCCGGCAGCGCCGGACCGCTGGTCAGCTTTTTACGTACGACTTTTTTCGCCGCACGCAGGCGACGCTGGGCACTGGAAATCGCCATCTCAGCCAACAGTTCGGCTGACTGTACGTTCTGATTCAGCCACAGGCTGAAGGCATCTTTCACCACGCCAGAAACAAACGCCGCACACTGACGCGAAGAGAGGCGTTCTTTGGTTTGACCGGCAAACTGCGGATCCTGCATTTTTACCGACAGCACATAGGCGCAGCGATCCCAGATATCTTCAGCAGACAACTTCACGCCGCGCGGCAGAATATTACGATACTCGCAGAATTCGCGCATTGCATCCAGCAGACCCTGACGCAGACCGTTGACGTGCGTCCCACCCTGCATGGTTGGGATCAGGTTCACATAGCTTTCGGTCAGCAGCTCGCCGCCTTCCGGTAGCCAGAGCAGCGCCCAGTCTACGGTTTCTGTTTCACCGCTGAAATTACCGATAAACGGTTTTTCCGGCAGCGTCGGCAGGCCATTTACCGCTTCGCTCAGGTAGTCATTCAGACCGTCCTGGTAGCACCAGCGCTGCTCGCTGTTGTTAACTTCATCTTTAAAGGTGATCTCTACGCCCGGGCACAGCACCGCTTTGGCTTTCAGTACGTGCGTTAAGCGAGAAACAGAGAAACGCGGGCTGTCAAAGAAGGTTTCATCCGGCCAGAAGTGTACGCTGGTACCGGTATTGCGTTTACCGCAAGTACCGACCACCTGCAGATCCTGCACTTTGTCACCGTTTTCAAACGCGATATTGTACACCTGACCATCGCGACGCACGTTCACTTCTACACGTTTTGAAAGCGCGTTGACCACGGAGATACCTACCCCGTGTAAACCGCCTGAAAACTGGTAGTTCTTATTAGAAAATTTACCGCCTGCATGCAGGCGACAGAGGATCAGCTCGACCGCCGGAACGCCTTCTTCTGGGTGAATATCCACCGGCATGCCGCGTCCGTCGTCAATGACTTCCAGCGATTGATCGGCATGTAAGATCACATCCACGCGTTTCGCGTGGCCAGCCAGTGCTTCATCCACACTGTTATCAATCACTTCCTGTCCAAGATGGTTAGGACGGGTCGTGTCAGTGTACATCCCAGGGCGACGGCGTACCGGCTCAAGCCCAGTGAGTACCTCAATGGCATCAGCGTTATAAGTTTGCGTCATGGTTTAAATTAGCAATTCGAATTGATCGTCAGAAACTGTGCAGTCCAAGGAAATCGACAATCGGGTTGAAATAATCTTCGAAGCCCGTGAATGCGTGGTTTCCGCCCTCAATAACTGTCTGACGGCAGGAGGCGTAATACGCCACCGCCTGGCGGTAGTCCAACACTTCATCGCCCGTTTGTTGAAGCAGCCAAATCAAATCCGGCGCTTCCAGCGGGTCAATCTGCATGACTTTAAGATCGTAAATATGGCGTGACTCTAGCACATATTGCTGCCCCGTGTAGGGGTTCTCGTTTTGACCGAGATAGTCGACCAGCAGTTCATAAGGCCGTACAGCCGGGTTCACCACCACCGCTGGCAGCATAAAACATTGCGACAGCCAGGTGGCGTAATAGCCTCCTAATGAGGAGCCGACAATCCCCAGCGACTCGCCGCCATGCTCAAGGATAATTGACTCCAGCATCTCTGCCGCCTGGGCTGGATACGGAGGTAACTGCGGTACAATTATCTCAACGTGCGGATGGTGCTCCGCCAGCCAGTTTTTTAGCAGACACGCCTTCGCCGAACGAGGAGAACTATTGAATCCATGAAGATAGAGAAGCGTAGACATCAGTAGCCTTCTGAAGCGGTATCAGGGTGGAAACGATTACCCTGCAGACGGCGAACCTGAGTCTGCAACGTCCCGTCAGCAAAAAGCTCCAGCGTCCGCCAGCCGGGGCTGATGGTATCTAACGTGAAGTTGGAACAATGCGGCTTAAACTGCACGCAGGTCGATGGCGTCGCCAGTAGCCGGCGACCGTTCCAGTCCAGATCCAGCTCCTGATGAATATGCCCGCACAGCAGATACTTCACGCGCGGATAATTCACCAGCACGTTGTCGAGCTCCGCCGCATTGCGCAGGCTGTGCTGATCGAGCCAGCTGCAGCCCGCAGGCAAAGGATGATGATGCAGAAGCAGCAAGGTATTGCGCTCAGGCGCATCGGCAAGTTTACGCTCCAGCCATTCGAGCTGAAATTCACTTAATTCACCGTGGGGAACGCCGAACACCTGGCTGTCGAGCAACAATATTTGCCACTGTTCGCCGATGAAAACGCGCTTGGCAGGGGAAATTCCCGCATCCTGTAGCGCGCTGTACATTGCCGGCTGAAAATCGTGATTGCCCGGTAGCCAAACGCAGGGCGCACGAAAGCTTGCGATGCCCTCAGCAAAATGCTGATAGGCAGCAGCGGATTGATCCTGCGCCAAATCCCCCGTCGCGACGATCAGATCGTACTCTGGCGACTCTGCATGTATGGCATCCAGTACGGATTGATAACTGTCCCAGGTGTTCACACCCAGCAGCGTTTCATGCTTTTCGGCAAACAGGTGAGTGTCTGTAATTTGTAAGATCCTGACTCTGGCCTCACCAGCCAAAGGAAGGGTTAACAGGCTTTCCAAATGGTGTCCTTAGGTTTCACGACGCTAATAAACCGGAATCGCCATCGCTCCATGTGCTAAACAGTACCGTAACCAGTCGGCCAAAAACTGATTAATTTGATGCTTTTCGTCGCGTTGATGCAACTTTTTATTTGGATAATCATACCGCGCTTTGAAGCGAAAGATCTGCTGACTTGAACACACTTCAGCCACCCTCGCATCATGATACAGGCGCACAGTCAGCGACGGCAGGCTCCAGTAGGTAACCGCTGGTGCCGTCTGTTCGATCGCGACAAGCGTAGTGTATCGGGTCGATTCCACGATCGTTAATCGATATTGTGCGTTTGCAACCTGATAGCTCACTGTTTCACCGGCTGCATCATTGCGTGGCAACAGGCGGCGCAACTGCGAAAAATTGGTTTCGCACAGGCGCATCATTTCAGGGAAGTCAGGTGTGTAACGCTTCATTTTTTCCACTCAGTTTTTAACTCTTGATAGTGCAGCTGTAACCATTGCAAAGCGATGACAGAAGCCGCGTTGTCGATTATCCCCTCTTCTACCCATTGATAAGCCTGTTCCCGACTCACCACATGAACACGAATATCTTCGTTTTCATCCGCCAGACCGTGGATACCATTTGCGGTCGAAGCGTCCACTTCACCTACCAAAATAGACAGGCGCTCACTGGTGCCGCCAGGGCTTGCCAGATAACTCAGCACGGGTTTCGTACGTTTAACGTCCAGTCCGGCTTCTTCCATTGCTTCACGACGGGCCACATCTTCAACGGTTTCGCCTTCTTCAATCATTCCGGCTACCATTTCCAGTAGATACGGCGTTTCGCTGGTGTCATAGGCCGCAATGCGGATCTGTTCAACCAACACAACTTCATCCCGCTCAGGGTCAAAGGGTAGCAAGACTGCCGCGTGTCCGCGCTCAAAAATTTCACGCTTCACTTCACCGCTCATACCACCGTTAAACAGGCGATGACGGAAGCGATAAAGATCTAATGAAAAAAAACCGCGGTATAGTGTTTCTCGTGCAATAATTTCTACATCATTTTTAGTGAATGTCATTGGCAAGTTGTCTGGTTTACGCATTGTGCTGTCCTGGTACCAATAGTGATTAAAATGTGAATTTCAAGGTCGTTTGACTGCTGTTTGAGCGCCCTTGTGTTAAATTGATGCAAATTAACGCCGTATGGCACGTAACGCCAACTTTTTGAAGTGGCGGATTCTGCTAGAATCAGCAATTATTTTTACAATTTGATCAGCGCTAAATACTGCTTCACAACAAGGAATGCAAATGAAGAAATTGCTCCCCATCCTTATCGGCCTGAGCCTGTCGGGGTTCAGTACTCTGAGCCAGGCAGAAAACCTGATGCAGGTTTATCAGCAAGCACGCCTGAGCAACCCGGAATTGCGTAAATCCGCCGCCGATCGCGATGCTGCATTCGAAAAAATTAACGAAGCGCGTAGTCCTTTACTGCCGCAACTGGGCTTAGGTGCCGATTACACCTACAGCAATGGCTACCGTGATTCAAATGGTATCAACTCCAACGCCACCAGCGCGTCATTACAATTGACTCAGACGCTGTTTGATATGTCAAAATGGCGTGCCTTGACGCTGCAAGAAAAATCAGCGGGCATCCAGGACGTGACCTATCAGACCGATCAGCAAACGCTGATCCTGAATACCGCCACGGCCTATTTTAACGTATTGAACGCGATTGACGTGCTCTCTTATACCCAGGCACAAAAAGACGCCGTTTATCGTCAGTTAGATCAGACGACCCAGCGTTTTAACGTTGGCCTGGTTGCTATCACTGACGTACAGAACGCCCGTTCACAGTACGATACTGTGTTGGCGAATGAAGTTACCGCGCGTAACAACCTGGACAACGCCGTTGAACAGCTGCGTCAGGTCACCGGCAATTACTATCCGGAACTGGCTTCGCTGAATGTTGATGGCTTTAAAACCAACAAACCGCAGGCGGTGAATTCACTGCTGAAAGAAGCAGAAAACCGCAACCTGACGTTATTGCAGGCACGTTTAAGCCAGGATCTGGCGCGTGAGCAAATTCGTCTGGCACAGGACGGTCATCTGCCGACGCTGGGTTTAACCGCCTCTACTGGTGTTTCTGATACCTCTTACAGTGGTTCTAAAACTAACACCTCTCAGTATGACGACAGTAACCAGGGCCAGAATAAAATTGGTCTGAACTTCTCGCTGCCGCTGTACCAGGGCGGGATGGTTAACTCGCAGGTTAAACAAGCACAGTACAACTTTGTTGGCGCCAGCGAGCAACTGGAAAGCGCCCACCGCAGCGTAGTACAGACCGTTCGTTCGTCATTCAACAACATTAATGCGTCTATCAGTAGCATTAATGCGTACAAACAAGCCGTTGTCTCTGCGCAAAGTTCCCTTGACGCGATGGAAGCGGGTTATTCTGTCGGTACACGTACCATCGTGGACGTGTTGGATGCCACTACCACGCTGTACAACGCTAAGCAGCAGTTGGCAAATGCGCGTTATACCTATCTGATCAACCAGTTAAACATCAAGTCTGCGCTCGGTACGCTTAACGAGCAGGATCTGGTGGCGTTGAACAATACGCTGGGCAAACCTATTTCCACCGCACCTGACTCCGTTGCGCCGGAAAACACCCAGCAAGACGCCACAGCAGATGGTTATACCGCCAACAGTGCGGCGCCGGCGGTCAAACCGGCAGCAGCACATACATCCAGCAGCAGTAACGGCAACAACCCGTTCCGTAATTGATGTTGATGACGGGGCTTCGGCCCCGTCTGAACGTAAGACAACGTAAAGATCCGCCCCTTCCTGCGCATTCTCGCCTCTTCCCGCTTCAA
This sequence comes from Citrobacter sp. Cpa228, assembly GCF_030333085.1. Classification (NCBI taxonomy): domain Bacteria; kingdom Pseudomonadati; phylum Pseudomonadota; class Gammaproteobacteria; order Enterobacterales; family Enterobacteriaceae; genus Citrobacter; species Citrobacter sp. Cpa228. The sequence goes on along the minus strand of NZ_JAOWGQ010000037.1, from coordinate 250,079 downwards.
TTTCGACCAGTCATCCTCTATCCTGAGCATTATTTACTGTGTTTACCACTGGGTCCTGGAAGACAAAAATGAAACGGACAAAATCGATACATCATGCTTCGTTCCGCAAAAGCTGGAGCGCGCGCCATCTGACTCCTGTCGCCCTGGCAGTTACCGCTGTGTTTATGCTCGCGGGCTGTGAAAAGAGTGACGAAACGGTTTCGCTTTATCAGAATGCGGACGACTGCTCTGCGGCGAATCCAGGTAAAAGCGCTGAATGTACGACCGCATTCAACAACGCGCTGAAAGAAGCTGAACGCACGGCGCCAAAATACGCCACGCGCGAAGACTGTATTGCCGAGTTCGGTGAAGGTCAGTGCCAACAGGCACCTGCCCAGGCAGGTATGGCACCGACCGGTGAAGGCCAGGCTCAGGCGCAGAATCAAAGCAGCGGCAGCTTCTGGATGCCGCTGATGGCTGGCTACATGATGGGCCGCATGATGGGCGGCGGAATGGGCGCTCAGCAGCCGCTGTTCAGCTCGAAAAACCCGGCCAGCCCTGCATACGGCAAATACACTGACGCCGGCGGCAAAAACTACGGCGCAGCAACGCCGGGCCGCACCATGACCGTACCAAAAACCGCCATGGCACCGAAACCAGCCACCACGTCTACCGTAACCCGCGGCGGATTTGGTGAGTCAGTCGCCAAACAGAGCACCATGCAGCGTAGCGCAAGCGGCACCACCACACGTTCAATGGGTGGCTGATCGTCATGGAAAGAGTCAGTATTGTTGAGCGCCCGGACTGGCGCGATAAGGCCACCGAATACGGTTTCAACTTTCACACCATGTACGGCGAGCCGTACTGGTGTGAAGACGCATACTATAAGCTGACGCTCGCTCAGGTCGAAAAGCTGGAAGAGGTCACCGCAGAGCTGCACCAGATGTGCCTCAAGGTGGTTGAGAAGGTCATTGCCAGCGACGAGCTGATGACCAAGTTTCGTATTCCGAAGCATACCTGGGGCTTTGTCCGCCAGTCCTGGCTGACACAGCAACCGTCGCTCTATTCCCGCCTCGATCTGGCGTGGGATGGTACCGGTGAACCCAAGCTTTTAGAAAACAACGCCGATACGCCAACCTCATTGTATGAAGCTGCTTTTTTCCAGTGGATCTGGCTGGAAGATCAGCTTAATGCGGGCAACCTGCCGGAAGGCAGCGATCAGTTCAACAGCCTGCAGGAAAAACTGATCGAACGTTTCACTGAGCTGCGCGAGCAGTACGGTTTTCAGTTGCTGCACCTGACCTGCTGTCGCGATACGGTCGAAGATCGTGGAACGATCCAGTATTTGCAGGATTGCACGGCTGAGGCTGAAATTGCCACTGAATTTCTCTATGTCGAAGATATCGGTCTTGGCGAAAAAGGTCAGTTCACGGACATGCAGGACCAGGTGATCGCCAACCTGTTCAAGCTATATCCGTGGGAGTTTATGCTGCGTGAAATGTTCTCCACCAAGCTGGAAGATGCCGGCGTTCGCTGGCTGGAACCAGCATGGAAAAGCATTATCTCCAACAAAGCACTGTTGCCGCTGCTGTGGGAAATGTTCCCGGATCATCCGAATCTGCTACCGGCATATTTCGCCGAAGACGACTATCCGCAGATGGATAAGTTTGTCGTGAAACCGATCTTCTCGCGTGAAGGCGCTAACGTTTCCATCATTGAGAACGGTAAAACGATCGAAGCCGTGGAAGGCCCATACGGTGAAGAAGGCATGATCGTGCAGCAGTTCCATCAGTTACCGAAGTTTGGCGACAGCTATATGCTGATCGGCAGTTGGCTGATTAACGACCAACCGGCCGGGATCGGCATTCGCGAAGACCGCGCGTTGATCACGCAGGATCTCTCCCGTTTCTATCCGCATATTTTTGTCGAATGATTGAGAGTGCCGGGTGGCGGCTTCGCCTTACCCGGCCTACGGCACGAACTTAATGCCCGATAAGCGTAGCGCCATCGGGCATTCATCACCCAACCTGCACCGACAACATACTTAAACTTCCCATCTCGATACCATCTACAGGGATCGTAACAGACTCTTTACCATCCCATGCCCCGAGAACATACAGCAGCGGCAGATAATGATCTGGCGTCGGGTTCGACAGCGATCCGCCTTCATGATCCATATAGTTAACCAGCGGGTGCTGTTCAACCGGTCCCTGCCATGTGAGGTTTGCTTTAACATAATCGTTAAATGAGGTCGCCCACGGATACGGCGTATTTTCGCCGTGCCAGCGCGCAGTACGCAGGTTATGCACCACGTTACCGCTGGCTACCAGCATAATGCCCTCATCACGCAGCGCCGCCAGCTTACGACCCATTTCGAAATGCCAGGCCGCAGGTTTGGTGCTATCGACACTCAACTGCACCATCGGGATATCTGCGTTCGGGTACATCTTGATCAGCACACCCCATGAGCCGTGGTCAAATCCCCACGCCTCTTTATCTAACGTGACTGGCACTGGAGAAAGCAGATCCACCAGATGCTGAGCCAGTTCAGGAGACCCCGGGGCCGGATAATGCGTGTCATACAGCGCCTGCGGAAAACCACCAAAGTCATGAATCGTTTTCGGTGCTTCCATCGCGGTTACGCCAGTGCCGCGCGTAAACCAGTGCGCTGAGACCACCACGATGGCTTTCGGACGTGGCAACGTTTCCCCCAGCTGCTGCCAGGCACGGGTATAAACGTTATCTTCCAGAACATTCATCGGGCTGCCGTGGCCCAAAAACAATGCTGGCATACGAGTTGAAGACATGATGATATCCTTACTGAGGGAGTCATTTTGATATCACCACAATACGCTTTTTCGGTTGATGAAGAACTCAGATAACCATGATGAAGATCATCAGTTATTTTGACGAACCGCCCCGAATAGCAGATTGATAAGGAGCTTTATTTGTCGATGTCAGTACCTTTACTTCTGACCTTACTGGCAGGCGCCGCCACATTTATCGGTGCATTTCTTGGCGTGCTGGGACAAAAACCCTCTAACCGCGTTCTCGCATTTTCTCTGGGTTTTGCCGCAGGTATCATGTTGCTAATCTCCCTGATGGAGATGTTGCCAGCCGCACTGGCAGCAGAGGGAATGTCTCCGGTGCTGGGTTACGGGATGTTTATCGTTGGTTTGCTGGGCTACTTTGGCCTGGATCGTTTGCTGCCGCACGCTCACCCTCAGGATTTAGTCCAAAAAACCACACAGCCGTTACCCGGTTCCATTAAGCGTACTGCGATTTTATTAACTCTGGGTATCAGCCTGCATAACTTCCCAGAAGGGATTGCGACTTTTGTTACCGCCAGCAGCAACCTCGAACTGGGCTTTGGTATTGCGCTTGCCGTCGCATTACACAATATTCCTGAAGGATTAGCCGTTGCAGGTCCGGTCTATGCAGCCACGGGTTCAAAACGTACCGCTATATTCTGGGCAGGGATCTCGGGAATGGCGGAAATATTAGGTGGGGTACTGGCATGGTTAATTCTGGGCAGTTTGATTTCACCCGTGGTGATGGCGGCAATTATGGCCGCGGTCGCCGGAATTATGGTGGCGCTGTCAGTCGATGAATTGATGCCACTGGCAAAAGAGATCGACCCGAATAATAATCCCAGCTATGGGGTGCTTTGTGGCATGTCGGTGATGGGGTTAAGCCTCGTCATCCTCCAGTCCATGGGAATCGGCTAATCCTGAGGGCGGATGCCACCCTGCTATTTTACAGCATCCGCTCATCCATAGCAGAACGTGAAGGACTATTCCTGTTCCTTAATCACGCTGTTATCTTCACCAGAACGACGGAAGAGTTTGTTTCGCGCCTCGAGCAATGCGTCTCTGTCTTGTCGGAATGCCCGACAATAACGCTTCATATGGCAATAATAACCCAATGCAACGAGTGCAATTAATACGATCCAATACCAGGCAATAAACATTCTTTTACCCTTAACATTTAACATCATTAAACATTTAACGTTAAAATTTTACATAAGCTTATTCTGACATACCCCTATAGTGGCATATTCCAGAAACAAATATATGATTTCGATCATATAAACCAGCAGCTATGCCAATAGCTAAAACACTTATAAAAAATAAAACTGTGTCGACGAGATCACACTAAGCAATAATAAATATTGTCCTTAAAATACCTCACTCATACTATCCAGCAAATAACAAAAATTAGATCTTGCAGAATAATACACTTCATAAATATTTATATACCCACAATAAAAATGACATCAGTAGTACTATTTTCATTTTTAGCCATATCGTAAAAACATAATATATTCATTGAGATTATATTTAAAATTAATATAAGGAGATATATCCATGTTTAGACAATATCGAAAAACGCTACTCGCAGGCACTCTGGCACTGACGTTTGGATTAACGGTCGGAAATTCTTTTGCTGCGGGCTTTCAACCCGCCCAACCCGCAGGAAAACTGGGCGCAATAGTCGTTGATCCTTATGGAAACGCCCCACTTACCGCGCTGGTTGAATTAGACAGTCACATTATTTCAGATGTTAAAGTCACCGTTCATGGCAAAGGCGAGAAAGGCGTTCCTGTTACTTATACTGTTGGCAAAGGGTCGTTAGCAACCTATGACGGCGTGCCTATTTTTGGTCTTTATCAAAAGTTTGCTAATAAGGTCACCATTGAATATAAAGAAAATGGAAAAGCCATGAAGGATGATTATGTGGTGCAAACGTCCGCCATCGTTAATCACTACATGGATAACCGTTCAATTTCCGATTTACAGCAAACGAAAGTTATTAAGGTAGCGCCAGGTTTTGAAGACCGTCTGTATCTGGTGAATACCCATACCTTCACTGCACAAGGGGCGGAATTCCACTGGCATGGTGAAAAAGATAAAAATGCCGGCATCCTGGATGCGGGTCCGGCGGGCGGGGCATTACCCTTTGACATTGCCCCCTTCACCTTTATCGTCGATACGGAAGGTGAATATCGTTGGTGGCTGGATCAAGATACCTTCTATGATGGCCATGACATGGATATCAATAAGCGCGGTTACTTGATGGGGATTCGAGAAACGCCGCGCGGCACCTTCACTGCCGTGCAGGGCCAGCATTGGTACGAATTCGATATGATGGGGCAGATTCTGGCCGATCATAAGCTACCGCGCGGCTTCCTCGACGCGTCGCATGAATCGATCGAAACAATCAACGACACCGTGTTGCTTCGCGTGGGCAAACGCGATTATCGCAAAGAAGATGGCATCCATGTGCAAACTATCCGCGATCAGATAATTGAAGTAGACAAGTCCGGTCGAGTGGTTGACGTGTGGGATCTGACAAAAATACTCGATCCGATGCGTGATGCGCTGCTGGGTGCGCTGGACGCAGGTGCGGTATGCGTCAACGTTGACCTCGCTCATGCCGGTCAACAGGCGAAACTGGAGCCAGATACACCTTACGGTGACGCCCTCGGCGTGGGTGCGGGTCGTAACTGGGCGCACGTTAACTCCATTGCCTATGATGCCAAAGATGACTCCATTATTATCTCTTCCCGCCACCAGGGCGTCGTCAAAATCGGTCGCGATAAACAGGTGAAATGGATCCTCGCTCCGTCGAAAGGCTGGAATAAGACGCTGGCAAGTAAGCTGTTAAAACCGGTTGATAGCAAAGGCAACGCGTTAAAATGTGACGAAAACGGCAAGTGCGAGAATACCGATTTCGATTTTACCTATACACAGCACACCGCATGGCTCTCGAGCAAAGGGACATTAACCATCTTTGATAACGGCGATGGTCGTGGGCTCGAACAACCGGCATTGCCGACGATGAAATACTCCCGTTACGTCGAATATAAAATTGACGAGATAAAAGGTACCGTTCAGCAAATCTGGGAATACGGCAAAGAACGCGGTTACGATTTCTATAGTCCCATCACCTCGGTTATCGAATATCAGAAAGACCGTGACACCATGTTTGGCTTTGGTGGTTCAATTAATTTATTTGAAGTTGGACAACCAACCATTGGCAAAATCAATGAAATTGACTACAAGACCAAAGAAGTCAAAGTTGAGATAGATGTCCTTTCAGATAAACCAAACCAAACTCACTACCGTGCATTACTGGTCCGCCCACAACACATGTTTAAATAATCGCGTTAGCTTAAGGATTAATTATGTCATCTAAATGGATTACTTCATTATTTAAAAGCGTGATATTAACCGCAGCGCTTACCTCGTCGTTTGCCGCCTCCGCTTTTACAGAAGGCACTGATTATATGGTTTTAGAGAAACCGATTCCTAATGCTGATAAGACGTTAATAAAAGTATTCAGCTACGCCTGTCCGTTCTGTTATAAATATGATAAAGCCGTGACTGGCCCGGTTTCTGAAAAAGTGGCTGATCTCGTCACCTTCACACCATTTCATCTGGAAACCAAGGGTGAATATGGTAAACAGGCCAGTGAAGTTTTTACGGTAATGATTGCTAAAGACCAGGCCGCAGGGATTTCATTGTTTGATGCCAAATCACAGTTCAAAAAAGCGAAATTCGCTTATTACGCTGCTTACCACGACAAGAAAGAGCGCTGGTCAGATGGTAATGATCCGGCCGCATTCATTAAAACAGGCCTGGATGCTGCAGGTATGAGCCAGGCAGATTTTGACGCCGCGCTGCAAGATCCCGCCGTTCAGCAAACGCTGGAGAAATGGAAAGCGGCATATGACGTCGCCAAAATTCAGGGGGTTCCGGCTTACGTCGTTAACGGTAAATACCTGATCTACACAAAAAGTATCAAATCCATTGACTCCATGGCAGAGCTTGTCAGAGAACTGGCGACAAAATAAACAGGGACCAGGCTATGGCTTTCATAAAAGGATTGTGGCGGGACTTACGTACCACGCCGGTTGATACGCTGGTGAGATGGCAGGAACGGCGCTTTCTGTGGCTACTGATGGCCTGCGCGATGGGCGGGTTAATAATACTGGCGCACTCATTCTTTCAAATCTACCTCTATATGGCCCCCTGCGAGCAGTGTGTCTACATTCGCTTTGCCATGTTTGTAATGGTTTTCGGTGGATTGATCGCGGCAATAAACCCTAAAAATGTTGTTCTGAAGCTTATTGGTTGCATCGCGGCATTTTATGGCAGCATCATGGGCATTACGTTCTCCATCAAACTTAACGGTATTCATTATGCTGTACATAACCCGGACCCGGATTCGTTGTTTGGTGTCCAGGGATGTTCCACAGATCCGATATTCCCTTTCAATTTGCCGCTGGCAAACTGGGCTCCGGAGTGGTTTAAGCCCACAGGGGATTGCGGCTATGACGCCCCCGTGGTTCCCGATGGCGTAGCGCTCAGCAGTACGCAAAAGTGGTTTATCGATCTATACCAACAGTCTGAAGGCTGGTATCTGCTCCCGCCGTGGCATTTTATGAACATGGCACAGGCCTGTTTGCTGGCCTTTGGTTTATGTTTATTGCTGTTGGTGACAATGAGCGGTGCCTGGGCTTTAAAACTGGCCAGAACCAGGTAATTGGGAGCAAAAAACAAAAAAACCGAAGCCTGGAATATGGCTTCGGTTTTTTATGCTTACCAAAACTAACGTGGTAATAGTCTATTAGCTGGCTTTGCGCTCGTGCGCCTGGCGGTAAGCCACCAGGTCTTCAATAGTGACCACCGCCATATTGTGCTTGCCGGCAAACTCAATGCACTGTGGCGCACGCGCCATGGTGCCATCGTCATTGGTCAGCTCACACAACACGCCTGCCGGTTTAAACCCTGCCAGCGTCATCAGATCGATGGTGGCTTCGGTGTGGCCACCACGAGTTAACACACCACCAGCCTGAGCACGCAGCGGGAACACGTGCCCCGGACGGTTCAGATCGGAAGGTTTTGCGCCATCCTTAACTGCCGCGCGTACCGTAGTAACACGGTCCGCTGCGGAAACACCGGTGGTCACACCTTCTGCAGCTTCAATGGTCACGGTAAAACCGGTACCGTAAGCACTGGTGTTATTTTCCACCATCATTGGCAGATCGAGCTGTTTGCGGCGGTCTTCGGTGATGCACAGGCAAACAATACCGCTGCCGTGACGGATGGTCAGCGCCATCTGTTCAACGGTCATGGTCTCGGCCGGGAAAACCATATCGCCTTCGTTTTCACGATCTTCGTCGTCAAGCACCATCACACCGCGTCCTTCACGCAGCGCAGACAGCGCATGTTCAACACGTTCGAAAGGCGTACCAAAAGAGGAAAGTAGCGTCTGATTCATGGTAAAAAAACCTCACTAAAATTATGGTTACCAGAATCAGGGCAGTCTTAGGAGTACCGTCTAAGCGGCAAAAAAATAACGTGAGCGGGTCCATGCCCGACTGGATCGTTACTCTCTCCCATCCGGACTCTAACCGTCGGCCCCGGAATTACACCGGATCTGCTGACCTTTGAGTTTGCACCCAAAGCGCTCGCGGGCTTTCAACCTGAGTTGATTTACCGCCGGTGGGGAATTTCGCCCCGCCCTGAGAATAAGCGAGTTAACTATAACGCTATTGATTACCTTCATCAACGCCTTTGCTCATCTTAGCTTCACACAATTCTGGTTTATGCCTGGGACAGTTCGCACTACAATAGGCAGCAACACGTACCAGTTCAGGGAAACCATAATGATTGACCCGAAAAAAATTGAGCAGATTGCTCGTCAGGTTCACGAGTCGATGCCGAAAGGGATCCGCGAGTTTGGCGAAGACGTCGAGAAGAAAATTCGCCAAACGCTGCAATCACAGCTGACCCGTCTGGATCTGGTAAGCCGCGAAGAGTTTGACGTACAAACCCAGGTTTTACTGCGTACCCGTGAAAAACTGGCGCTGCTTGAGCAACGTCTGACGGAGCTTGAAGCGCGCGAGAAAGCGGCGGAAGTCAAGTCTGCGCCCGCAATCCCGCCAGTCGATCCACTGGTATAAAAACGACAACGGGCCGCAAGGCCCGTTAATATGTTAGTGTTCCAGTTCTAATTTTTTCGCCTCTGTTGCCTGCTGGCAGTAAAGTGCATAGCGTTTGCAAAACCAGCTGCGATGTTCTTCATCCATATTTCCAGTTACAGCCTGGATATCAACGGGTCGGCCCTCAGCCTGCATTCTGGCAAAACTCCGCGCCAGGAAATCGAAATTATTCAATGAATACATACTATTGTTCATGAGCATACCCTCCAGTTATTGAATATCTGTTAAGGCCATATGCTTTTTCTGATTTCAGTATTTCCCTGGATGCGAAGATATTCTGCACATATTGTGCGCAAAAAAATCACCAGCTTCACAGTTTCCTACAAAATCTAAGATGGATGATGTTTTTGGTATGTTACCTTACCGCCGTTGTGGCGGTGGTCGTCTTATTAATTATCGGGATTATCTTTGCCCGTCTGTATCGTCGCGCGTCTGCTGAACAGGCGTTTGTACGTACCGGACCTGGCGGGCAAAAAGTGATGATGAGCGGCGGCGCAGTCGGTGAAGTGAGCGCAGGTAACGTAAGCGGTGGAAATTTGGCTGAGCAGGCATTATCCGCCGTCCTTGCCTATCGCACACAAGCGCCGCTGATTGATTCGCTGTTAAATGAAATTGGCTTATCCGGCGGTTCGCTAAATGCGCTGACTACGACGACTGTCGACGTTAACCCGCAGACAACGGTAAAAGAAGAATAAACACTTCTGCATCATTCCCCCATCCCTGGCCCGTAAAGCCGGGGATTTTTTATTCTGCAGCAGCGTTTTGCGTGGACGATCCAGCAATAAGAAATCGGAGGGAGAAAGCCCTTGCCCCTGTCAGGAGGCTCACTAACAATCGCCTTGTCAGCAAGGGGCTGCAACGAGAAAGCCCCTCTCGAAGAAGGGGCTTTAATAAGGAAAGGGTTATGATGAAGTTCGTCATCATACTGGTTGTGCTGTTATTGATAAGTTTCCAGACCTATTAACAGTCAATCAGAGGGGGGAGAAATCCCCTCTCACCCTTATTCCTGTACTTTAGGTCGAAAAAACAGCAGCGTCAACAGCGGGAAACGCACCAAAACGAAAATTTCGACGCGTTTCCAGCATTTGCTATTTATCGCTGTCTTTCTGGATCTTCCTGATGATATTGGTCGTTGAGCAGCCATCTTCGAAGTTCAGCACCAGCACTTCACCGCCGTTCGCCCATACCTCTTTGCTGCCCGCAATATCTTCTGGCTTATAGTCGCCGCCTTTGACCAGCAGATCCGGCAGGATGCCGGCTATCAGACGCTGCGGTGTATCTTCTTCAAACGAGACCACCCAGTCGACGGATTCCAGCGCGCCCAGCACGATCATGCGCTGTTCCAGCGGGTTGACCGGACGCGTTTCGCCTTTCAGACGTTTGGTCGACGCATCGCTGTTTACCGCCACGATCAGGCGATCGCCCAGCTTGCGTGCATTCGCCAGATAGGAGACGTGGCCCGCATGCAGGATGTCGAACACGCCGTTGGTCATCACCACTTTCTCACCGCGCTTGCGGGCGCTGGCAACGGCCTGTTTCAGCTCTGCTTCTGTCATCACGCCAAAACCGGTATCCGCGCGACCGCGCACGGCGTTTTCCAGCTCAATAGGCGACACGGTGGAAGTTCCCAGTTTACCGACCACAACACCGGCAGCAGCATTAGCAAAATAGCACGCCTCTTCCAGTGAGTTACCCGCCGCCAGCGTCGCCGCCAGCACGCCGATTACCGTATCGCCCGCACCGGTCACGTCATACACTTCCTGCGCCTGCGTCGGCATATGCAGTGGCGATTTGCCCGGTTGCAGCAACGTCATACCCTGTTCTGAACGGGTAATCAGCAGTGCGGAAAGGTCGAAATCAGCAATCACTTTCATGCCGCGCTCAACCAATTCATCTTCGCTTTTGCATTTACCGGCTACCGCTTCAAACTCAGACAGGTTCGGCGTTAGCAGCGTTGCGCCGCGGTAACGTTCAAAATCGGTCCCTTTCGGATCGATAAGCACCGGCACTCCAGCCTTACGCGCCAGAGCAATCATCTGCTGCACGCTTGCCAACGCGCCTTTAGCGTAGTCGGAGAGCACCAGAGCGCCGATAGAACCCAGTGCCTGGTTAATACGCTCGTGCAGCGGCTGCGGATCCACGCCTTCAAAACCTTCTTCGAAATCCAGGCGAATCAACTGTTGGTTACGGGAAAGCACGCGCAGTTTGGTGATTGTCGGATGCGTCGGCACGGAAACGAAGTCGCATTTTACGTTCACATCCGCCAGCGTTTTACTCAGCGCCCGCGCCGCGTCGTCAATACCGGTCAAACCCACCAGACGGGAATTTGCGCCCAGAGAGGCAATGTTCATCGCCACGTTTGCTGCGCCACCGGGACGTTCTTCAATGGTATCGACCTTCACCACCGGAACCGGCGCTTCAGGTGAAATACGGCTGGTAGGGCCGTACCAGTAGCGATCCAGCATCACATCACCGACAACCATGACTCCTGCACGTTCAAACTCTGGCAGCGTTACTTTCATTCCTGTCTCCTGAGAGATTCTCTGAGGGTCTTAAAATTTGCGCGCGATAATAGCACACTTCACTCGGCAACCAGCCACTTCTGCCAGCTGTCACGCACCAGCGTACGTTCAGCGCTGAAGAGCTCCGGCGCGACATGACCCGGAAGTTCCTGCAACGCAAGATGGTGAAGTTCGTCGCGCAGCGTTGTATAAGCGCGGGTAAGCGCCAGCGCTTCCTGCTCATCCATAATGTCGTTTTGCGCCAGCAATTCCAGAATGCGCACGTTATCCGACCAGCGCGTCAGCTTCGGTTTTTCATGCGCATAGCGCAGCACCAGATATTGCGTAATAAACTCAATGTCGGTAATGCCACCCTCATCCGCTTTAATATCAAAGCGATCGCGATGCTTATTGCCTAAATGGGCGCGCATTTTCTCACGCATTTCACGCACGTCGGTCTGCAAGGTTTTCCCATCACGGACGAGGATCATGATATCGCGACGAATCACATCAAACTGAGAGGTCAACTGCGGGTCGCCATATACCACACGAGCACGTACCAGCGCCTGATGCTCCCATGTCCAGGCTTCGTTGCGCTGGTAATCGGCGAAAGCCTCGGTTGATGTCACCAGCATTCCCGCCGCGCCGGATGGACGCAGCCGCGCATCCACTTCGTACAAAATACCGGACGAGGTGCGGGTGCTGAAAAGGTGCATAATGCGCTGCGACAGACGCAGATAGAACTGTCGCCCGTCAATCTCACGCTCACCATCCGTCATCACGTCCATCGGACAATCATGCAGGAAGATCAAATCAAGATCCGAACTGTAGCCCAGTTCCCAGCCGCCCAGTTTGCCATAGCCGACGACGGCAAAACCGCGCCCCTCACGTTCGCCAAGATGGGTGGGTTGCCCGTAGCGAGCAACCATCTGCGTCCACGCCTGCTGGACTACCGCATCAATAATCGCTTCTGCCAGCCAGGTTAAGTGATCGCTCACCTTCATCACCGGCAGCGTACCGGCAATATCGGCTGCCGCGATACGCAACAGTTGCGTTTGCTTAAACTGGCGCAGCGCTTCCAGTTGCTGTTCTTCGTCATCTTCCGGTACGCGCAGCAAATACTGGCGCAGCTCATCACGGTAGGCATCCGTCGCGGTGGGTTGATACAGGGTGTTCGGATCCAACAGTTCATCGAGCAACAGCGGATAGCGCGCCAGCTGGCTGGCGACCATCGGCGAAGCCGCGCAGAGCGAAATCAGGTGCTTAAGCGCGCCGGGGAATTCGCTCAGCAGCTCCAGGTAGGTCGTGCGGGTCACGATGCCCACCAGCAGCGGTGTGATACGCGACAGCGGTATTGAGGCGTCGTCACGCGTACAGACATCGCTCAGCAGGTGCGGCATTAAATGATCCAGCACCTGACGTCCGCGTGGGCCAATGGTGCGTTTATCCAGCTCTTTGCGGAAATCAGCAATCAGAGACAGCACGCGCCGGCGATCGTCATCCGCCAGATGCGTCAACACCGGCGTGGTATCATCTTCCTGTAATGCGTCCTGCCACAGTTCGCGCCACTGCTCAGAGAGCGACTCTTCCTGGGTTTCAGCTTCGTCATCGCCAATCAGCTCGTTGAATACCCGGCGCACATTGTCCATATGATTGGCCAGCACATCGGTTAACTGCTGCCAGTCATCAACGTTCATCCCCCACGCCAGTCGCGCGCGATTCAGTTCATCGCCCGGCAACGTCTGGGTCTGCTCATCATTGATACTTTGCAGCAGGTTTTCCAGGCGGCGTAAATAGAGATAGGCTGCGCGCAGTTGTTCCGCGTCGGTATCAGACAGCAGGTGCAATTCATTGATGGCACTGAGCGTGGGTAACAGCGAGCGGGATTGCAGCGACGGCTCGCGCCCACCGCGAATAAGCTGGAATACCTGCACGATAAATTCGATTTCACGAATACCGCCCGCCCCCAGCTTGATGTTGTCTTTCAGGCCACGGCGGCGCACTTCACGGGCAATCATCCCTTTCATGTTTCGCAGAGACTGGATCACGCTGAAATCAATATAGCGGCGGAAGACAAATGGCCGCAGCATCGCGCGAAGTTCACTGACGTAAGTGCCGTCGGAATCGCCCATAATGCGGGCTTTGACCATCGCATAGCGTTCCCAGTCGCGCCCTTGTTCCTGGTAATAATCCTCCAGCGCAGAGAAGCTCAGCACCAGCGGGCCGCTATCGCCAAACGGGCGTAAACGCATGTCCACCCGGTAGACAAACCCATCCATTGTGGGCTGATCCAGCACCTTGATAAGCCGCTGGCCCATGCGAGTAAAGAACTGCGCGTTATCCAGCTCGCGACGCCCGCCCTGCGTGCTGCCGTGCTCCGGCCAGGCAAAAATCAGGTCAATATCCGAGGAGAAATTCAACTCTCCGCCGCCGAGTTTTCCCATGCCTAAAATCAGCAGCGGCTGCGCAACACCGTCAGAATTACAGGGCGTTCCCCACTCACGACAGCAGGCGTCATACAACCAGTCGCGTGCGGCAATAATCAGCGTTTCAGCCAGATGGCTTAACTGCTGCAAAATACTCTCTTCCGTCACCCGCGACAGCGTCTGCGCCCAGGCGATACGCACCATGATGCGGCGGCGAAACAGGCGCAGCTCGCGCATCAGCGTGTTTTCATCGCCGACGTCAACCAATGCTTGCTGCAACCACTCGGCATAGTGTTGCCATTCATCCGCCTGAGGTGGCGTACTTTCCAGCTCAGCCAGCCATTCGGGATGGGCAATAATGCTGTCGCGGACAAAATCACTGAATGTAAGCACTGACTTCGCCTGCACGCTAAGCGAGGACTCAGAGATTGCTGCTGGCAGCCGCTCAACAACGGCCGGCCAGTACTGCTGTAACGGTGAAGAGAGCTGCTTCATGTATGGGACATCCTTTGCGTATTGAGGCTCATGGTATGGCCTCGTAGGCCTGATAAGCACTGCGCCATCAGGCATCCCGGCCTCAACCCTGATTATCGTTTTCCGCTGTGCAGCCAGAACGGTTCCAGCGCGATCGCCTCGTTGCGGAAATGTTCAATTTCAATATATTGGTTGGCCACAATGGCGCGACGTAAGCCCTGCCAGTTGGCGATCCATTCCGATGCAACATTTTCGTCGTAGTATCCCGACAGCATCAGCATGCTATCAATGTTGCGCGTCAGGCGCGGCAGCTGATCGACGTACTTATCGCCCAACGGCTGAGCAAAAGTGGTTTTCAGTTCAGCGGCATGGCGTGAGAGATGCGTATCCGAGAAACGCTTAAAGGAATCGGCAATTTTGCCCTGCGCCTTCGCATCAAGGAACGGCTGCCACCCTTTGGTCACCAGCCATTCGGTCAGCGCCAGTTTGGCCATTGCCGTTTCTGTGCTGTAAACCGCCGAAACGGCAGAGGCATCAGACGCGATGATCGCTTCCGACCGGGTCAGCAAATCACGTAAGTGAGCGCTCGCTTTTCGTGGCACATTACCGCCAAACAACATCAGAATGTGACGCACCAGCCCCATTGCCGCCAGCACCTCGGCTTTCGCCCCTTTGACGCCGCGTACCCACAGCTCTTCGTGGTACTGCCACTGTGATAATGCCAGCTCCAGCGCCGCTTCCAGCCCCTGCTCAATGCTCGCCTTCGCCGGAACCTGTAAAATGCGCGTCGGTTTGAGTTCACGCGGCGCATTCCCCTGAGCCAGATGATAGCCGCGCGCGGCTTTGCTCAAACTGCCCTGGCGTAAACCGGTTTGCGAAACCAGCTGGTTTGCCAGCTTCAGTACCGCACGGGTATCGCCGCTTAGCAGCTCAAGTTCAAGCTCACAGAGAGGTTCAGCACATTCGCCCGCTTTTACTTCCCCGAGATCGAGGGCGATTTCGATACGGCTGCCGTCAACATCAAGGCGCCATTTCTCACGGTAAAAATCGGTACTGAACAGCGGCTGCACCTGAGAGTCAAGCTCAGCGGGCAGTTCGCCATCAGGCCAGACTTCCGTTGGGAACAAGGCAAGATCCAGCTCAGGCGCGTCCAGCGCAACGTTAAATTCCGGTCGCTGATGCAGGCCGCCCGTCACGCGTCCGGCAATTTTCATGGTCATTTCGTAATGACCGTTTTCACCGCGAATACGCAGCCCCATATCGTGACCACGCAACCACGCATCCGGCGTTTCGTAGTAAATATTCAGCAACTGGCTGGGGGCATGATGCTCTCCCCCCAGCGTATTCAGACGTGCACGCAGCGCATCTACAGCGTCACTATTGACGATAAATTTTAATTCGATTTCCTGGGCCATGGTCTTGTACTTATGGGTTATGTCACAGTTGAGAAAACTGACTGCGAACTAAGTTCGTTCTTTATGGTCAGTAGATAGTATTTTGCGCCAAATTGCCATGCAACGAGCAATTTGACGGGCGTAAAAGTTTCGGGTGGTGGCAAAAAGGACACAGATGATTCCGATTGATGTCGAATGCTTTGCGTAGAGACACTGATGCCACTACTATCGTTCCACTTTCTATGACAATAACGACAGCCTGATGCCAAAATTACGCCTGATTGGATTAACTTTACTCGCACTTAGCGCCACTGCAGTCTCTCATGCCGAAGAAAAGCGCTATGTCTCTGACGAACTGAACACCTGGGTCCGCAGCGGTCCGGGAGATAATTATCGCCTCGTGGGTACGGTTAACGCCGGCGAGGAAGTCACGCTATTACAGACCGATGCCAACACCAACTACGCTCAGGTGAAAGACAGCACCGGACGTACCGCCTGGATCCCACTGAAAGAGCTGAACAGTACGCCGAGCCTGCGTACCCGCGTTCCCGACCTGGAAAACCAGGTTAAGACACTGACCGATAAGCTCAATAATATCGATACCACCTGGAATCAACGCACCGCCGATATGCAGCAAAAAGTATCGCAAAGCGACAGCGTGATCGACGCGTTGAAGGAAGAAAACCAGAAGCTGAAGAACGAGCTTATCGTGGCGCAAAAGAAAGTCAGCGCCGCTAACCTGCAGCTTGATGACAAGCAACGTACTATCATCATGCAATGGTTTATGTATGGCGGCGGCGTGCTGGGACTCGGCCTGCTGCTCGGTCTGGTTCTGCCGCACATGATCCCGAGCCGGAAGCGCAAAGATCGCTGGATGAACTGAATCGCCTTCTCCGTCACACTGACATATGATTAAGGAATACTGTTTTTCAAAAGGAATGTGGCGTGAAGATTTATCTGGTCGGTGGTGCTGTTCGGGATGCGTTATTAGGGCTACCGATTAAAGATAAAGATTGGGTCGTTGTCGGCGCCACGCCGCAGGAGATGCTTGACGCGGGCTATCAGCAGGTAGGTCGCGATTTCCCCGTGTTTCTCCACCCACACACCCGGGAAGAGTATGCGCTGGCGCGCACTGAACGTAAATCAGGTTCGGGATATACCGGATTCACCTGCTACGCCGCGCCAGATGTGACGCTGGAGGCCGATCTTCAACGCCGCGACCTGACTATCAACGCAATGGCCCGCGATGACAACGGGGAGATTATCGACCCGTATAACGGACGCGACGATCTGGAAAACCGCCTGCTGCGTCATGTATCCCCTGCTTTTAGTGAAGATCCGCTGCGCGTTCTGCGCGTGGCGCGCTTTGCTGCCCGCTATGCACACCTTGGCTTTCGTGTTGCTGATGAAACCATGATGCTGATGCGCAACATGGCCGCCGCAGGAGAGCTGGAACACCTGACGCCAGAACGCGTGTGGAAAGAGACAGAAAGCGCCTTAACCACCCGTAATCCACAGGTATTTTTCCAGGTCCTGCGCGATTGCGATGCACTGCGCGTGCTGTTCCCGGAAGTAGATGCTCTGTTCGGCGTCCCCGCGCCCGCGCAGTGGCACCCGGAAATCGATACCGGCATTCACACGCTGATGACGTTGTCGATGGCGGCCGTGTTAAGCCCGGAGGTCGACGTGCGTTTCGCCACGCTGTGCCACGATCTTGGCAAAGCATTAACGCCTAAAGCACTATGGCCGCGCCATCACGGCCACGGTCCGGCAGGCGTTAAGCTGGTTGAGCAACTGTGCCAACGCATGCGCGTACCCAATGACATCCGCGACTTAGCCAAACTGGTGGCCGAGTTCCACGACCTGATTCATACCTTCCCGATCCTGCAACCGAAAACCATCGTTAAGCTGTTTGATTCCATCGATGCATGGCGCAAACCGCAGCGCGTGGAGCAAATCGCCCTGACCAGCGAGGCCGACGTGCGTGGGCGAACCGGTTTTGAAGCGGCGGATTACCCGCAAGGCCGACTGTTACGCGAAGCCTGGCTGGTTGCACAGGCGGTTCCCACGAAAGATGTTGTGGAAGCGGGATTCAAAGGTCAGGCAATTCGTGAAGAACTGACCCGACGCCGCATCGCAGCAGTGGCCAGTTGGAAAGAACAGCGTTGTCCGAAACCAGCCCATTAAACTGACGTTGCCGGATGGCGGCATAAATGCCTTATCCGGCCTACATATTGCGCCCGTAGGCCGGATAAGCGCAGCGCCATCCGGCATTTAAGGCGATCAGAAAAAAACCACATAGACGGCGGCAGCAACAATAAAGCGGTAAATCGCAAACGGAATGAACGAAATACGCTTAATCAGTTGCAGGAAGGTTTTGATCGCCACCAGCGCCACAACAAATGCCGTCACGAAGCCGACAGCAAACATCGGAATATCTGCTGCAGTCAGAAACGACCAGCTTTTGTAGAGATCCAGCGCCGTGGCGCCCATCATCATCGGCACCGCCAGCAGGAATGAAAACTCAGAAGCCGCGTAACGGCTCACGCCCATCAGCATACCGCCAGAAATCGTCGCCCCGGAGCGAGAAAAACCCGGCCATAGCGCCAGACACTGAAAACAGCCAATCATAAACGCCTGGCGATACGTCATATCATCCAGACCCGGCGCACGCGGCTCTTTCGGCTTCAGGCATTCTGCGGCAATCAGCAGCACGCCCCCTACCACCAGCGCATACATCACGTTGTTCGGGTTAAACAGCGATTTGATGGTGTCGTGGAATATCAGCCCCAGTACCACGGCTGGAATCATCCCCAACAGGATATGCCCCAGCGTCAGCCGACCTTTACCAGTACCTTCATGCGGGGTCTTGCCAAAGTGAATGCCAATTAAACCAAACAGACGTCGCCAGAACATCACCACTACCGCCAGAATGGAACCCAGTTGGATCACGACTTCAAACGTTTTTGCGGTATCGCCCTCAAAACCTAACAAGTGGCCAACAATTATCATATGGCCGGTACTGGAAACGGGTAGGAACTCCGTCAGCCCTTCGACCACACCCAAAATTGCCGCCACCAGCAGCGAGTGCATATCACTCATTAATAAACCCCTAGATAGAGAAAGCACGGCAAAAAAGAGCCGACGAAAGGACTCTTTTATACCTGTTTGATTTAGAAATTATTAAGTTAATTATTTTCTTTCAGATTATTGCCACGCTCAATGATGACCCCGACGTTTGCCGCACGGGCCACCGCACCAGGTTTGCTGAGTTTGATGCGCACCCATGGAGACTTAAAGCGGCTAAGCAGCAGATCCGCCACCTCTTCCGCCACACGTTCTACCAGCGCAAAACGCCCACCTTCCACATGATTAACAACTGTTTGAGCAATATCAGCATAGCTCAGACAATCAGCGACATCATCACTTTTGGCAGATTGACGGTTATCCCATGCCATTTCGATATCGAACACCAGTTTTTGTTCGATAGTTTGTTCCCAGTCATAAACACCGATAGTGGTGATTACTGAAAGTTGCTCTATAAATACAATATCCATCACGACCTGCCTGCTTTTTGGCTAACCCGGATACCACTTCCGGCGAAATATGCGTATTATCCACAGAAGTAGCGTTTTACACGACATTTTCAAAACGGAACAGCTTATGAGTGCAATCGCGCCTGGAATGATCATCTTCGCGTACCTCTGCGGCTCAATTTCCAGTGCTATTCTGGTATGCCGCCTTGCTGGATTGCCGGACCCGCGTGACAGCGGCTCCGGCAATCCGGGCGCGACGAACGTATTGCGAATCGGTGGCAAGGGAGCCGCCGTCGCGGTGCTGATTTTCGATGTCCTGAAAGGTATGTTACCCGTCTGGGGCGCCTATGCGCTAGGCGTCAGCCCCTTCTGGCTGGGATTGATCGCAATCGCCGCCTGTCTCGGACACATTTGGCCGGTATTCTTCGGCTTTAAAGGGGGGAAAGGCGTTGCCACCGCCTTTGGCGCAATTGCGCCGATTGGCTGGGACTTAACCGGCGTGATGGCCGGAACCTGGCTGCTAACCGTCCTGTTAAGCGGCTATTCGTCGTTAGGCGCTATCGTCAGCGCGCTGATCGCCCCTTTTTACGTCTGGTGGTTCAATCCCCAGTTCACTTTCCCGGTGTCCATGTTGTCGTGCTTAATCCTACTGCGTCACCATGACAACATTCAGCGTCTGTGGCGTCGTCAGGAGCCGAAAATCTGGACCAAGCTAAAGAAAAAACGCGAAAGAGACCCCGAGTGATTTTATTGTCGGATAGCGACGCATCGGCGTCTTATCCGGCCTCGGGGATGTGATACCCTTCCACCGGCTTGCCTAATCGACGCTGACACCACCCCGCCAGAAACTCCACGCACACGCGAAGCTTCACGCTGCGATACAGCGGCTCCTGATAAACCGCCCAGATATTGGCGCTTTGCGCATAATCCGGCAGCACACGCACCAGTTCACCGCTAACCAGAAACGGCTGCAGATCCCATTCGGAACGCAGCATAATCCCTTTTCCCTGCAGCGCCCACTGCAACACAATCTCACCGCTGTTGGAGGAAAGATGTCCCGCCACCTTAACCGACTTTTTCTCCTGACCGTTATCCAGTTCCCACACCCCGTGAGTCATATCCCGTTCTTTGGTGACCAGGCAATCATGCCGACTTAATTCCTGTAGCGTCGTCGGCTCACCGTATTTTTGTAAATACGTCGGCGCTGCGCATAATATCCTTTTATTTTTCGTTAACAAATGCGCAATATAATAATCAGGAATCTCATCATTGATACGAATATCCAAATCGATATTATCCTGCGCCAAATCAATTTGCCGATCGTAAAGTTCAAAATGTACCTGTAATTCAGGATAGCTGTGCATCAATTCTGTAATTGCCGGGGCAATATAACTGCGCCCAAAGCCAAAGCTACAGCCGATACGAATCATCCCTGCCGGACGCGTTTTGATTTGTGTGACGTCATCCACCAGATGCTGATAACGGGCAAGGATCTCCAGCGCATGTTCATAGCAACGTTGACCACTCTCCGTTAGCGCCACGCCGCGCGCCGAGCGGCTTAGCAACGTAGCCCCAAGCGTGGACTCAAGGATCTGAATGCGCTTCGTCACAAACGCTGGCGTCTGGCCCAGCGTCGCGGCGGCGGCGCTAAAGCTGCCGCTATGAACAATTTCAACCAGCACCTGCAGGTCTTTCGCCAGGGGATACGTGTTCAGCATGATCGGTAATCCGTAATGTTGTTAACCGCAGTGTAATTCTCCCATACGTATTAAACCCTGCCCTGGCGCAATTTTTATTGCCTTATCTGGACATCATTCACGAACTGTTAATTAGATATTCACAGTGCCAAATAATATAAAACCACATTTTTAGTGGTAGTTTGTGGCGGAGAATTTATTTCCAGATAAATAAAAGAACTGGAGTTAATAAGATGAGCAATCAAAATAACCAAAATGCGATAACTACGCTGACGAACATTGTCGCCGACTTTACCGCCATGATTTCTACCCGCATGCCTGACGATGTTGTGGATAAATTAAAGCAACTGCGTGAAGGCGAGACCTCACCGATGGGTAAAATCATCTACCACACCATGTTTGACAACATGCAGAAGGCGATCGACCTGAATCGTCCGGCCTGTCAGGACACCGGTGAAATCATGTTTTTTGTGAAGGTTGGTTCCCGTTTTCCGCTACTTGGCGAACTGCAAAGCATTCTGAAACAGGCCGTTGAAGACGCCACGGTAAAAGCGCCGCTGCGCCATAACGCAGTTGAGATTTTTGACGAAGTGAATACCGGAAAAAATACCGGCACCGGTGTGCCGTGGGTCACCTGGGATATCATCCCTGACGGCGACGATGCAGAAATCGAAGTCTACATGGCGGGCGGCGGGTGTACGCTGCCGGGGCGCTCGAAAGTGTTAATGCCTTCTGAAGGCTACGAAGGCGTGGTGAAATTTGTCTTCGAAAATATCTCCACGCTGGCAGTCAACGCCTGCCCGCCGGTGCTGGTGGGCGTGGGTATTGCCACCTCCGTAGAAACCGCTGCCGTGCTTTCTCGTAAAGCGGTGCTGCGCCCTATCGGATCACGCCATCCAAACCCAAAAGCGGCAGAACTGGAACTGCGCCTGGAAGAAGGACTTAACCGTCTGGGCATTGGGCCGCAAGGGTTGACCGGGAATAGCTCGGTGATGGGCGTACATATCGAATCCGCCGCACGCCATCCGTCGACTATCGGCGTTGCCGTCTCTACCGGCTGCTGGGCGCATCGTCGCGGCACGCTGTTGGTTCATGCCGACCTCTCCTTCGAAAACCTGTCTCACACCCGGAGCGCGTTATGAAAAAGATCCTCACCACCCCGATCAAAGCCGAAGATCTGGCAGACATTCGCGTTGGCGATGTCATTTACCTGAGCGGCACGCTGGTGACCTGCCGTGACGTTTGTCACCGCCGCCTGATCGAACTAAAGCGCCCGATTCCTTATGACCTGAACGGCAAAGCCATTTTCCATGCGGGCCCGATCGTTCGTAAGAACGGTGAAAAATGGGAGATGGTCTCCGTCGGCCCAACCACCAGCATGCGTATGGAAGCCTTTGAGAAAGAGTTCATTGAGCAAACAGGTGTGAAACTGGTAGTCGGTAAGGGCGGTATGGGGCCGTTGACGGAAGAAGGCTGCAAGCAGTTCAAAGCGCTGCACGTCATTTTCCCGGCTGGCTGTGCGGTCGTCGCGGCAACCCAGGTTGAAGAGATCGAAGAAGTGCACTGGACGGAGTTGGGCATGCCGGAATCTCTGTGGGTATGCCGGGTAAAAGAGTTCGGCCCGCTGATCGTTTCCATCGATACTCACGGTAATAACCTGATTGCCGAAAACAAAAAGCTGTTCGCTGAACGTCGCGATCCTATCGTCGAAGAAATCTGCGAGCACGTGCACTACATCAAATAACCCTCCCGGAGAGGCGTAATGCCTCTCCCTCTTCGCAGGGATACAACAATGGCACCTTTAGCTGGTTGGTGGCGATACCTGGCTCCGCTGGTAGTCATCGCCATTATTGCTGTTCTGCCCGTCCCCACCGGTCTTGAGAGTCATACCTGGCTCTATTTTGCCGTCTTTACCGGTGTGATTGTCGGGCTTATTCTGGAGCCTGTACCGGGCGCGGTGGTGGCGATGATTGGCATTTCGATCATCGCCGTCCTTTCACCATGGCTACTGTTCAGCCCGGAGCAGCTCGCGCAGGACGGTTTTAAATTTACCGCCAAATCGCTGTCGTGGGCGGTATCGGGCTTTTCAAACTCGGTCATCTGGCTGATCTTCGCAGCCTTTATGTTTGGTACCGGCTATGAAAAAACCGGGCTCGGTCGGCGTATCGCGCTGATGCTGGTGAAAAAGATGGGGCACCGGACGCTGTTTCTCGGCTATGCGGTGATGTTCTCTGAGCTGATCCTCGCCCCCGTCACGCCTTCCAACTCCGCGCGCGGAGCCGGAATAATCTACCCGATTATCCGCAACCTGCCGCCGCTGTATAATTCACAGCCCAATAGCGCCAGTTCACGCTCCATTGGCTCGTACATTATGTGGATGGGCATTGTCGCTGACTGCGTCACCAGCGCCATTTTCTTAACGGCGATGGCGCCGAACCTGCTGCTGATCGGCCTGATGAAAGGCGCATCCCACACGGCGCTGAGCTGGGGCGACTGGTTCTTAGGCATGCTGCCGCTGAGCATTTTGCTGGTGCTGATCGTGCCGTGGCTGGCGTATGTGTTGTATCCACCGGTACTGAAATCCGGCGATCAGGTTCCACGCTGGGCGGATACAGAGCTAAAAGCGATGGGACCGCTGTGCGCTCGCGAGAAAAAGATGCTGGTGCTGATGGTCGGCGCACTGGTGCTGTGGATTTTCGGCGGCGATTTTATTGACGCCGCGATGGTCGGATACAGCGTGGTGGCGTTGATGCTGGTATTGCGCATCATCAACTGGGATGACATCGTCAGTAATAAAGCCGCGTGGAACGTCTTTTTCTGGCTGGCCTCGCTGATAACGCTCGCCACCGGACTGAACAACACCGGCTTTATCTCCTGGTTTGGCAAACTGCTGGCGGGAGGACTGAGCGGCTATTCGCCGATGATGGTGATGGTGGCGCTGATCGTGGTGTTCTACCTGCTGCGCTACTTCTTTGCCAGCGCCACGGCGTATACCTCTGCCCTCGCGCCGATGATGATTGCCGCCGCGCTGGCGATGCCGGAAATCCCATTACCGGTCTTCTGCCTGATGGTCGGTGCCGCCATTGGTCTGGGCAGCATTCTGACCCCGTACGCCACCGGTCCTAGCCCTATCTACTACGGCAGCGGCTATTTGCCGACGGTGGATTACTGGCGGCTTGGCGCTATTTTTGGCCTGATTTTCCTCGTGCTACTGGTGATCACCGGTCTGGTCTGGATGCCCCTCGTTTTACTGTAAACCCCATTGGGGCGGCGTATTGTCGCCCCTTTTTCCATAAGCTTCTCATATGACCCTTTTCCCGATGCGCTGAGGCATACTTTTTTGTATGCAAACACCCTCATGCTGATAAGGGAAACACTCTGGACACGGTTGCGCACGAGACACTCACACGGGGCTGGCAGGCCGAACTGGATCTGCACTTTACCCGCACCGGGCACAAAACGGTGCTGGCCTCGGCGCGTCATCATGGTCCATTGACGGTCCAGCGCCCGTTTTACCCGGAAGAGGACGTCTGTCATCTCTATTTGCTGCATCCACCTGCGGGAATCGTTGGAGGGGATGAGCTCCATATTGCCGTCACGCTCGACGAAAACAGCCATGCGTTAATCACCCAGCCCGGCGCGGGTAAGTTTTATCGCAGCCGTGGGCCACAAGCGTTGCTGCGCCAGCATTTCACGCTAGCTTCGCATGCCACGCTGGAGTGGCTGCCGCAGGATACGATCCTCTTTCCCGGCGCCAACGCTGTTATTCAATCCGTCTTTCATCTGACATCCGCAAGCCGCCTGCTGGCCTGGGATCTGTTGTGTCTTGGGCGACCGGTTATGCAGGAAACTTTCAGCCACGGCGTGCTGCAAAATCGCCTGGAAGTGTGGCGAGATGGGCAGCCGCTGCTGATAGAACGCTTGCAGTTGCAGGAGGGGAATCTGAGCGGCGTCGCGCATCACCCCTGGGTCGGCACGTTGCTGTGTTATCCGTCCAGCGAACACATGCTGGAGGGCACGCGCGAGCGGCTTACACCGCTTGGCGATTACGCCGGAGCAACGCTTAACGACTCGCTGCTGACAATCCGTTTTCTTGCTAACGACAACCTGGTTGTTCAGTGCGTGATGCGTGACATCTGGCAATTCCTGCGCCCGCTGCTTACGCAGAAATCTCCCGTACTCCCGCGAATCTGGCAAACCTAAGAGAACCCTTATGGAACTGACTCCCAGAGAAAAAGACAAGTTGTTGCTGTTTACCGCCGCGCTGGTGGCGGAACGTCGCCTGGCCCGCGGGCTGAAGCTGAACTACCCGGAATCGGTGGCGCTGATTAGCGCTTTCATCATGGAAGGCGCGCGCGACGGGCAAACCGTAGCCGCCCTGATGGAAGACGGGCGTCACGTGCTGCGTCGCGATCAGGTGATGGAAGGCGTACCGGAAATGATCCCGGATATTCAGGTTGAAGCCACGTTTCCGGACGGATCGAAGCTGGTCACCGTCCACAACCCGATCGTCTAAGGAGCGGTAATGATCCCAGGTGAATATCAGATCGCAAAAGGCAATATCACGCTTAATCAGGGGCGGGAGATCTGCACGATCGTGGTGGAAAATCATGGCGACAGGCCCATCCAGGTGGGATCGCACTATCACTTTTACGAAGTGAACCCGGCGCTGCGCTTTGACAGGCTGGCCGCACGCGGCTTTCGTCTGAACATTGCTGCGGGCACAGCGGTGCGTTTTGAGCCGGGACAAAAACGCGAAGTCGAACTGGTGCGCGTCGCTGGCGCACAAAGGATCGTGGGTTTTCGCAGTGAAGTGATGGGCGCGCTGGAGGCAGATAATGAGTGAAATTTCCCGGCAGGCGTACGCCGATATGTTTGGCCCAACCACCGGCGATAAGGTACGCCTGGCAGATACTGACCTGTGGATCGAAGTAGAAAAAGATTTCACCACCTACGGCGAAGAGGTCAAATTCGGCGGCGGAAAAGTGATCCGCGACGGCATGGGCCAGGGGCAAATGCGCGCGCAAGCGTGTGTGGATCTGGTAATAACCAACGCGCTGATCGTCGATCACTGGGGGATCGTGAAAGCGGATATCGGCATCAAAGCCGGCAGGATCTTCGCCATCGGCAAAGCGGGCAACCCCGATATTCAGCCCAACGTTACGATCCCGATAGGCGTGGGAACTGAAGTCATCGCCGGGGAGGGCAAGATCGTCACCGCGGGCGGCGTGGATACGCATATTCACTGGATCTGCCCACAGCAGGCGCAGGAGGCGCTGGTTTCCGGCGTAACGACGATGATCGGCGGCGGCACCGGTCCGGCCGCGGGAACTCACGCCACCACCTGTACGCCGGGTCCGTGGCACATCGCGCGCATGCTGCAGGCGGCAGACGCATTGCCGGTTAACATCGGTTTACTGGGCAAAGGTAACGGCTCAAATCCTGACGCCTTGCGCGAGCAAATCACCGCGGGCGCAATTGGCCTGAAAATCCATGAAGACTGGGGTGCCACGCCCGCCGCTATCGACTGCGCGCTGACCGTGGCCGACGAAATGGACATCCAGGTCGCGTTGCACAGCGACACGTTGAATGAGTCTGGATTCGTCGAAGATACGCTGGCGGCGATTGGCGATCGCACTATTCATACCTTCCACACCGAAGGGGCGGGTGGCGGCCATGCGCCGGATATCATCACCGCCTGCGCACATCCGAATATCCTGCCCTCCTCTACGAACCCGACGCTGCCCTATACCCTCAACACCATCGACGAGCATCTCGACATGCTGATGGTTTGCCACCATCTCGATCCGGATATCGCCGAAGATGTGGCCTTTGCCGAATCACGCATTCGCCGGGAAACGATCGCTGCCGAAGATGTGCTGCATGACATTGGCGCCTTTTCCCTGACCTCGTCCGATTCACAGGCAATGGGGCGCGTGGGCGAAGTGATTCTGCGCACCTGGCAGGTAGCACACCGTATGAAGGCGCAGCGTGGCCCCCTGGCAGAAGAGACCGGCGACAACGACAACCTGCGCGTTAAACGCTACGTCGCCAAATACACCATCAACCCGGCGCTAACCCACGGTATCGCTCATGAAGTCGGCTCCGTTGAGCCTGGCAAACTGGCCGATCTGGTGCTGTGGTCACCGGCATTCTTTGGCGTAAAACCGGCAACGATCGTTAAGGGCGGGATGATTGCCTGCGCGCCGATGGGCGACATCAACGCCTCGATCCCGACTCCGCAGCCGGTGCATTACCGCATGATGTTCGGCGCACTTGGCGCGGCGCGGCATCACACCCGGTTGACCTTTATTTCGCAGGCCGCTGACGCGCAAAACATCGCGCAGCAACTCAACCTGCAAAGCGCCATCGCCATCGTCAAAGGCTGCCGAACGGTGAAAAAGGCCGACATGATCCACAACGGCTTGCAACCCAATATCACCGTTGATGCTCAGACCTACGAGGTGCGTATTGATGGCGAACTGATTACCAGCGAACCGGCCAACGTTTTGCCAATGGCGCAACGCTATTTTCTGTTTTGAGGAGTGACGATGATCTACCTGACCCAACGCCTGGACCATACCCACCGCGTCACCGCAAGCGTCACGCTACCCATTGATATGCGGGTAAAAAGTCGTGCCAGAGTGGCGCTGAACGACGGTCGCGAAGCCGGGCTGATGCTACCGCGCGGTTTGCTGTTACGCGGTGGCGACCTGCTGACAACCGAAGATGGCAGCGAGGTGATCGAAGTGATCGCCGCGCCGGAGTCGGTTTCCGTGGTGCGCTGCGCCGATCCTTTCCTGCTCGCCAAAGCCTGTTATCACCTCGGCAATCGCCACGTTCCGCTGCAAATCCTGCCGGATGAGCTGCGCTACCACCACGATCATGTGCTGGACGCCATGCTGCGCCAGTTCAACCTTGAGGTGACGTTCGCTCAACTACCGTTTGAACCGGAAGCAGGCGCTTATGCCAGTGAATCACACGGGCATCATCACGGCCATGCGCACTGATGCATAACACCCAACAGCTGCGTCTGATGCAGCTCGCCAGCAGCGCACTCCCGGTGGGGTCGTTTACCTGGTCCCAGGGTCTGGAGTGGGCGGTGGAGATTGGCTGGGTGAAAAGCATCGATGACTTCTCTGCCTGGCAAATTCAGCAGATGGAGCAGAACTTTTTTACCGTCGACCTACCGCTGCTGGCGAGACTGTATCGCGCCTGCGAGCAGGACGATCTCGACGCCGCACGCCGCTGGAGCGCTTACCTGTTGGCCTGCCGGGAAACCCGCGAACTGCGGGATGAAGAACGCAGTCGGGGCGCGGCGTTTACGCGGCTGGTCACCGACTGGGAAGCGGATTGCTCGCGGGAGTGGCGCACTCTCTTCGCCGACAGCCAGCTTTGCGGCATGGCCTGGCTGGCCGTGCGCTGGAAAATCCCCCTGACCGGGCTGGCGTTAAGCCTCGGCTACAGCTGGATTGAGAGCGCAGTGATGGCTGGCGTCAAACTGGTTCCCTTTGGGCAACAGGCGGCCCAGCGTTTGATTATTGCGCTATGCGATCGCTATGCGCAGGGTCTGGCACAGGCGCTGGCGTGTCCTGACGCCAGTCTCGGCTCCGCAACGCCGTTGGCCGCCATCGCCTCTGCCCGGCATGAAACGCAATATTCCCGATTATTCCGCTCCTGAGGAGAAAAAATGAGTAACTACAAGCATCCCCTGCGTGTGGGCGTTGGCGGCCCGGTCGGTTCCGGCAAAACGGCGCTGCTGGAAGCGTTATGCAAAGCCATGCGCAGTAGCTATCAACTGGCGGTGGTGACCAACGATATCTACACCAAAGAAGATCAGCGCATTCTCACCGAAGCGGGCGCACTGGAGCCAGACAGGATCGTCGGTGTGGAAACCGGCGGCTGCCCGCATACCGCCATCCGCGAAGATGCCTCGATGAATCTGGCTGCCGTAGAGGCGTTAAGCGAGAAATTCGGCAATCTGGATCTGATTTTTGTGGAAAGCGGCGGCGATAACCTGAGTGCCACCTTTAGCCCAGAATTAGCGGATCTGACGATCTATGTGATCGACGTTGCTGAAGGCGAGAAGATCCCGCGTAAGGGAGGCCCGGGGATCACTAAATCCGATTTTCTGGTGATCAATAAAACCGATTTAGCGCCTTACGTCGGCGCCTCGCTGGAGGTGATGGAACGCGATACCCTGCGCATGCGCGGCGAGCGTCCGTGGACGTTCAGTAATTTAAAATCCGGAGAGGGTCTGGAAAAAATTATCGCGTTTCTGGAAGAGAAAGGAATGCTGCGGATGTAGCGTCTTGCCCGGTAACATTGCGCCACCGGGCAAAAAATCACGCCGCCGGTAATTCCGCCAGCGGCCAGCGTGGGCGCACGGTTACGCCAAGATCCGCCGTTGCGCCCGCTTTAAAACGCACCATGCCCGCGTAGGCGATCATCGCCCCGTTGTCGGTACAAAATTCCGGACGCGCGTAAAATACTTCGCCACGACGTTTTTGCATCATTTCAGCCAATTTTGCGCGCAGCGTACGGTTCGCGCTCACGCCCCCCGCCATCACCAGACGTTTAAAACCGGTTTGATCCAGTGCGCGTTTGCACTTGATCATCAGCGTATCCACTACCGCATCTTCAAACGCACGGGCGATATCTGCGCGCGTCTGATCGTCATTTTCGTTATTACGAATGGTATTCGCGGCAAAGGTTTTCAGCCCGGAGAAGCTGAAATCCAGCCCCGGACGGTCGGTCATCGGGCGCGGGAAGACAAAACGTTTTTCAACGCCTTGCGATGCCAGTTTTGACAACATTGGGCCGCCAGGGTAATCCAGCCCCAGCAGCTTGGCCGTTTTATCAAACGCTTCGCCAGCGGCATCATCAATCGATTCGCCCAGCAATTCATACTGACCGATACCGGTGACGCTAATCAGCTGCGTGTGACCGCCGGAAACCAGCAGCGCGACGAACGGAAAAGCAGGAGGATTATCTTCCAGCATCGGCGCCAGCAGATGCCCTTCCATATGGTGTACAGGAATTGCCGGCACGTTCCAGGCGAACGCCAGCGAACGTCCTACGGTGGCGCCGACCAACAGCGCGCCAACCAGACCAGGACCTGCGGTATACGCCACCGCATCAATCTCTTTTGCCGTCAGTCCCGCCTCTTTCAGCGCGGCCTGGATCAGCGGTACGGTTTTACGTACGTGATCGCGCGAGGCCAGTTCTGGCACTACGCCGCCGTAGTCAGCGTGTAATTTCACCTGACTATACAATTGGTTGGCTAAAAGACCTTTTTCATCGTCGTAAATGGCGATGCCGGTTTCATCGCAGGATGTTTCAATACCCAGTACACGCATGACTTGTTTTACCTCGCTCTATTACCGCGCAGTGTAGGACCAATGCGGGTTGATGTAAAACTTTGTTCGCCCCAGGAGTTCCGCTCGTGTATACTCCTTGTCCTTATAAAAGTCCCTTTCAAAATCGCGTCGGTGCTTTACAAAGCAGCAGCAATTGCAGTAAAATTCCGCACCATTTTGAAATAAGCTGGCGTTGATGCCAGCGGCAAACCGAATTTATTAAAGGTGAGAGTTACATGCCGGTAATTAAAGTACGTGAAAACGAGCCGTTCGACGTAGCACTGCGTCGCTTCAAGCGTTCATGCGAAAAAGCAGGTGTTCTGGCGGAAGTTCGTCGTCGTGAGTTCTATGAAAAACCGACTACCGAACGTAAGCGCGCTAAAGCTTCTGCTGTGAAACGTCACGCGAAGAAACTGGCTCGCGAAAACGCACGCCGCACTCGTCTGTACTAATCTATTGAGAGCCAACGCTCTCAATTCAGACTGAGTTGTAGTTGTAAGGCCGTGCTTCCGGAAGGAATGCGCGGCTTATTTTCGTTTATGCATTGGCATATACACAAAATCATTCAGTATGCATCAAGGCGGCAAGTGAGTGAAGCCCCGGAGCTTACATAAGTAAGTGACAGGGGTGAGCGAGCGCAGCCAACACAGAGGCAGGCTGAAGGATGAAGTGTATAAAAGGGGCATATGGCTGGACGAATTCCACGCGTATTTATCAATGACCTGCTGGCAAGAACCGACATCGTCGATCTCATCGACGCGCGGGTAAAGCTGAAAAAGCAGGGCAAAAATTATCACGCGTGCTGTCCGTTCCATAACGAAAAAACCCCCTCTTTCACCGTAAACGGTGAAAAACAGTTTTATCACTGCTTTGGGTGTGGCGCGCATGGCAACGCCGTCGACTTTCTCATGAACTACGACAAGCTTGAGTTCGTGGAAACCGTCGAAGAACTGGCCGCAATGCACAACTTAGAAGTGCCCTATGAAGCAGGCAGTGGCTCCAGTCAGATAGAGCGCCATCAACGTCAAAGCCTTTATCAATTGATGGACGGCCTGAACACTTTTTATCAACAGTCTTTGATGCAGCCCGCCGCTACCCCTGCGCGCCAGTACCTGGAAAAGCGAGGATTAAGTAGCGACGTAATCACCCGTTTTGCTATTGGTTTTGCGCCCCCCGGTTGGGACAACGTCCTGAAACGGTTTGGCGGCAATGCTGAGAATCGCAAATCGCTGGTTGATGCGGGGATGTTGGTCACCAACGATCAGGGACGCAGTTACGATCGCTTCCGCGAACGGGTGATGTTCCCCATCCGCGACAAACGTGGTCGGGTCATTGGTTTTGGTGGACGCGTGCTGGGCGATGCCCTGCCAAAGTACCTCAACTCCCCGGAAACCGATATTTTCCATAAAGGTCGCCAGCTGTATGGCCTTTATGAAGCCCAGCAGGATAACGCCGATCCACAGCGCCTGTTAGTGGTAGAAGGCTATATGGATGTGGTGGCGCTGGCGCAATACGGAATTAACTACGCCGTGGCATCCCTTGGGACGTCAACCACCGCCGATCACATCCAACTGTTGTTCCGCGCGACGAACAACGTAATTTGCTGTTACGACGGCGACCGTGCCGGACGCGACGCAGCATGGCGCGCGCTGGAAACCGCACTGCCTTATATGACAGACGGCCGCCAGCTACGTTTTATGTTTTTACCTGACGGCGAAGACCCCGATACGCTGGTGCGTAAAGAAGGGAAAGAGGCCTTTGAAGCCCGGATGGAGCAGGCGCTGCCGCTCTCCGCGTTTTTATTTAACAGCCTGTTGCCGCAGGTCGATTTGAGTACCCCAGACGGGCGCGCACAGCTCAGTACGCTGGCGCTACCGCTGATCACTCAGGTACCAGGTGAAACGTTACGCATTTATCTGCGACAGGAGTTGGGAAACAAGCTCGGCATTCTGGATGACAGCCAGCTTGAACGTTTAATGCCAAAACTGGCAGAAAATGGGGCTTCCCGCCCTGTTCCACAGCTAAAACGTACGACCATGCGTATACTGATAGGGTTACTGGTGCAAAACCCGGATTTGGCTCCGCTGGTTCCGCCGTTAGGCGCTCTGGATCGAAATAAGCTGCCTGGACTTGGCTTATTCAGAGAACTGGTCAACACTTGTCTGGCTCAGCCAGGTCTGACCACTGGGCAACTTTTAGAACACTATCGTGGCACAAATGATGCTGCGACCCTTGAAAAACTGTCGATGTGGGACGATATAGCAGATAAAGATATCGCAGAAAAAACCTTCACCGACTCACTCAACCATATGTTTGATTCGATGCTTGAACTGCGCCAGGAAGAGTTGATAGCTCGTGAGCGCACACACGGTTTAAGCAGCGAAGAACGCCGGGAACTCTGGACGCTGAACCAGGAACTGGCCAGGAAATAAGAGAAAGACAAAACAAAGACAAAATCATTCGCGTTGTATCAAGGCAGCAAGTGAACGAACGCCAGGGAGTGTACATAAGTACATGACCAGGATGACAAATCCGCCGGGAGCGGATTTGAACGCTGCTTGCGGCGGCCCCGTAAGGGGCGAGGCTCAGGATGAGCCGAGTAACGAACGCAGCTAACGCAGAGACAACGTGAAAGATGAAGTATTTAACGGCTTAACTGCCGAATATCGATCGGGAAGCCCCCGACAGCCGCACGGAGAGGCAGCGGCAAAATATAAGTATGCCCTCGTTTTGCCGTTGGCGGTTTTACCGCCCAACACCAATCAAACGAATTAAGTGTGGATACCGTCTTATGGAGCAAAACCCGCAGTCACAGCTGAAGCTTCTTGTCCAACGTGGTAAGGAGCAAGGCTATCTGACCTATGCCGAGGTCAATGACCATCTGCCGGAAGATATCGTCGATTCAGATCAAATCGAAGACATCATCCAAATGATCAATGACATGGGTATTCAGGTGATGGAAGAAGCACCGGATGCCGATGATCTGCTGCTTGCTGAAACCTCCAACAGCACCGATGAAGACGCGGAAGAAGCGGCTGCCCAGGTTCTGTCCAGCGTTGAGTCCGAAATCGGCCGTACAACTGACCCGGTTCGCATGTACATGCGTGAAATGGGTACCGTTGAACTGTTAACCCGTGAAGGCGAAATCGACATCGCTAAACGCATCGAAGACGGGATTAACCAGGTTCAATGCTCCGTTGCCGAATACCCGGAAGCCATCACCTACCTGCTTGAGCAATACGATCGCGTAGAAGCTGAAGAAGCACGTCTTTCCGATCTGATCACCGGCTTTGTCGATCCGAACGCAGAAGAAGACATGGCGCCAACCGCGACCCACGTCGGCTCTGAACTTTCTCAGGAAGAGATGGATGATGACGAAGACGAAGATGAAGAAGACGACGACGACAGCAGCGACGACGATAACAGCATCGACCCTGAATTAGCGCGCGAGAAATTCGGTGAACTGCGTACTCAGTACGAAATCACTCGCGACACCATCAAAGCGAAAGGCCGCAGCCATGCTGCCGCGCAGGAAGAAATTCAGAAGCTGTCCGAAGTGTTCAAACAGTTCCGCCTGGTGCCGAAGCAGTTCGACTACCTGGTAAACAGCATGCGCGTCATGATGGACCGCGTGCGTACTCAGGAACGTCTGATCATGAAGCTCTGCGTTGAGCAGTGCAAAATGCCGAAGAAAAACTTCATCACCCTGTTCACTGGCAACGAAACCAGCGAAACCTGGTTCAACGCGGCAATCGCGATGAACAAACCGTGGTCTGAAAAACTGCACGATGTGGCAGATGACGTTCACCGCGGCCTGCAGAAACTGCAGCAGATTGAAGAAGAAACCGGCCTGACCATCGAGCAGGTTAAAGACATCAACCGTCGTATGTCCATTGGTGAAGCGAAAGCCCGCCGTGCGAAAAAAGAGATGGTTGAAGCAAACTTACGTCTGGTTATCTCCATCGCTAAGAAATACACCAACCGTGGTCTGCAGTTCCTGGATCTGATTCAGGAAGGCAACATCGGTCTGATGAAAGCGGTTGATAAGTTTGAATACCGTCGTGGTTACAAGTTCTCCACCTATGCAACCTGGTGGATCCGTCAGGCGATCACCCGTTCGATCGCGGATCAGGCGCGTACCATCCGTATCCCGGTACATATGATTGAGACCATCAACAAGCTCAACCGTATCTCCCGCCAGATGCTGCAAGAGATGGGGCGCGAACCGACACCGGAAGAACTTGCTGAACGTATGCTGATGCCAGAAGACAAGATCCGTAAAGTGCTGAAGATCGCTAAAGAGCCTATCTCCATGGAAACGCCGATCGGCGACGATGAAGATTCGCATCTGGGTGATTTCATCGAGGATACCACCCTCGAGCTGCCGCTGGACTCTGCGACCACCGAGAGCCTGCGTGCCGCAACGCACGACGTTCTGGCTGGGCTTACCGCCCGTGAAGCAAAAGTTCTGCGTATGCGTTTCGGTATCGATATGAACACCGACCACACGCTGGAAGAAGTCGGTAAACAGTTCGACGTTACCCGCGAACGTATCCGTCAGATCGAAGCGAAGGCATTGCGTAAACTGCGTCACCCGAGCCGTTCTGAAGTACTGCGTAGCTTCCTCGACGATTAATCGTTTCTGTTATTAAGAAGCTCCCTCCGGGGAGCTTTTTTTTTGGGATTTTCCGCAGTGTACAAAAATTGGTAGGGGCATTGTCTATACATGCAATTGTAAATGATATTTATTTTCATTATCATTTTTCTTTTCGTAAACAACTGTAAAGAAAAATGACATGAATTTCAAAACATTAAAAAATAAGTCCCTCTGCGCGCTTGCGATTTCACTGGCACTTTATGCCGGTTCAGCCCTGGCAAAAGGCTTTACTGAGGATCAGTTCGCCTCTCAGACGCTTGGTCATGGCGTTTACGAACTGGCTTATGACGCCGGACAACAGGCTATCTATGCAGCCTCTGCCCCCTCTTTCGACAAAGATAAAACCGCCGGTGAAGTGTTCCTGTTTTCAACTGAATCATTAAAAGTCGATGAGCGGATCGCCACCGAACGCCGTCCTTTTGCGGTCTCACTGGATGAACCTAACCACATTCTCTGGCTAGGTAATGCGCTGGATGGCTCACTGACCCTGCTGGATACCCGCACCCATAAAGAAGTGAAAATGCTTCAGCTTGCAGACGAAGAAAATAAAGCCCACGTTCGTGAAGTGGTGCTCGACAAGAAGCACCACCGTCTGTATGTCTCCGGTATTGGCAGTGAAAATAAAGGTGTGCTGTGGGTTGTCGACACACATAACCAGAAACTATTACACGCTCTCAAAGGGATGGATCCGGTCGGTTTCGCCGTTGATGAAGCTGGCAATAAAGTTTACGCCGTCACCGGCAAAGGCGAACTGGTTACCCTGGATGGCAAAACGTCGCAGGTTCTGTCGCGTGTGAAGGTTGACCCCTCCGAGCCGAAGCATTACTTCCTGAACATCGCGTTGAACACGGCCAAAGGCGTCGGATTTATCGCCGATACCAACACCGCCGACGTGCTGGTAGTTCAACTGGACAACGGTAAAATTGTTCACCGTGTTCCCACGCCAAACTCTATCGCTGCGGTCTATAACCCTGCCCGCAACGAAGTGTATGTTACCCATCGCAATGCCCGTCAGATTAGCGTTATCGATGCCAACACTTACAGCCTGAAGCACACCATCAAAACGGCAGCAATGCCAAACAGCATGGTGCTTTCTCCTGACAGCAAAACGCTCTTCGTTAGCGTGAAGCAGGATGAAAAAGCCAACAAGGCTGACTATGTACTCAAGCTCGATTTAACCCAGTTCTGAGGAATGCGTTGTGATTAACCAGACTCGTACCGCGCTGGCGATTTCGCTCGCCCTTGCCAGCCTCCCGGCGACCGTTTTCGCCGAAGAAACCACACCAGATAATGAAGATCAACTGGTGGTCACCGCCACCGGTTTCGCACAGGAACGCCGTGAGGCACCGGCGACCATCTCCGTCATCGGCGAGAAAGAACTGAACACCCGCTCTAACCAGAACGTCACCGAA
The DNA here is from genome assembly GCF_030333085.1 of Citrobacter sp. Cpa228. Taxonomy (NCBI): domain Bacteria; kingdom Pseudomonadati; phylum Pseudomonadota; class Gammaproteobacteria; order Enterobacterales; family Enterobacteriaceae; genus Citrobacter; species Citrobacter sp. Cpa228. The sequence continues at coordinate 213,634 of NZ_JAOWGQ010000037.1, read as the reverse complement.
GCCCTTCGCGAGATGCCCGGCGTATTGGTGGGTAATGGCAACGGTAGCCTTGCCACAGGCGATGTGCAGATGCGCGGCATGGACTCGACCTATACCTCCTACATGGTCAACGGCATCAAACAAGGCACCCGCGAATCGCGTCCTTACGGACACCATATCGGGACAGAGGCTGCCTTTTTACCGCCGCTTGCTGCTATCGAGCGAATCGAGGTGATTCGCGGACCGATGTCCTCACTGTATGGCTCTGACTCCATCGGGGGCGTGGTCAACGTCATCACCAAAAAAGGCTACAACCTCGATAAATGGACGGGTGTGCTGGAAGATAACTACTTCCTGCAAGAGAAGAGCGAGTACGGTAACACCAACCAGACCAATGTCTTCCTGATGGGGCCAATTATCCCCAGCAAGCTCGGGGTGAGCGTAGCGGCGGATTATCTTGATCGCCGTGATGACGACAGCATCTCCGATGAGCGCTTTGTGAAGCACCAGGCTGGCAATCTGGATGCCACCATCAACATGTCGCCGACCGACACCCAACTGTGGGATTTGAACGTCGTCAAAGGGCATCAGGTAAAATCACACAATGATAAAGCCTGGCAATGGGACTTTGACCGCGATGCCGCTTCACTTGCGCAGCATGCCTGGTACGGCGACGATCTGCTGGAAGTGAAGAACTTCATCAGCTACGAGAACGCTAAAACCGAGTATCGTGTGCCGGGCATGAGTTCGCAGTTCATTAAGCAGAAAAACTATGAAGCCAACAGCGCGAACACCTTTACACTGGGCGACCACAAGCTGACGCTGGGGATCAACTTCACCCGTAATGAGCTGGACGACACTTTCGGCATCGAAAACAAAGAAGTGCCGGGCATAACGCCGGTCAGCAAGATCACCCGTGACGGCTGGGCCATCTTCGCGGAAGATGCCTGGATGATGGTTCCGGACTTCACCCTCACCACCTCGGCGCGTCTCGATCACGACAGCTACTTTGGCTACCACGTCACGCCAAAACTCTACGGTAACTGGACGATTGACGAAAGCTGGGCGCTGAAGGGCGGCGTATCGGCGGGCTATAAAAAACCGGACCTGCGTGAGAACAATGAAGGTTTCACCAGCGTCTACGGTTCGTATCCGTATTCCTTCATTGGGATCGGTAACGATGACCTGAAACCTGAGCAGAGCGTCAACACCGAGCTGGGCGTTTACTGGCAACAGGACGCACTGGCGCTGGATGCAACCGTGTTCTTCACCAAATTCAAAAACAAGATCAGCGACTACACCATCTGTACCGCAACGGCCACGCAGAAGTGTATTTACAACGGGTATGAAGCGGAAGAAGTCTCGCAGTATTTCAACGTCAGCGACGCGGAAATCTATGGCCTGGAGCTGAACGGCGACTGGCAGGTCACTGCCGCGCTGAAAGCGAACGCGAACTACACCTATACCCACAGCGAGCAAAAGAGCGGTCAGTACAAGGGCGAGGCGCTGAACGAGTTCCCGACGAGCATGGCCAACCTGTCTCTGACATGGAATGCACTTAACGATCTGGAGCTGTGGAGTAAAGCCAGCTGGCGCAGCAATACGCCTGACATCGGCAAATCAACGTCAACCGACGCCTATGCGCTGGTCGATTTAGGCGCACGCTACCATCTCAACAAGAGCATCACATTGATGGCGGGGGTTTATAACCTGTTCGACGTGAACCCAATCTACAAAACGTCCTACAATCAGTCTTCCATCCTGGAAGGACGCCGCTACAACATGGGCGCACGCTTCGAGTTCTGACAGTGACGCCGGAGCCTAAGGCTCCGGCAGTTACAGGCCGCGCGCCTTCAACGCCACATTCACTTCCCGATACGCCTCTACCAGTTTATCCAGCGTGATCCGGCTTAACCCGCTGGGATTCGGCAATACCCATATTTGCGTCGCGCCAATGGTCAGCGTCTGTTTTCCCCACTGCGCCCCACGCTGGCTAAGCCCCTGCTCAAATGCCTGCTTCCCGAGGATAGCGAGCGCGGCGGGCTGATACTCTTCTATTTTCTCAATGAGCAGACGACCGCCGTTACGCATCTCCTGGAGCTTCACTTCATTGGCTTGCACCGTTGGTCTGTCGACAAATTTCGTCACGCCGCAGCGGAAGTCCAGCAGGTGTTGCGCCTCTTCGGGTTTAAGCTGACGATCGGTAAATCCCGCCTGATGGATGACCTTCCAGAAGCGATTAGCGGGGTGTGCAAAGGGGAATCCTGTCCCTGCGGAAGACAGCCCCGGATTGATGCCGCAAAACACCACCCGCAGCCCCGGCGCCAGTATGTCCTTAACCATAATTACTCCGAACAATACATCAAGGAACAAGTATAACGAACTGAAAATACATTGTTTATAAAAACAGCATCCGTACGCTTATGTCTGGATTGCAACGCGGAGTTACTTTATAATCCACCGCCACGGCCCCTTAGCTCAGTGGTTAGAGCAGGCGACTCATAATCGCTTGGTCGCTGGTTCAAGTCCAGCAGGGGCCACCAAATATCAAGGGCTTGCGAGAAATCGCAGGTCCTTTTTGTTATGGGAAATATATTCAATTGTTGGCAAACCAACAATTGAGTAGTTCAGGATGTGTAATGGTCTCTGGGAACACGCCATGCGGGGAATAAGGTATATCATGCGATACGCCAGCCCATATTGCTGGCATGCCATTAGGACGCTGCCATCAGGGATGGAAACGTCCGTTAGCGTTTTATTCGATAGTCAGCTCACACGAGTTCTTTGAGCTGCTCCTGCATATAGGTTGAAAAATACTCTGGGTTCTTGATAAGGATGCGGTTACCGGAGGCGACTTTTTCTGCCCATCCGGCTACTTTTTTCGTGAACTCAGGATTCCATCCCTCCTGCTCACCCCGTGCCATTACAACTTCCGGACTCGCTGGCACACCTAAGTCATGCAAATACTTTAGGATTCCCTTAGCGGTACTTTCATCCATTGAATGGGGTACTGACACTGAGGTGTTCATACCACCAATAAAATCCAATGCTTTCTCAATTGCTGTTGGCATGCTCTTATCCTTAAAATTAACCACGTGAGAGTCACATTTATACTATGTACCCAACTCAGCCGGGATATCAAAGAGAACGTTGCCTTTATTTGATTTACCCCGCAGCTAAACGCTTGCGGCGGCTGTTTTCTGCACGATTAATTCGCCATTCCGGCCAAAACCAGCCCGGTCGCCACCGCATTACGCGGCCCTTCGGTACCACGAATGTTGCCCTGTCCGGCGACAACCCCGTAATGTGCCAGCGCGTCGGTAATCATCTGTGGGATTTCGAAATCCAGCGATGAGCCCCCCACCAGCACCACAAAAGTGATATCGCGAATGGAGCCGCCGGGTGACACCTGGCGCAATGCACGCAGACAGTTCGTCACAAAGACCTTCTCCTTAGCCTGACGTCGCACCAGACGAATTTTTTCCAGCGAAGTCTGGTTATCCACGGGGATCAGCTCGCCGTCTTTCAGATACACCACTTTGGCAAACACCGACGGGCTGAGTGGTTCGCGGAAAAACTCCACCACACCGTTCTCATGGCGAATACTGAACAGGCTCTCTACTTTCGCCAGTGGGTATTTTTTTATTTCCTCGGCCAGAAACGGATCGCTCAGACCCAGCTCCGTCTGAATCAACAGGCTGACCATATTCCCCGCGCCGGCCAGATGTACCGCCTTGACTGCACCTTCGCTATTGATGATGGCTGCATCAGTGGAACCTGCGCCTAAATCGAGGATCGCCAGCGGCGCAGCACATCCAGGCGTCGTTAACGCGCCAGTCACGGCCATATTGGCCTCTACACCACCCACTTCAACAGCGGTGTTTAATCGCGCGCTCAACTCGCTGGCAATAGCCTGCATTTGTAAACGATCGGATTTCACCATCGCCGCAATGCCGACAGCATTTTCCATCGAACACTCTCCGGCGATGCCGCCCTGCACCTTGCGCGGAATAAACGTATCAACCGCCAGCAGATCCTGAATATGCACCGCGTTCATATCATGCCCGGACAGCGATGCCATCACCTTACGCACGCGTTCCAACATACCGCCTGCGTGCGTTCCCGCTTCACCGCGAATGTCACACACTGGTGCACAGGCGCTCATCGCCTGCATGATAGCCTGCGCCCCTTGCGCCACGTCAGCCTCGTCGCCGCGCCTTTCTCCGCGGATAAAGATCTTACCCGCCGGGATCACCCTTGAGCGCACATCACCCTGCGGCGTTTTCAGCACCACGGCGGAGCGGTTACCAATCAGCGCCCTGGCAATAGGGACGATGGCTTGCGTTTCCTCCGGCGTCAGGGCAAAGAACGTGGCGATGCCGTAGGGGTTAGACAGCGCACGAACAACCTGGCCCGCGGCTGCGACTTCGACCGCCGCCAACACCCCCTCCGGCACTTTTTCCAGCAGCGTGACTTCATCAACCACCGGCATAGTTCGCCGCAGACGATTGTTCACCAGCACGCCATCATCTTTTTTCAGGATTGCCGCCACCACGTTGATTCCGCGATCCAGTGCCTCATTGATAAGCCAAACGGCTTCGAGGAAATCCATCTCCTCGCCGACCAACGGGATCCAGCCTTGGGCAAACCGATCTTCGCTCAACGCCGCCAACTTCTCCACCGCGATGGTGGTTCCCATGCCCACGCCAACGCCGCCGGGCGTTTGCGGGTTATGCCCAATCATCGTTGATTCGGTAATAATGGTTTCCGTGATCGTTTCCATCGCCACATCACCAATCACCGGCGCGGCCTCATTGATACAGATTTTCGCCACATCGTTAAGCGACCATGGCGTTTTTTCCAGCGCCTGCTGCAGGGAAGCGACCACCCCGGCAATATTGTCCCGCGTTCCTTTCATGCCCGTGGTCGCGACAATCCCGCTGGCGATAAACCGGCCATGCTGCGCCAACGCCACTTCCGTGGTGGCGTTGCCGATATCAATCCCTGCGATTAACGGCATATTCCCTCCGTCACTGGCTGCCTTTACGCAGCTTGTTTCTCTGCTGATACACCTCTGCCGACTCACGCACAAATCCGGCGTTCACCGTCGCGTGCCAGGTATGTTCCAGCTCATCAGCGATCGCCTGTAACTCCGCGAATGAAGAGCGGAACGGACGTAGTGCGTTGTAGATTTCCAGAATGCGGGTATCCGGGATGGCAATCAGTTCGGCCGCGCGGCGGAAGTTGCGCGCCACGGCGTGACGTTGCATCTGTTCGGCAATCTGCGCCTGATACTCCAGCGTTTGCTGAGAAATACGCACATCCTGCGGCCCCACATGTCCCGCCAGCACATTCTCAAGGGTGATATCGGTTAGCGGTTTCCCGGTGGGGGTCAGAATTTTCTCCGGGCAGCGGGTAGCTAAAGGATAATCCTGCGCGGTCATGATGTTGTCGTTCATTGTCATTCCCTTACTAATGCAATATGCAGCGTGACAGGCGCAGCATCCTGCACCACATGCTTGGTTTCTTTAATGTGAAACAGCGCGGCTTTGGCCATAAATTTAGGGCGCACCATCTGGTCATTGACCACCGGAACCGGCGAGGGCGACTCTTTGCGTGCATAGCGCGCAGCGTTCTTTCCAATCTGGCGATAGGTTTCCAACGTCAGCAGCGGGGCCTGAGAGAAGAGTTCAAGGTTACTCAGGGGCAACAAATCACGCTGATGAATAACTGTGGTTCCCTTTGACTGAATACCAATCCCGATGCCGGAGCCACTGAGGTTCGCCGCATCCCACGCCATAAAAGAGACATCCGAGGTGCGCAGAATTCTCACCACCCGCACATGCAGTCCCTCTTCTTCAATCCCTGCCACCAGCTCTTTCAGAATCGCGTTGTGCGGCATATCAATCAGGGTCTTATGCTGGTGCTTGCCAAAGGCCGGCCCGACACCAATCACCACTTCGTCAGCGCGATCGTCTGCTTTTGCCGCCTCGCCTTCACTGACCTGCAAGGTAAAAACGGGCTTACGTTCAGTTGTGCATTCCACGGTGTACCGCCTTATTCAATCGAGCTGGGCTGAACCACGCCCGCAATATTTTTAATTTCTGCCCAGCGTTCGGCACTGATGCGATAGCCGGTGCCGGGTCCCTGATAATCATTGATATCGTTCACGGCGCTGACCACGTCGAACTGACGATCCAGAATGGCCGATGTTTGCAGGTAATCACCGGTCACGCGCTGTCTCAACATATTGAGAATATTGCTGGCGATATCTTCAAATCCGCTACCGCTTAGCGCCCCGACGATATCCAGCCCGGTAATGTTGCGCTTCATCATCTCTTCCACTGCCGCCAGATCTTCCACCACATTTCGCGCAGGCATGTCTTTGCTGCCGTGAGCGTAGGTGGCAGCCTCCACTTCCTCATCACTGATTGTCGGCAGACTCAGTTCGCGGAATACCGCCTGAATAGCCCGCGCCGCCTTGTTACGGATGGCGATGGTTTCTTCTTCGGTTACCGGGCGCAGGCCGCCGTCAACCATCAGATCACGTTGCAGTATGTTGTAATCATCGAAGTCTTCAGCATCGAAGTTAGAACCAGCAAACATGTTGTCGTAGTTGGGGACGGCGCTATAACCAGAGAAGATAAAGTCGGTGCCGGGCAGCATCTGCATCAGGGTGCGGGCGGTACGGCGAATATCAGAGTGTGAGAAGGTCTGGTCATTGGCCGAGGCCACTTCAAGGTCGAGCATCGACGCAATCAGGTTTTCTGCCAGCACGGCGCGAATACCCGACGGCACTGCGCCGGTCATGCCGATACAGCTGACCGCGCCGTTTTGCAGCCCCTGCACGCCCGCACCCTTAGTAATGAAAATGCAGCGGGATTCCAGGTACAACATCGATTTACTCTCGGAATAGCCCATCAAGGCTTCCGAACCGGTACCGGAGGTATAGCGCATCTTCAGGCCGCGGGACGCATAGGCCGAGGCGAGAAACGCTTTTGACCACGGCGTATCGTCGCCGTCAGTGAAGACCGATTCCGTTCCGTAGACCGACACCGTTTCGGCGTAGCTGGTTAACCCACGCATTCCCAGCTCCAGCTCAGTAGCCTCTTCAACAGAACATTGTGTCAGTACGCCAGGGCGACCACACTGAGAACCGACCAACAGCGCAAGGGCGTTAAACGGCGCATAGCGGGCAATCCCGACCGTCGTTTCCTGCTCGGAAAAACCACGAATCCCCGCTTCAGCGGCATCAGCGGCAATCTGCACCGGATTATCTTTCAGGTTGGTCACGTGGCACTGGTTAGAAGGGGTGCGTCGGGCGCGCATTTTTTGCAGCGCCATCATCATCTCTACCACGTTCATTTTCGCCATCACCTCCACCGCTTTCGCCGGGGTAATAGCAGTGGTAACGGCAATGATCTCTTCGCGACTGACGTGGATATCCACCAGCATTCTGGCGATCTCCAGTGCGTCGAGCTGCATGGCGCGCTCGGTTTCAGCCACGTTTATCGCGTAGTCGGCAATAAAGCGGTCAATCATGTCGAACTCGGCGCGGCGCTTGCCGTCCAGTTCAACAATACGACCCTTTTCCACCTTCACAGAAGAGGCCGGATCGTAGGGACTTTCCATGGCGATCAGACCTTCTTCCGGCCATTCGCCAATAAGCCCATCCTGATTTACAGGGCGCTTCGCAAGGACTTCGAATCGTTTTGATCTTCTCATAGTTTATGGACTCAAAAGATAAAGAATAGGGACGCCAGGCTGTATCGCTGGTGCTCTACCCCCCAGCAATCGCCTTTATCAGCAATAGCCGAACTTTAAATGAGCAGGCCGATAAAAAAATAAAATTAATTACGTTCCAATTTGGTACCTAATAAAAACGCATCGTTTCATATTGAAACGCAATTCAGGAATATCCATCGTGAATTGTGACGAGGTTAAATGATCATTATCAATAAACGCAAAACCGGGAAGGTGAATTTAATATCTTTGAAATTTTCGCCCTATTGACTTAATAACGCACGGCGAGAAAATAAGGTAAAGCCAATGATAAAAATAGCTGTTGCGCGATATGTTTCGTGACCTCAGCCCTACAACCTTGTCAGGAGAAACTGTGAATAAGAGCCAACAAATTGCCACCATTACGCTGGCGGCTGCAAAAAAAATGGCGCAGGCCGTTGAGGCTAAAGCGCTTGAGATCAGCGTTCCGGTGGTCTTTTCCGTGGTGGATCGCGGTGGGAATACGCTGCTAATGCAACGCATGGACGAGGCGTTTGTCACCAGCTGTGATATCTCTCTTAATAAAGCGTATACCGCCTGCTGCCTGCGCCAGGGTACCCATGAAATTACCGATGCAGTACAACCAGGTGCTTCTCTATATGGTTTACAGCTTACCAACCAACAGCGCATTGTTATTTTCGGCGGCGGTTTACCCGTCATATTAAACGGTAAATTAATTGGTGCCGTTGGCGTTAGTGGCGGCACCGTGGAACAAGATAGATTATTAGCAGAAACCGCACTGAATTGTTTCTCTGAATTATAATTTAAATCTAAGAAGGTATATTATGAGCTATCGTATGTTTGATTACCTGGTGCCAAATGTGAACTTCTTTGGCCCCAATGCTATTTCCGTTGTCGGCGAACGCTGCAAACTGTTAGGCGGTAAAAAAGCGCTGCTGGTCACCGATAAAGGTCTGCGGGCGATAAAAGACGGTGCGGTAGATAAAACGCTGGCACATCTGCGTGAAGCCGGGATTGAGGTGGTCGTATTTGACGGCGTAGAGCCGAACCCTAAAGACACCAACGTGCGCGACGGTCTGGAGGTCTTTCGTAAAGAGCAGTGCGATATCATCGTTACCGTCGGCGGCGGTAGCCCGCATGACTGCGGTAAAGGCATTGGTATCGCGGCGACTCACGAAGGCGATCTCTACAACTATGCCGGGATTGAAACCCTGACCAACCCACTGCCGCCGATTGTCGCGGTGAATACCACTGCCGGTACGGCCAGCGAGGTCACCCGCCACTGCGTGCTGACCAATACCAAAACCAAAGTGAAATTCGTGATCGTCAGCTGGCGTAACCTGCCGTCGGTTTCCATTAATGACCCGCTGCTGATGCTCGGTAAACCTGCCCCACTTACCGCCGCAACCGGGATGGACGCTCTGACTCATGCCGTGGAAGCTTACATTTCCAAAGACGCCAACCCGGTCACCGATGCCGCCGCTATCCAGGCGATCCGTCTGATCGCCCGTAATTTACGTCAGGCTGTCGCGCTGGGCAGCAACCTGAAAGCCCGTGAAAACATGGCCTACGCTTCGCTGCTGGCCGGTATGGCTTTCAACAACGCCAATCTCGGCTACGTTCACGCCATGGCGCATCAGCTTGGCGGTCTGTACGACATGCCGCACGGCGTGGCAAATGCCGTACTGCTGCCGCACGTGGCGCGCTATAACCTGATCGCCAACCCGGAAAAATTTGCCGACATCGCAGAGTTTATGGGCGAAAACACGGACGGACTCTCCACCATGGATGCTGCCGAACTGGCCATTCACGCCATCGCCCGTCTTTCCGCCGATATTGGCATCCCACAGCATTTGCAGGAGCTGGGCGTCAAAGAAGCCGATTTCCCTTACATGGCGGAAATGGCGCTGAAAGACGGCAACGCGTTCTCGAACCCGCGTAAAGGGAACGAGAAAGAGATCGCTGAGATCTTCCGTCAGGCTTTCTAATCCAAAGGGGGCGCGATGTCACTTTCATCACCGAGCGTACATCTGTTCTATCACCCACGCTGGCAGGATACCCGCGCGCTTGATGAGCTGTGCTGGGGACTGGAAGAACAAGGCGTCCCATGCCGGACGGTCTGTTGCGACGGGAATGACTGTGCGCTGGCCTTGAGCAAACTTGCGGCCAAAAGCTCAACGCTGCGTGTCGGTCTTGGTCTTAACGCCACGGGTGATATTGCTTTAACCCACGCCCAGTTGCCCGAGGATCGGGCGCTGGTCGGTGGTCATATTACCGCCGGAATGGCGCAGATCCGCACGCTTGGCGCCAATGCCGGTCAACTGGTCAAAGTGCTTCCTTTCAGCGAGATAACATAAATGTACCGTATCTATACCCGCACTGGTGATAAGGGCAAGACCGCGCTGTTTGGCAGCAGCCGTATCGACAAAGACGATATCCGCGTGAATGCCTATGGCACCGTGGACGAACTGATTTCCCAGCTTGGCGTATGCTACGCCAGCACGCACCTGACAGAGCTTCGCCAGGATTTACATACCATCCAGAAGATGCTGTTTGTTCTCGGCGCGGAACTTGCCAGCGATGAGAAGGGTCTTGCTCGCTTAACGCAGACGATTAGCCCCGAGGATATTCAGGCGTTGGAGCTGCTTATTGATCGCAATATGACGCAAAGCGGCCCGCTAAAAGAGTTTGTTATTCCGGGGAAAAATCTCGCATCGGCACAGTTGCATGTTGCGCGCACGCTGGCGCGTCGGCTGGAGCGACTCCTCATCGCCATGGACAGAACGTTGGCGCTGCGTGATGAGCTTAAGCGTTACATCAATCGTCTGTCAGATGCGCTGTTTTCGATGGCCAGAATCGAAGAAACTACTCCAGATGTTTGCGCTTAAACTGGCTGGCATCGATGTCGTACTGCTTCATCTTGCGCCACAAAGTTGTGCGGCCAATATTCAACAGTTGCGACATTTCCTGCACACGTCCGCTGGTGACGCGGGCGGCATGGATAATCGCCTCTTTTTCGATGGCGGTAAACGTCAGACTGGCTGGCAGCAGTGAAGACGCCGTCTCCAGACCCGGACGTTCGGCAAACAGATAATCCGGCAAATTACTCAGGCGAATATGGCCATTGTCGCTACTAATGGCGATATTTTCGATAATGCTGTTGAGCTCAAAATCATTGCCCGGCCACGAGTAGGCCACCAGTTGCGCCAGCGCGTCGTCATCAATTTTCAGGCTGGTTGAAAAGCGTTTTTTCAGGCTATTCAGCCGCGTATAAATCAGCGAGGGAATACTGTTACGCCGCACCCGCAGTGGTGGGATCACTATCTCAAAAGAGTGCAGCGCATAATACAGCTGACGGCTAAAGCGGTTTTGTTCTACCAGGTTGGCGAGATCAACCGTGGTGGTGGCGATCACCTTAACATCTACCGGGATCAGGCGGCGGGCATCAAGGCGTGTCAATACGCCCTGCTTGATAACCTGCAACAACGCGGATTGCAACTCTGGTGCCAGGTACTCAATTTTTTCCAGAAACAGCGTACCGCCGTTCGCCAGTTCAAGACGGCTCAGCCGACCGTTTTCATCATCGGTTGGCGCACTGCCCATAAAATCCTGCCCCAGCACGCTGTTAGCATACAGCTGGCAGTTCACGGCGATATACGGCCCGCTGGCACGTTCACTTTCATTGTGAATAGCCTGGCTCAATAGCTCTTTACCCACCCCCTCTTCACCACACAACAGAATGGGGAAACTCCCTCTCGCCGCCTGGCGACCAAAATGGATCAGCCGACGGGTTTCCGGATCATCCGTCGACATCTGTTCAAAGGTGTGGCTGACTTTCCCGAGCTGGCTGGTCATCAACTGACGCATTTGTTCGACCGGGTGCAGCAGCAGAATAAAGCTGTTGCCCTGCTCTTCAACAATCGGCTTCAGGGTAATGACGGCATCAACAAACTGGTGCTGGCTTTCGAAAGTCACTTCGACGTGATTCAGGCCACGGGCATGTTTGATCGCCCGGCGCAGCAGCATGGGCAGATTGAGCAAGTCGTTAATGTTTTTTCCCTGGCTGGCCTGCGCGTCGAGATGCAAAAGCAGCGCCGCGCGCGCATTGAGGAACTGCAACACGCCCTGTTCGTTCCACGCCATCACGCCATCATCCATGCTCTCCAACAGCCCATACATCTGATTCAGATGGCGGTTAGATTCGGCCAACAGACTGTCGGTCAGTAAAGAGTTGCCGACTTCTCTGGCAATCGCCAGCGTCAGGGAGAGATCAGAAACGGACTCATGCTCCACCAGGCAGCACAGGGAAATAGAGCCAAACAGCCGCCCATGGTTATCGAAGACCGGGGTAGAGCAGAACGACCACGGATGCAGCGCCTGCTTAAAATGCTGATCGCCAGAGGTTTTTGTCGGCTGCCCTGGCATCGTTGCCAGCGATAGCGCACAACTACCGATAATGCTTTCCGCACAGTAGCTGCCGTCACGAAACCCAAGCTCCGCCAGCTGTTCCACCGTCTGCGGATCGCCGCATCGGCTGAGAATACAAGCCGATTCATCCAGAATCAGCAGCGCGCACGGACGTCCATCCATAAACTCCCAGGCATCTTCCAGCGCGGCCTGCCCAATCGTCAGCAACGCAGTCTTACGGCGACAAATCGACGCAAAAGTCAGTCCCTGCGCCTGATGCGGTGCCTGCCAGGTTTCCCGCTGCATAAACTTGCTGCAACGATGCCATGACTGAGCAATGACCGAAGAGACTTCCTTCCCGATGCCATGAATGTGCGCCGTCATATCCATTTCCGCTGTTTTACCATAGACAACCCCTCCGGCAGAGACTGCCAGAGGGGGAGAAGATGCCGAATAAAAGGCTTACCGACGTCTGATTAACGCGCCAGCCACTGCTGTCCCAGCAGGTCTGCCGTCAGAATAGCGGCATGGACGCTTTCAGGCGTCACCGGGAACGGCATATTGTGAATGGTTTCACCTTCCGCGCAGGTGGCTTTCGCAACGGCCATAATCTTAGCGTCGATGCCGTCTTTCACACCCATTTGCGCCAGCGTTACCGGCAGATCCACTTTCTGGCAGAAGTTCAGCACCGTTTCGATCTCTTCCATCGGGCTGTTCTGCAGCACCAGTTGCGCCAGCGTACCAAACGCCACTTTTTCACCGTGGTACAAATGGTGACACTCTTCCAGAATGGTGAAGCCATTGTGGATGGCGTGTGCGCCCGCAAGACCACTGCTTTCAAAGCCAATGCCGCTGAGATAGGTGTTCGCTTCGACGATACGTTCCAGCGCGTCGGTCACCACGCCAGCCTGCGCCGCCAGACGAGCCTTTTCACCTTCTGCCAGCAGCGTATCATAGCACAAGCGCGCCAGGCTCAGGGCCGCCGCCGTGGACTGCCCCCCCGCCATGCTGGTCGCTCTGGCATCAAAACACGCTTTTGCTTCAAACCAGGTCGAGAGCGCATCGCCCATCCCGGCCACCAGCAGACGTACCGGCGCTTTGGCGATAATTGCCGTATCCATGACAACCATATCCGGATTTTTCGGGTAGATCAGATACTCTTCGAACTCACCGGCTTCGGTATAGATAACAGACAGCGCACTGGTTGGCGCATCAGTTGAGGCGATAGTTGGAATCACCACCACCGGCAGTTTCTGGTAGTAGCCAATCGCTTTGGCTGTATCCAGCGTTTTCCCACCGCCAATCCCAACCACACCACGGCAACCGTGCTGCTTCAGAATGGCAATCAGGCGATTAATTTCGACATGGCTACATTCACCATTGAAGCGTTCCGCGTGACAACTAATACCGTGGCTGTGCAGGCCATTGAGTACTTTGTCTCCCGCCAGTTTCATGACGAAGTCATCTGCAATCACGAAAAAGCTGTCTGCCAGATTTTTAGCGTATTGACCAAATAAGGTAGAAGCGTCAGGACCCTGGAGATATTTGGCTGGAGATTGAATAACTTTTAGCATTCCTTTCATCCTCAAATAAGTACATGTTTTTACATGGTGAGCCCTGGCGTTAACCTGTTTAGCCTGTTGCGAACGGCGAAAACGGGAGGTACCGGAGCGATGCAATAACTGTATGGCGAGGCGGGAACAAAAAAATCATTCATCTTTTTGTTCTGATATGAAACAGATAAAAATGACATGCGTTCCATATTGAAACGGTTAACCCTGAAAATATTAAGGTTTGCGATCCCGATCCGTTCATTTATCGACAAATCCTTGCAGAACGCGAAAATCAAATTCCCTTTTCCCCTCTCTGACACCGTTAAAAGCAGTAACAAAACGTTTACTGTGCGCTGTGGCCAGCACTGAAAAGGCGATAAAAAAGTCGAGCGGGCTCGCATTGTGATCGTTCTCCTCAAAAATACGTTCCATTACGGAACAAAAAATAACAATTACGTTCCGTAATGAAACTCATTTTGCCGCTGTTTTTTTCCACGCTGACTCCGCCAGAATCTCCCCATCGCCTCCGCACCATGACAATGCATTCGGGGGTTTGTCTTACACTCAACCTCGAGGAGCCGTTATGTCTCAATTCTTTTTTAATCAGCGTACCCAACTCGTTAACGACGTCATCGACGGTACGATTATCACCAGTCCGTGGAACAATCTGGCGCGTCTGGAAAGCGATCCGGCTATTCGCATCGTGGTACGTCGCGATCTCAACAAAGATAACGTGGCGGTGATCTCTGGTGGTGGCTCAGGACACGAACCCGCCCACGTTGGCTTTATCGGCAAAGGGATGTTGACCGCGGCAGTTTGTGGCGACGTGTTTGCGTCCCCGAGCGTAGATGCAGTGCTTACCGCAATCCAGGCGGTAACTGGCGAGGCTGGCTGTTTGTTGATCGTTAAAAATTACACCGGCGATCGTCTTAACTTCGGCCTCGCCGCCGAAAAAGCACGCCGCCTTGGCTATAACGTCGAAATGCTTATTGTCGGCGACGATATCTCCCTGCCGGATAACAAGCATCCTCGCGGGATTGCGGGCACTATCCTGGTACATAAAGTGGCAGGCTATTTCGCTGAACGCGGCTACAACCTCGCTACCGTCCTGCGTGAAGCGCAGTATGCAGCAAGTAACACCTTCAGCCTGGGCGTCGCCATTTCCAGTTGCCATCTGCCGCAGGAAACTGACGCCGCCCCGCGCCACCATGCGGGCCATGCCGAACTGGGCATGGGCATTCACGGCGAACCGGGTGCTTCGGTTATCAACACGCAAAACAGTGCGCAGGTGGTGGCTCTGATGGTCGATAAACTGCTGGCGACACTGCCTGAAACCGGCCGTCTGGCGGTGATGATTAATAATCTGGGCGGCGTGTCCGTTGCTGAAATGGCGATTATCACTCGTGAACTGGCAAACAGCCCACTGCATCCGCGTATCGACTGGCTGATTGGCCCGGGCTCGCTGGTCACCGCCCTGGATATGAAAGGTTTCTCGCTGACCGCCATCGTACTGGAAGAGAGCATCGAAAAAGCACTGTTAACCGAAGTAGAAACCAGCAGCTGGCCGACGCCTGTCCCACCACGCGAAATCAACTGTGTGCCGTCATCGCAGCGCAGCGCGCGTGTCGAATTCCAGCCCTCAGCCAACACGCTGGTCGCCGGGATTATTGAGCAGGTCACCGGAACACTTTCCGATCTGGAAACACACCTCAACGCGCTGGATGCCAAAGTAGGCGATGGTGATACGGGTTCAACTTTTGCCGCTGGTGCGCGTGAAATCGCTGACCTGCTGCATCGTCAGCAGCTTCCACTGGATAACCTCGCCACGCTGTTCGCCCTGATCGGCGAACGCCTGACCGTGGTGATGGGCGGGTCCAGCGGCGTACTGATGTCCATCTTCTTTACCGCCGCCGGTCAAAAGCTGGAGCAAGGGACTGATGTTGCCGAAGCCCTGAACACAGGGCTGGCGCAGATGAAGTTCTACGGTGGTGCAGACGAAGGTGACCGTACGATGATTGATGCGCTGCAACCCGCACTGACATCTCTGCTGGCACAACCGCAAAACCTGCAAGCCGCTTTTGACGCCGCACAAGCAGGCGCAGAACGTACCTGTCTGTCGAGCAAAGCCAACGCGGGTCGCGCATCATATCTCAGCGGCGAAAGCCTGCTGGGCAATATGGACCCCGGCGCGCACGCCGTCGCAATGGTATTTAAAGCGCTGGCAGAGAGTGAACTGGGATAAGCCATAAGTGCCTGATGCGCTGCGCTTATCAGGCCTACGAGTGCAAAGCTTTGTAGGCCGGATAAGGCGCTTGCGCCGCCATCCGGCGAAGATGCGCCTGATGCGCTGCGCTTATCAAGCCTACGAGTGCAAAGCTTTGTAGGCCGGATAAGGCGCTTGCGCCGCCATCCAGCTGAATATTAACGATAAACGCGAATACCGCCTTCTACGCCCCGGCTAAACAGTACTTGCCACAGCTCAATATCTCTGGCGCGGAACGCACCAGCACAAGCGCACAGGTAATAATTGAACATCCTTCTGAAGGTGGCGGAATAACGTGATGACAGCTCCGGCCATGCCTGATTAAAGCGCTCGTGCCATGCCATCAGCGTTTTATCGTAATCGCTGCCAAAGTTATGCCAGTCTTCCATCACAAACCGTGATTCGCTGGCCTCGGCAATATGGGAGATCGCCGGTAAGCAGCCGTTCGGGAAAATGTATTTATTGATCCATGGATCGACGCTCATCCCTTTTTTATTGCTACCAATGGTATGTAACAGGAACAGCCCATCCGGTTTTAAACAACGGTCGGCGATGCTGAAATAGGTGTCGTAGTTTTTCGGCCCTACGTGTTCAAACATCCCCACGGAGACAATACGATCGTAGTGTTTATCGAGGTCGCGATAATCCTGCAGCAGAATATTAACGTCCAGCCCTTCACAGCGCTGCTGCGCCATTTTCTGCTGCTCTTTGGAGATAGTGACCCCTTCTACCGCCACGCCGTAATGACGCGCCGCATATTCGGCCAGCCCGCCCCAGCCACAACCAATATCGAGTAAACGCATACCCGGTTTAAGTTGCAACTTCTCGCAGATCATTTTTAATTTGGCATTTTGCGCGTCTTCTAAGGTGGTTGCCTCTTTCCAGTAGCCACAGGAATATTGCATGTGGGGATCCAGCATGAGCGCAAAGAGATCGTTGCCAATATCGTAGTGTTCTTTACCGACAATCCACGCACGACTGCGAGACTGCAAATTAAACAGGCGGGCGCTGGCAATACGCAATATATCCTTCAGATTTCCCGGCATTTGCTGGTCGAGTCTTGCTTTCAGGATTTTGCAGAACAGAACATCGAGCCGTTCGCAATCCCACCAGCCTTCCATATAGCTTTCGCCAAGCCCTAAGGAGCCTTGTTGCAGCACCCGTTTAAAGAAACCGGCATGATGAAGCTGAATGTCCCAGGGGCGGGAACCATTGATCTGAATATCTGCTTGCTGGAGCAGCTCTTTTCCCATTCGGGTCCAGTTATCATTTGTTTCATTGACGATGACAGCATCTGAACAAAGCGTGTTCATGGTATTTACCAAAAGTGGGCTATTAATTATTACGCAAGATTATTATGGAAAAAAGAATGTATGTATTATGATTTGCGGACAAGATCTATCGAACAGCGGCCACACCACCGGGAGCATTGACGATTTATTTATGGAAACTCTCGCGCAAAAACATTGGAATTCCTTCCCGGACGATTCCATGGCAGAGCTGCCGCAGGACGTTTACTTTCGCTCTTATGTCCTTGAAGCCAACCACCATGTTCCGCAGCACTCGCACGCTTTTATGCAGTTTCATTTTGCCCGCAAAGGCAGTATGCGCATTGATGTCGCCGGCAAGTGCTGGATAATCCCCGCGCATTACGGCATCTGGATCCCCAATAATACTGAGCATGCAGTTTGGGCGCTGGATGATGTGCATTTAGAGAATCTGGATATTAAACCGGGTTTTCTCGAAGAAAGTATCCATGAGTGTAAAGTCGTGGCGATCAGTGATTTCGCCAGAGAGTTTATTCATTACGCCACAAATTCAATTTCAGGCCATTATGATAGCCAGTCAAAAGAAGGCAAACTGGTCAGTGTGCTGGTGGACATTATTCTGCAATTACCAGAGGTCGCCTTTGTATTACCCTGGCCACAGGATCGTGAATTAACCCATGTGTGCCGAACAATACAAGCGTCTCCGGCGCTGGAACATTCTGTAGAGTATTGGGCACAACATTTGGGTATGTCTGCCCGTACCTTTTCGCGTCATTTCAAAAAAGAAACCGGATTACCCTTCAGCGTCTGGAAGCAAAAAATGCGAATTCTGGAGTCTGTACTCATGCTGAAGAAAAATAAAAGCGTAACCGCCGTGGCGCTCGATGTGGGATATTCAAGCACCGCAGCGTTTAGCTATGCATTCCGCCAGGCGTTTGGCGTTTCACCGTCACATTATTAATTAACGTTCCGACGTTGATGCCAGTAAGCCGCAGCACGCACCAACTGCTGATCGAAAGCCTCAGTAGCAAAGCGGGCGCTCAGTTTTTTCACCACTTTTCCTTCGCCAGTTATCCAAATGAAATAATCCTGTGCAGGTACGATCAGCTGTGAAAGCTGATCATTCACTGCCTGTTCGTCATGGCCGACAAACCACTGAATCGTAAAACCGTCGAGATGAGCGAAATAATCCTGATACGCTGCATCGTGTACGCTGACCAGCGCCGTCACGTTTGGACGTACCGCTAAACGGCCGATCGCCTCCAGCCGACGACGTAGCGCAGGCATTCCAGATTCATCACACACGTAAACCTGGTACGCATAGTCTTCTGGTACCACCAGCGAGCCACGCGGTCCGCCAATCGTCAATTTGTCACCTTCACGCGCATTCATCGCCCACGTACTCGCCACGCCGCCATCGTGGATATAAAAATCCAGCGCCAGTTCATGGCGTGCCGGGTCATACAACGGCGTGTAATCACGGGATACCGGGCGTACACCCTCTGGCCAGACAATCCCCTCATCCGTCACCACGGGTGGCACAAAGTGACTGCCCGGCTCAGGGAAAAAGACCTTGGTGTGGTCGTCAAAACCCTGTGAGCTAAAACCATCCAGAGCGTCACCGCCCAGTACAATGCGCTGGAAACCTGCGCTGATACGTTCAACCCGCAGGACGGTCAGTTCACGGAAGCGCAGCTCATTGCGAACGCGCTGTGGATAGCGTGAAGTGTTATTTGTCATTTTTTCGCCTTCGTGACAGAGATTAGATATATCTAAATAGATTTTAAATGATAATGATTGCTAATTGAGAAGATTGCAAGAACTTTTTTGATAGAGTACGGATAGCGCGTCACAAGCGTCACAATGAATAATAAGTATATATAAATCAATAAATTAAGTTAATACTTCTGCGTAGGCTTGCAAATGGGAAAAGTTTAGATATAAATTAGATATATCGAAATAACATCGGGAGATGAATGATGCAAGATCATCATGAAGGGTGCTGCAAACATGCAGAACACCAGCACGAAGGCTGCTGTAAGGGTGAAGGACATCGCCACGAAGGTCATCACAGTGAACACCACGAAGGTTGCTGTAAAGGTGAAGAGCGTCATCACGAAGGCTGTAACAAAGAACACCACCATGAGCATGGCTGCGGACACCGCCACGGTCGCGGCGGTGGTGGCGGTCGACGTCAGCGTTTCTTCGGCCACGGCGAATTACGGCTGGTGATTCTGGATATTTTGACCCGCGATGCCAGTCACGGTTATGAACTAATCAAAGCCATTGAAACATTGACTCAGGGTAATTACACCCCAAGCCCGGGCGTGATTTACCCGACACTGGATTTCTTGCAGGATCAGTCGCTTATCGCCATCCGTGACGAGGAAGGCGGACGTAAGCAAATCACAATCACGGAGCAAGGCCTGCAATGGCTGGAAGAGAACCAGGAACATCTGGAACATATCCACGAACGTATTAAAGCACGCTGTGTCGGCTTTGAATTACGCAAGAATCCACAGATGAAACGAGCACTGGAGAATTTTAAAGCCGTGCTGGATCTGCGGGTCAATCACGGTGACACCAGCGAAGCGCAAATCAAGAAGATCATCGGTATTATCGATCGCGCATCGCTGGACATCACCCAGCTTGATTAA
Source organism: Citrobacter sp. Cpa228 (assembly GCF_030333085.1). Taxonomy (NCBI): domain Bacteria; kingdom Pseudomonadati; phylum Pseudomonadota; class Gammaproteobacteria; order Enterobacterales; family Enterobacteriaceae; genus Citrobacter; species Citrobacter sp. Cpa228. Next base: position 193,764 of record NZ_JAOWGQ010000037.1, on the reverse strand, counting down.
GCAGGCTGCGCGTCCTCTTTACGCACGCGGAACACTTTAATCATCTCTTTTAAGTGTAATGCCTGTTCGTTTAATGACGCCGCTGCCGCAACGGACTCCTCTACCAGACAGGAGTTCTGTTGCGTGGTGGTGTCGATCAGGCCAATCGCACTGTTAATCTGCGAAATACCGTCCGTCTGCTCGCGGCTGGCCTGACCGATTTCCCGTAATATCACATCCATTTCTTCAACGTTAGTGACCATTCCATTGATCAACACGTTGGCTTTTTCAACCAGCACCAGTCCTTCCCGGGTCTGACTGGTGGAATCTTCAATCAGATTGCGGATCTCACTGGCAGACGATGCGCTTTTTTGCGCCAGTTGACGCACTTCTCCGGCAACTACCGCGAAACCACGCCCATGCTCACCGGCGCGTGCCGCTTCGACAGCCGCATTCAGCGCCAGGATATTGGTTTGAAAAGCAATCGAATCTATCAGGTTGATAATCTCTGACATACGGTTAGAGGTTTCATTAATCACGCGTATTTTCTGCGTCACCTGATTCATCATCTCACCGTTGTTTTTCACCACCGCCGCCGCTCCCGTAGACAGCTTCGTCGCTTCATGGGTATGGTCTGCCGTCGTTTTTACCGTCGCGGTAATTTGTTCCATCGACGCCGCCGTCTGTTCTACCGAGCTTGCCTGTTCTTCGGTACGCGCAGCCAAATCCTGATTACCCGCGACAATCTGCGCCGCCGCCGCAGAGATATTCTCGGAGCCGTTTTGCACTTCCTCGACAATCTCTAACAGTCGGGTTTTCATTGCCATCAGCGCTTGCAGCAGCACACCGGTCTCATCCTTCTGTTCCATACTGATATTGCGAGTAAGGTCGCCCTGCGCAATCGCCTCGGCAAACTGCACGGCTTCATTAAGGGGTCGGGTAATTGAGCGCACAATATACCAACCCATCACACAACCGGCGGCAATGCTAATCAGCGCCAGAGTAATCAACAGCGCACGATTGGTGTGGAAATCATATTCCACCTGAGCGCCCGCCTTCTGCATCTGGGCATCTTCAATGGCGATCAATTCCTGCACTTTTGCTTTATACGCCTGCTGCACATTCACCGTGCGGGTCATCATCTCGTGCATCGCACCGGAGCGATCGTGATTCTGCAGCGCCTGCAGAATACGGAATCGGGAAGCCAGATACTGCTCACGCACATCGCGGATATCCGCAACAATTTTTTTGGATGCATCATTGAGAGGCGCAGCACTCAGCGCATCCAGCAGAGCAGAAATTTGCTGGCTGATGGTATCGAGCTTTTTCTGGGACGCCTGGGTCCATTTGCCTTCCTCATCCAATAACATCAATTGTTGAGTACTGACAAACTCCTGAAAATTATCAATGAGCAGATTGGCTTTTACCGTAATCGGATAGTCATTGGTAATGATGTTCTGCATCCCACTGTTACTACGATCCAGACTCAACAGCGAAAGACCCGAACTCACCATCATCAGTACAATAAACAAACCAAACGCGATAAATAATTTCGAGCGAATCTTTACGTTATGCAAGAACATATTTTCTCCCTGGAGACAGTTTTCTTCAGACAGATAACCTTATCGGTCAATACCAACCTAACTTTATGATATTGATCGTTTTTTAATTTACACCAATGTTACGAAATAGTTTTTGACGATGAATCAAGCAAGACCGATCGTTATATAAGCGATATTTAACAATATTTAAAAATAGGACGCTCACGGTTAGAACGGAATAAGGAAAATAGAATCGTAATACCAAAGTGGTATTATTTAATATATGTTTAACAAAAATATTACAAAAAACGCCTACCGGGGACGATAAGCGTTTGGCGGGAAAATGGAATGGGGTGAGAATTAATGCAGCACGGTCACCGCATCTTCCAGACGACCGGCACGATGTTTTACCATTGCTGAAATCTGCGCGCTCTCTTCAACCAGTTCAGCATTTTTCTGCGTAATATTGCTCAACTCATTTACGGCACGGGTCAGGCTGGAAAGCCCATCTGACTGCTCCAGCGTTGAATGGCTGATTTGAGCAATCAACTGTGTCACATTCTGGACCTGCGCCACAATATCATCCATTGTCCGCCCTGCGGCATGAACCTGATCGGAGCCGGACTGCACCTTGTCGGCGCTGGCATCAATCAGTTTACGGATATCATTTGCTGCGCTTGCACTACGACTGGCAAGATGACGCACTTCTCCCGCCACCACGGCGAATCCTTTCCCCTGCTCACCTGCCCGTGCGGCTTCAACGGCGGCGTTCAGAGCCAGAATATTTGTCTGGAAGGCGATATCGTTAATCAGGGTCGTGATAGTGCCGATCCGTTGGGTGCTGTTGGCAATATCGTCCATTGTTTTAATGACCGTATCCATCGCCTCACCGCCCTGTGTCGCCGCGCTGCTGGCGGCAATAGACAGCTTATCAGCGGCCGCAGCTGTCGCAGAGTTTTGCTTCACCGATGCCGCCATCTGATTCATGGTGGTGACCGTTTCCTGCACATTCTCTACCGTCTGCTGTGTATGCTTGTTTAAATCATCACTGCCTTTCGCCAGCGTTTCACTGTCGTTACGCACACAACTGACCTGACTCGACACGTCATGAATAAGCCAGCGGCACATTAACCCTAACTGCCCCACCGCCCGTAGCATCAGACCCAGTTCATCGCTACGGTTAAGATGGGTCACGCTGTTGCGCTCGCCAGTCGCGACTTTCAGTGCCTGCTGGGCAACATTCTCGATTGGGCGCACAATCTGCCATTCGAAAATAACCGTCGCCAGCATCATCACCAGTGCGCTCACCAACAGTTGCGGCCATTCAGCGCCCATCTGCTGTAGCGCAGTCGCCAGGATAACAAACATGAAAGCCATGACACTGCGTACCCGCCAGCGAACCGGCAGCGACGGGAGTTTACCCAACCAGCCTTTACGTACCACCAACCCCTTATGGACGCGCCGATGACAACGGCCTTCATTGAGTGCTTTATATAAAGGTTCGACCGCCGCAATTTCCGCTTCCGTCGCCCGGGTACGGATCGACATATACCCGGTTACGCGCCCTTCCCGCACCATCGGCACCGCATTGGCCCTCACCCAGTAGTGATCGCCATTCTTCCGCCGGTTTTTCACAATACCACTCCACGGTTCCCCCTGTTTCAGGGTGTACCACATATCCGCAAACGCCGCTTTCGGCATGTCCGGATGACGAACCAGGTTGTGCGGCTGAGCAAGCAATTCATTCAGCTGATAGCCGCTGACCTGGACAAAGGTATCGTTCGCATGGGTGATATAGCTTTGTAAATCGGTGGTCGACATGAGGGTGATATCATCATCCAGCGGTGTATTTTGCTGGCTAACGTAGGGATGAGAAGACATGGTTGCGTCCTGTGCAGGTTATCTGGTTGTTAACTCTTTCGGCTTATGTTATTTCGGCGCTAATCTTTTTAACTTTAGTTGTTAAATTTGATTTAGATCGCAATTTGCGATTAAACCTCAAAATTTGTACGTTTTCTAATTCATTGATTTAAATTACTTTCATTACGTAACTATTCAACACACCTTCACTCTGCGCACCGCAATAGTGCAATTTTCGCCCACTTTTAGCGCAATAACGCGTTTTTCCCGTCGGTTTTACGTGCGTAAACCTGGGTAAAATATCAGCAAATGTTAATGTTTGAGATTAAATGTTGCACAAGCAAGATCTTCCCTGGTGTTTATCCCGATTTTCGTTAAGCGCGTCGGGATGGCGCAATCCCTGCAATACTTAATTCAGTATCATGTGATACGCGAGCTCCGGGAGCATATTTTGAACAGGTTACCTTCCAGCGCATCGGCTCTGGCCTGCAGCGCACACGCACTGAATCTCATCGAGAAGCGAACGCTTGATCATGAGGAAATGAAAGCACTAAACCGAGAGGTGATTGATTACTTCAAAGAACATGTCAATCCTGGGTTCTTAGAGTATAGAAAATCTGTAACTGCCGGCGGGGATTACGGAGCCGTAGAGTGGCAAGCGGGAAGCCTGAATACGCTTGTCGACACCCAGGGACAGGAGTTTGTCGATTGCCTGGGAGGTTTTGGAATTTTCAACGTGGGGCACCGTAATCCAGTAGTGGTCTCCGCCGTACAGAATCAACTCGCGAAACAACCTCTGCACAGCCAGGAATTACTTGACCCATTGCGGGCCATGCTGGCAAAAACGCTTGCTGCACTGGCACCCGGAAAGCTGAAATACAGTTTCTTCAGTAACAGCGGAACCGAGTCGGTTGAAGCGGCGCTAAAACTGGCGAAAGCGTATCAATCGCCGCGCGGTAAATTTACATTTATTGCCACCAGCGGAGCCTTCCACGGTAAATCGCTGGGGTCGCTATCCGCCACCGCTAAATCAACCTTCCGCAAACCGTTTATGCCGCTGCTGCCGGGCTTCCGCCATGTTCCTTTTGGCGATATTGATGCCATGCGCACCGTCCTGAGCGAATGCAAAAAGACCGGCGACGATGTTGCCGCTGTGATTCTGGAGCCGATCCAGGGGGAAGGAGGCGTGATCCTACCGCCGCAAGGGTATTTAACCGCGGTACGTAAACTTTGCGATGAGTTTGGCGCGCTGATGATCCTCGACGAAGTGCAAACCGGCATGGGGCGCACTGGCAAGATGTTCGCCTGCGAACATGAAAACGTGCAGCCTGACATTCTGTGTCTGGCCAAGGCGCTTGGGGGTGGCGTGATGCCAATTGGCGCGACCATTGCCACCGAAGAAGTGTTCTCCGTTCTGTTCGACAATCCTTTCCTGCATACCACCACGTTCGGTGGCAACCCGCTCTCATGCGCGGCGGCGCTGGCGACCATTAACGTCCTGCTGGAGCAAAATTTACCCGCTCAGGCAGAGCAGAAAGGCGATATGTTGTTGGATGGCTTCCGTCATCTGGCGCGTGAATATCCGGATCTGGTACACGACGTTCGCGGTAAAGGCATGCTGATGGCGATTGAGTTTGTCGATAATGAGATTGGCTACAGCTTTGCCAGTGAAATGTTCCGTCAGCGAGTGCTGGTCGCCGGAACACTGAATAACGCGAAGACGATCCGTATCGAACCGCCGTTAACGTTAACGATCGAGCAATGCGAACTGGTATTGCGATCAACCCGCAAAGCCCTGGCCGCATTACGGGTGAGCGTGGAGCAGGTATAACCACTGCCGGATGTATCTTATCCGGTCTACTAAAGGACCTCCTTTGTAGGCCGGTTAAGGACCGGAAGGCTGGTCACCGTTGTTTAACGGTGCGGCCACACAATCCCATGCGGATGCGGTAATTAGCGTGATGCTCGATCCGAAAGAGTTCAACACATATGTCCCACCTGGCACCGCTGCACTGACCCATCCGACCTTCGGCGCGGACGCGTCTGGGTGGATCAGTTCTGGTTCGGGCTTAAAGGGATGGTGCATTATGGCTATCGCGATGAAGCATTAAAACTGGCCGATACTTTCTTCCAGCATGCCAAAGGGCTGACGGCAGAAGGCCCAATTCAGGAAAACGACAACCCGTTGACCGGCGCGCAGCAGGGCGCACCTAACTTCTGCTGGAGCGCCGCGCATCTCTACATGCTGTATAACAATTTTCTTAAACAGCAGTAACGTCGATTGGCTCTCCTGAAAAGGAGAGCCTCTTTTTTGAATCTCATCACAATCACGGCATTCCCCTTTTCCCTTTTACGCGGCGACGGCTAAATTAGTAACTCATCCGACCACATAACAATAATTTTACATACTGGACACCTTTATGAGCTATCCGTCGCTGTTCGCCCCGCTCGATTTGGGATTCACCACGCTTAAAAACCGCGTGCTGATGGGTTCAATGCATACCGGTCTGGAAGAGTATCCCGATGGTGCAGAACGGCTGGCTGCGTTCTATGCTGAACGCGCTCGTCACGGCGTAGCCCTGATTGTGACCGGAGGAATTGCGCCCGCGTTATCGGGCGTGGGTATGGAAGGCGGCGCGATGCTGAACGACACCAGCCAGCTGACGCACCACCGTATCATTACCGATGCGGTTCACGATGAAGGCGGGAAAATTGCCCTGCAAATCCTGCACACTGGTCGCTACAGCTATCAACCGCATCTGGTTGCGCCTTCAGCCATCCAGGCCCCTATTAACCGCTTTACGCCGCATGAACTGACGCACGATGAAGTGCTGCAACTGATTGAAGATTTCGCCCATTGTGCACAGCTGGCGCGGGAGGCAGGCTACGATGGCGTCGAAGTGATGGGCTCGGAAGGTTATCTGATCAACGAATTCCTGACCCTGCGCACCAACCAGCGCGATGATGAATGGGGCGGTGACTATGCCAACCGCATGCGTTTTGCCGTGGAAGTCGTGCGGGCGGTGCGCCAGCGTGCCGGCAGTGACTTTATTATTATCTTCCGCCTGTCGATGCTCGACCTGGTGGAGCAAGGCGGAACCTTTGACGAAACCGTCCAGTTAGCTCAGGCTATAGAAGCCGCAGGTGCCACAATGATTAACACCGGCATTGGCTGGCATGAAGCGCGTATTCCCACTATCGCCACACCGGTACCCCGGGGTGCGTTTAGCTGGGTAACGCGCAAGCTGAAAGGGCACGTGACGATCCCACTGGTCACCACTAACCGCATCAACGATCCGACCGTTGCGGATGACATTCTGGCACGCGGCGATGCCGATATGGTATCGATGGCCCGGCCATTCCTTGCCGATGCTGAGCTGCTGTCAAAAGCACAAACCGGGCGAGCGGATGAGATCAATACCTGTATCGGCTGTAACCAGGCCTGCCTGGATCAGATCTTCGTCGGCAAAGTCACCTCTTGCCTGGTGAATCCGCGCGCCTGTCATGAAACCAAAATGCCGATCGTTGCGGCCACTCAGCCGAAAAATCTGGCGGTGGTCGGCGCGGGCCCTGCGGGTCTCGCTTTTGCTATTAACGCCGCCGCGCGTGGACATCATGTAACGCTGTTTGACGCGCATGGCGAGATAGGCGGGCAGTTTAATATCGCCAAACAGATCCCCGGCAAAGAAGAATTCTATGAAACCCTGCGTTACTACCGCCGGATGATCGACGTAACGGGTGTCACGCTGAAACTCAATCAGTTTGTTAGCGCCCACGAACTGCAAGCCTTTGATGAAGTGATCCTCGCCAGCGGGATCGAACCGCGCATGCCGCCGATCGAGGGGATCGATCACCCTAAAGTACTAAGTTACCTCGACGTCCTGCGCGATAAAACGCCGGTAGGGAAACGCGTGGCGATCGTTGGCTGCGGAGGGATCGGTTTTGATACCGCCATGTATCTGAGCCAGCCCGGCGATCCCACCAGCCAGAATATTGCCGAATTCTGCGTGGAATGGGGAATCGACACCAGCCTGCAACAGCCCGGCGGTTTACGTCCGGAAGGCCCACATCTACCCCGCAGTCCACGCCAGATAGTGATGTTGCAGCGTAAAGCCAGTAAACCCGGGCAAGGTTCAGGTAAAACAACGGGATGGATCCACCGCGCTACCCTGCTTTCACGCGGCGTAAAAATGATCCCGGCAGTCAGTTATCAGAAAATTGATGATGATGGCTTACACGTTGTGCTGAACGGCGAACCGGTGATCTTTAACGTGGATCACGTGGTGATTTGCGCCGGACAAGAGCCACGCCGTGAACTGGTCGATCCGCTGCACGCGGCAGGTAAAACGGTGCATCTGATCGGGGGGTGTGACGTGGCGATGGAGCTGGATGCCCGACGCGCTATTGCGCAGGGGACCCGCTTAGCGCTGGAGATTTAACACGTTGTATCCCGTAGGTCGGATAAGGCAACTGCTCACATCTTTGCCTGATGGCGCTACGCTTATCAGGCCTACGAGGCAGCTCGTGTAGGCCGGATAAGGCGTTAGCCGCCATCCGGCACACGCGATTAGCGGCGGCGACCCGTTTTGATCGCTTTCAGCACCACAAACTTATTGTTGGTGGCGATGGTCACGCAGTTGCCAAAAATCTTCTTCAGCTTGTGGAAGTAATCGAGGTGGCGGTTGGCCACGATGTACAATTCACCATTGATTTTCAGGCAGCGACGCGCGTGGTGGAACATCTCCCAGGCGATGTTATCGGTCAGCGCATGTTTCTGATGGAACGGCGGGTTACACAACACGGCGTTAAAGCGGAAAGGCTCCACGCCAGACAACGCGTTGTTGATCATAAACTCGCAGCGATCCAACGCTTCCGGCATGTTGCTTTCGACGTTCAGACGGCTTGATGCCACCGCCATCGGTGATTCATCCACAAACACCACGCTGGCTTGCGGGTTCTTCTCCAGCAAAGTCAGGCCAATCACACCGTTGCCACAACCGAGATCGACAATCTCCCCTTCCAGATTTTCCGGCAGATGCTCAATAAAAAAGCGCGCGCCGATATCCAGCCCGGTACGGGAGAAGACGTTGGCGTGGTTATGGATAGTCCAGTCGGTACCTTCCAGTTTCCAGCTCAGCGTCTGCAAGGCATCAGCCAGTTCTGGATTACTGAAAGTGCAGTTAATCAGACGGGCTTTTTTCCACGCCAGCGTGGTGGTGGTTGGACCTAGCACCTTTTCAAACAACTCCAGCGTCGAGGTATGCACATCGCGCGCCTTCGCCCCGGCGATGATGCGCGTTTGTGGCGTTACCACTTCGCGCAGAGCACGCAGTTGCTGCTCCAGCAGCGCCATGGTTTTTGGCAGCTTAATCAGCACCACGCCCGGCGCCTGCGGATATTCAGCGGTGCTGTCGAGGAATTTGACGCTCGACTCGGCAATATCGTTGTGACGCAGGTTCTCACGTGTGGCAAGCTCGCTGAGATAGGAGTCGCCAATGCTGTACGGCGTATGTTCCGCCAGCGCACAGCCCAGCGCACCGAAGGTATCATTCAGGAGAAGCACCGGGCCGCTAATCTCGGTATCGTCCAGCTGTTGCAGCAGATATTCATCTGCAGCTTCCCACGCCAGCAGCGGGTTAACGTCATCCGTTTCCGGGAAACGTTTAAGTGACAGCGAACGGAAACCGTTGTCTATGTGGCTCATCGGCCCTCCTGAATGGTAAAATTTCGGCGTATCCCTGAAAAGGGTGCGTGAGTATACACTTTTTATACTTTATATGGGGCACTAATGAGTCAGTTGACCTATCTGCAAGGCTACCCGGAAAATTTACTTTCCCAGGTTCGTACGCTGATTGCTGAACAGCGTCTGGGGGCGGTGCTGGAAAAACGTTATCCCGGTACGCATGACTTCGCGACCGACAAAGCGCTCTGGCAATATACCCAGGATCTGAAAAATCAGTTTCTGCGTAACGCCCCGCCGCTGAATAAAGTCATGTATGACAGCAAGATCCACGTTCTGAAGAATGCGTTGGGGCTGCATACCGCCGTCTCTCGCGTGCAGGGTGGCAAGCTCAAAGCCAAAGCGGAGATCCGCGTCGCTACCGTGTTCCGTTCTGCGCCTGAACCTTTTTTACGCATGATCGTCGTACATGAACTGGCGCATCTGAAAGAAAAAGAGCACGACAAAGCGTTTTATCAGTTGTGCTGCCATATGGAACCGCAATACCACCAGTTGGAGTTTGATACCCGCCTGTGGCTCACGCAACAATCGTTAAAGCAAACTGCGTAGTCGCGCACTGGCTTTGTCTTCAGGGCATGCTAAATTGACGCAAGGATCCCTTTTCGCAGCCTGAAGGCCTTTATGATACGTTTCGCAGTAATTGGCACAAACTGGATCACCCGCCAGTTTGTCGATGCCGCCCATGAAACCGGCAAATATAAGTTAACCGCAGTGTATTCCCGTAGCCTTGAACAGGCACAGACCTTCGCCAATGATTATCCCGTCGAGCATCTCTTTACCTCGCTGGAGGCAATGGCGCAAAGCAACGCGATTGATGCCGTTTACATTGCCAGCCCGAACTCTCTGCACTTCCCGCAGACAACGCTGTTTCTACAGCACAAAAAGCATGTCATTTGCGAGAAACCGCTGGCCTCAAACCTGACGCAAGCCGAAGCCGCTATCGCCTGCGCGCGCGAAAATCAGGTGGTGCTGTTTGAAGCGTTTAAGACCGCCAGCCTGCCTAATTTCCTGCTATTACAGCAATCACTCCCCAAAATTGGGCGAGTCAGGAAAGCGCTGATCAATTACTGTCAGTATTCTTCACGTTATCAGCGTTATCTGGACGGTGAAAATCCCAATACGTTTAATCCCGCGTTTTCTAACGGTTCAATTATGGATATCGGCTTTTACTGTCTGGCCGCTGCGGTTGCGCTCTGGGGTGAACCACTGAGCGTTCAGGCAAGTGCCAGCCTGCTGGAAAGCGGCGTCGATGCCCACGGCGTGGTGGTACTGAATTACGGCGATTTTAGCGTCACGTTACAGCACTCGAAAGTCAGTGATTCCGTGCTGGCCAGCGAAATTCAGGGCGAATCAGGGTCGCTGGTTGTCGAGAAGATTTCCGAGTGTCAGAAAGTGTGCTTTATTCCGCGCGGTGGCAAAACGCAGGATCTTACGGTGCCTCAGCACATCAATACTATGCTTTATGAGGCAGAGGCTTTTGCTCATCTGGTTGAATCCGGCGAAGTGGATCATCCGGCACTGAACGTCAGTCGTATTACCGCCAAACTACAAACGGAAATTCGCCGCCAGACCGGCGTGGTTTTCCCGGCAGACGAAGCGGTAACCTCGCTGACTGCGTAAATGTGTGTAAAACGAATGTTGCAGGCCATTGACTGAATGCATGGCCTGTAATATTTTGTAACCCGCAAAGGGGAGTAACTTCGTTGTCGGTTGATCGTCATTACGATGTGTGAAAAACCACATCCGGTCACCGGGCGATAACAAAGGAATACGCCATCGTATTCCTTTGTTGTTGTAAGTGAGACCTTGCCGAATGGCAAGGTCTATGCATAAAAAGCAGCGGCTAACGTCATTCGGCGTTGGCCGTTTTTTTATGCATGGGGAAATAAAATGAATACTGTCGGCACACCGTTGTTATGGGGTGGCTTCGCTGTTGTGGTGGTCATTATGCTGGCCATCGACCTGCTGCTACAGGGTCGTCGTGGCGCACATACGATGTCGATGAAACAGGCCGCGGCCTGGTCAATCGTCTGGGTAACGTTGTCGTTGCTGTTTAACGCGGCATTCTGGTGGTACCTGGCTGAGACTCAGGGCCGTGCCGTTGCCGACCCGCAGGCGCTGGCGTTCCTTACCGGCTATTTAATTGAAAAATCGCTGGCGGTAGATAACGTCTTTGTCTGGCTGATGCTGTTCAGCTACTTCTCCGTACCGCCTGCATTGCAGCGTCGGGTACTGGTGTATGGCGTGCTGGGAGCGATTGTTCTGCGTACGATCATGATCTTCGCTGGCACCTGGCTTATCACCCAGTTTGAGTGGCTGCTGTACGTGTTCGGCGCGTTCCTGCTGTTTACCGGCGTGAAAATGGCGCTGGCAAAAGAGGATGAATCAGGCATTGGCGACAAACCGCTGGTACGCTGGCTGCGTAGCCATTTACGTATGACCGATACTATCGAAAACGAGCACTTCTTCGTGCGTAAGAACGGCCTGCTGTTTGTCACGCCGCTGATGCTGGTGTTGATTCTGGTTGAGCTGAGCGACGTGATTTTCGCCGTCGACAGTATTCCGGCAATCTTTGCCGTCACCACCGACCCGTTCATCGTACTGACCTCGAACCTGTTCGCTATTTTGGGTCTGCGTGCGATGTACTTCCTGTTGGCAGGTGTGGCGGAGCGTTTCTCCATGCTGAAATATGGTTTGTCGATCATCCTGGTGTTTATCGGTATCAAGATGCTGATCGTCGATTTCTACCATATCCCGATCGCTATCTCGTTAGGTGTGGTCTTCGGTATTCTGTTTGTGACGCTGGTTGTGAACGCGTGGGTCAACCACCAGCACGATAAAAAGCAGCAAATACAGTAACTTTTACTTAGCGAGTTGATAAAGCCCGACCGCACATTGCGTGCGTCGGGCTTTTTGCTGGGTATGTCAAAACAATGTTAGTATAAAGTTATAAAATATAATCTGAGCGCGGAAATCAGGATTTTTATCTCCCCGAAACGGCATCTTTCCTTGCTGTGGGGCTACGCGCAACTGCTGGCCGTACTGGTTGGCTGTATGCTGCTGGTGGCGCTGGTGGTCAACCCGCTGCTGGTATTCTGGAAAATTCGCCGTAACCCGTATCCGCTGGTGCTGGCCTGTCTGCGCGAAAGCGGCGTGTACGCTTTCTTTACCCGCAGCTCTGCCGCCAACATTCCGGTGAATATGGCGCTGTGTTAGAAGCTGAATCTGGACCATGATACCTACTCGGTATCTATCCCGCTGGGCGCCACCATCAATATGGCGGGCGCGGCGATCACCATTACCGTACTGACGCTGGCGGCCGTGAATACGCTGGGCATTCCGGTCGATTTACCGACGGCGCAGTTACTGAGCGTGGTGGCGTCGCGGGGGGCTCTCTGCTGTTAATTCCGCTGGCGTGCAATATGTTTGGTATCCCGAATGACATCGCCATGCAAGTGGTGGCCGTTGGCTTTATCATCGGCGTATTGCAGGATTCCTGTGAAACGGCGCTGAACTCTTCTACTGACGTGCTGTTTACCGCGGCGGCCTGCCAGGCTGAAGATGAACGTCTGGCAAATAACGCCTTGCGCGGCTAATCGTTTCTCCCCTCCGTCAGCGGGCGGAGGGGTTCTCTTGCTGTACGCTTTTTTCAATTTTGAACGGATCAATTCCGCGTTTTTGCATGCGCCTGAAGCGGATAATGTTCAGGCCGTTCATCACCAAAAAGCTGCCTTCGATCATCGTCCCGCCAATCGATCCTAACCAGAAATTATGAACAACCCAGCAGGCGGTTGCGCACCACATTACGCAGCGCACGGTTAACCCCTGGCAGCGAAACAGTGCCCAGGTGCTGGCCAGCGTGCCGATTATCGGCAACAGCTCCATCGCATGCTGCAATTTTGCCAGCCCAAGAACCAGCGTGAGGACAATAAAAACGGTCATGACCCACAGCTTGCGGGTATGCATTGAGACGAGTGTGCGGATGGTGTTGAGCTCAGCGCTCATTCCCGCGGGCCAGGCGCCCATCAGAAAAAAATGCACGCCGATAGTGGCGCTGTAAACGGCGAGTTGCAGCCGAAACCGGCGCTCATCACGATTGAAAAAGGTGGTAATGCCGATCAGAAAGGCGATGACACCTACGCCCTGGGCCAGCCAATACGCGGTCATGCAAGCAACCCCAACTCCATTTTGTAGGCCGGATAAGGCGTGTTCGCCGCCATCCGGCAACGGTTTGTGCCTGATGGCGCTACGCTTATCAGGTCTACGATTTGCGCAGACCTGCAGGCACCATCAGGCATTTATTACAGCGTCACTCCCGACTTAAACAGCGCCAGTTCGCGGAAATCGTTGCGCTCGTTGCAGGTTTGCTTACCGTTGGCGAACTCAACGATGGTATCGACAAACTCGTTCAGCAGTTGCGGCATCGCTTTACCGTGGATTAGCTGCCCGGCATCAAAATCGATCCAATGCTTTTTCTTCGCGGCCAGCTCGCTGTTGGTCGCGATTTTCACCGTCGGTACAAAACCGCCGTACGGTGTACCGCGTCCGGTACTGAACAACACCATATGACAGCCGGCCCCCGCCAGCGCACTGGTCGCTACGGCATCATTACCCGGAGCACTTAACAGATTCAGACCTGGCGTTTTCAGGCGTTCGCCGTAGCGCAGTACATCAACAACTTTGCTGGAACCCGCTTTCTGTGTACATCCCAGCGATTTATCTTCCAGCGTGGTGATGCCACCCGCTTTGTTCCCCGGCGATGGATTCTCGTAGATCGGCTGGTCGTGGGCAATAAAGTACTGCTTAAAGTCATTGACCATGGTAACCAATTTGCCAAAGGTTTCTTCATCGCGGCAGTGATCCATCAGCAACTGCTCGGCGCCGAACATTTCCGGCACTTCGGTCAGCACGGTAGTTCCGCCGTTCGCAATCACGTAGTCAGAGAAACGCCCCAGCATCGGATTAGCGGTGATCCCAGACAAGCCGTCAGATCCGCCGCATTCCAGACCAAACTTCAGCTCACCCAGCTTACCCGGCTCACGCTTATCGTTACGCATCACGTTGTACAACTGATGGAGATGTTCGATCCCCGCTTCCACTTCATCTTCCTGGTGCTGGCAGACCATAAAGTGAACGCGATCAGGATCATACTCCCCTAACGTTTCGCGGAAGGCATCAACCTGGTTGTTTTCACAACCGAGGCCAACCACCAGCACCGCCCCCGCATTCGGGTGACGCACCATGTTTTGCAGCATGGTGCGGGTGTTAATGTGGTCGTCACCCAATTGCGAGCAGCCGTAGGTGTGACTGAAGAGATGTACGCCGTCGATACCTTCAGCGTCGTGGGTCTCTTTCAAAAAGCGGTTCTGCATCTGACGCGCCATGGCATTCACGCAGCCGACGGTCGGCAGGATCCACAGTTCGTTACGCACCCCAACGTCACCGTTCGCGCGGCGATAAATCTGCACATCGCGATCGGCAGGCTGCGCGACTTCCGCCTGGAAATCAGGTTGGTAGCGATACGTGTCCAGGTCGCTCAGATTCGTGCGCGTGTTGTGAGCATGAATGTGCTCACCCGCAGCGACATCAACCAGCGTATGACCGATTGGCAAACCGTATTTAATGACGTTTTCACCTTTCGCGATACCGCGTAAAGCGAATTTATGGCCACGAGTCACCGCCTGGCGCAGAGTGACCACCTGCCCGTCAACGGTGACGTCGGTTCCTTCTGCCAAATCAGCAAGCGCAACTGCGACGTTATCCAGCGCATGGATCTTGATGTATTGCATACCTTCACCCGGGCCTTAGTTCAGTTCAATGGCGAAGTAATCACGCGCATTGTTGAAGCAAATATTTCTCACCATTTCACCCAGCAGCTGGATGTCGGCAGGCGCTTCACCTGCGGCAACCCAGCGACCAATCATCTGACACAGGATGCGACGGAAGTATTCATGGCGGGTGTAGGACAGGAAGCTACGGCTATCAGTCAGCATGCCGACGAAACGGCTCAGCAGCCCGAGCTGCGCCAGCTGCGTCATCTGACGTTCCATCCCGTCTTTCTGATCGTTGAACCACCAGCCGGAACCGAACTGCATTTTGCCCGGCATACCTTCGCCCTGGAAGTTACCGATCATAGTCCCCAGCACTTCGTTATCGCGCGGGTTCAGGCAGTACAGGATGGTTTTCGGCAGCAGGTTTTGTTCATTCTGCTTGCTCAACAGTTTGGACAGCTCTTCCGCCATCGGACGGTCGTTGATGGAGTCAAAGCCGACGTCCGCACCCAGCAGCTTGAACTGACGCAGGTTGTTATTACGCAGCGCGCCGATGTGGTACTGCTGTACCCATTCGCGACGCGCGTATTCTGCGCCGAGGAACACCAGCACGGCAGTTTTGAACTGGGCGACTTCGTGCTCGCTCAGGGTTTCACCGGCCAGGCGACGAGCCAGGATGTTATCCAGTTCAGCTTCGTTAGACTCGGCAAACAACACCACATCCAGCGCATGGTCAGAGACTTTACAACCGTGCGCAGCAAAGTGATCCAGACGCTTGGTCAGCGCGGTTTGCAGGTCGGTAAAGCGGCGGATCTCGGTGTCAGAAACTTCACCCAGCTTCGCCATGTAATCGTTAAAGGTCGCCAGTTCAATGTTGAAAGCTTTATCCGGACGCCAGCTTGGCAGCACTTTGATAGCAAAGGTGCCGTCTTTCGCGACCGCAGCGTGATGCTCCAGAGAATCGATCGGGTCATCGGTGGTACCGACCATTTTCACATTCATCTGCTGCATGATTCCACGTGCGGAAAACCGATCCTGCGCCAGCAATTCGTTGCACTGATTCCAGATTTCATCGGCAGTTGCAGGTGACAACAGCTTACCTGTAATACCAAATGGGCGACGCAGTTCAAGATGCGTCCAGTGGTAGAGCGGGTTACCGATGGTGTGTGGGACCGTCGCGGCCCATGCTTCAAACTTCTCGCGATCGGACGCATCACCGGTACACAAGCGTTCAGCGACGCCGTTAGTACGCATGGCGCGCCATTTGTAGTGATCGCCTTTCAGCCAGATGTCATACAGGTTGTTAAAACGGTAGTTATCTGCGATTTGTTGCGGCGGCAAATGGCAGTGGTAGTCGAAGATTGGCTGGTCTTTGGCGTAATCATGATACAGACGGCGGGCAAATTCGGTGTCCAGCAGGAAATCTTCAGTCATAAACGGGGTCATTATCGTCTTCCTCTCAGCGAGTGCGTCAGATTGCTTATGTTTTGATGTTGTCAAAGTTATCACACCAATTTCCATACACCGAAGATATTTTCGTGAGTTAGATCAACAAATGATAACAAAAAAATTACTCTCAAAGAGGTAAAACTCACGGCAAGCCGCGCCAGTACTGGCTTTGCTGAATCGAATTAATGACCACACGAAGATTCACACTTTTGTGATGGCACTCACCTTTTAAAGCTGTATGACAAGTTATCTTTTTGCCGTCGCGATACATAGGCCGACGGAATGCAAATTACCGATGGTCCACCATCGGATTGACCGGTATGGAAACCGAATTAGCACAATCATTGACATGGCAAAGTTCGGGGCAGTGCCGGTTTTTTTTCGGTCACGCCCTTCGTAAAAGAACATCCTCCGCCCTGGACTGGACGATGACCGCTCGTTAGCGGACATAACAAAACGATGAGGTTTTACATGCGTAAAATTAAAGGGTTACGTTGGTACATGATCGCACTGGTGACGCTTGGCACCGTGCTGGGTTACCTGACACGTAACACTGTGGCGGCAGCTGCGCCAACTCTGATGGAAGAGTTACACATCTCCACTCAACAGTATTCCTATATCATCGCAGCGTATTCTGCTGCTTACACCGTAATGCAACCCGTTGCTGGCTACGTGCTGGATGTGCTCGGCACCAAAGTAGGCTACGCGATGTTCGCCGTTCTGTGGGCCGTCTTCTGTGGTGCCACGGCGCTGGCTGGTAGCTGGGGTGGACTGGCACTGGCACGAGGCGCAGTCGGTGCCGCAGAAGCCGCGATGATCCCTGCGGGTCTGAAAGCCAGTTCAGAATGGTTCCCGGCAAAAGAGCGTTCTATTGCCGTAGGTTACTTTAACGTCGGCTCTTCTATTGGCGCGATGATCGCTCCGCCGCTGGTCGTGTGGGCTATCGTCATGCACAGCTGGCAGATGGCGTTTATTATTTCTGGTGCCCTGAGCTTCATCTGGGCGATGTCCTGGCTTGTCTTCTATAAACACCCGCGCGACCAGAAAAAACTGTCTGACGAAGAGCGTGATTACATCCTTAACGGTCAGGAATCGCAGCATAAAAACAGCACAGCGAAGAAAATGTCGCTTGGCCAGATCCTGCGTAACCGCCAGTTCTGGGGTATCGCACTGCCACGTTTTCTGGCAGAACCAGCCTGGGGGACATTCAACGCCTGGATCCCGCTGTTCATGTTTAAAGTCTACGGCTTTAACCTGAAAGAGATTGCGATGTTCGCGTGGATGCCAATGCTGTTTGCTGACATGGGCTGTATCATCGGGGGTTACTTACCGCCGCTGTTCCAGCGCTGGTTCGGCGTAAACCTGATCGTGTCCCGTAAAATGGTCGTCACCATGGGTGCACTGCTGATGATTGGCCCAGGGATGATTGGTCTGTTCACCAGCCCGTATATTGCTATTGCCCTGCTGTGCGTCGGTGGTTTTGCTCACCAGGCACTGTCTGGCGCGCTGATTACGCTCTCTTCTGACGTATTTGGCCGCAATGAGGTCGCGACCGCTAACGGCCTGACGGGGATGTCAGCCTGGCTGGCGAGTACTCTGTTTGCCCTGGTCGTTGGCGCCCTGGCTGATACCATCGGTTTCAGCCCGCTGTTCGCCGTACTGGCAATATTCGACCTGCTCGGTGCGTTAGTCATCTGGACGGTACTGCAGAACAAATCGGCCAGCGAGATTGATTCAGGTCCGCAAACCGGCTCTCCCGCCACGCAAAATTAACCTGACGCTAGTCGTCATGGGTATATAATGCAGAGCCGCCAGTTAACTGGCGGCTTTTTTGTCGGTGCGAGTAGAGCCGCCATCGCAAAAGTGGTATAACAAATATAGTCTGCTGTATCATGCCTGGAGTGCATATGGAAATCACTGAACCACGACGTTTGTACCAACAACTTGCTGCCGATCTAAAAGAACGCATCGAGCAAGGCGTCTATCTGGTGGGCGATAAACTTCCCGCCGAGCGCTTTATTGCCGATGAAAAGAATGTCAGCCGTACCGTGGTTCGTGAAGCGATTATCATGCTCGAGGTTGAAGGCTACGTTGAGGTGCGTAAAGGATCAGGTATCCACGTCATCTCTAACCAACCCAAACATTATGTTGCTCCCGACGAAGGTCTGGAATTCGCCAGCTACGGTCCTTTTGAATTGCTGCAAGCGCGTCAGCTCATTGAGAGCAACATCGCCGAGTTTGCCGCCACCCAGGTGACCAAGCAGGACATCATGAAACTGATGGAAATCCAGGAGAAGTCGCGCAACGAAAAAAGCTTTCGTGACTCCGAATGGGACCTGCAGTTCCATGTTCAGGTCGCGCTAGCGACGCAAAACTCAGCTCTGGCCGCCATTGTTGAAAAAATGTGGACTCAGCGCGTTCACAACCCCTACTGGAAGAAATTGCACGATCACATTGATCTGCGCACGGTAGACAACTGGTGTGATGACCATGACCAGATCCTGCGAGCATTAATTCGCAAAGATCCACATGCAGCCAAACTGGCGATGTGGCAGCACCTTGAGAACACGAAACAGATGCTGTTTAACGAAACCAGCGATGATTTCGAGTTCAACGCGGATCGTTACCTTTTCACGGAAAATCCGGTCGTTCATCTGGATACTGCTGCAAACAGCACAAAATAAACGTTCAGACTTTCACAGGCGCGATAACAGCGCCTGTTTCTGACACACGGTAAGCATTAGGTATAAAGTGTCAGCCTGTGTAAATCCTCTCGCCTCACTCCCTTGCGATCAGCAAAATCAGAGTTCAACCACCGTAATTTCTATAACGGACAACGTTGACCTTTGTTACAATTAGATGCTATTTGAATTTTTGTGTTTGAGAGCTTGCTTACTTCACAACTTTACAGGGAATAGTTCAGGCCGTGAATTTGTGTCAGACCGCGATCCATGTAAAAAACACCAATAAAATTGCGGCGTTACAAACTCCAGAAAACCGGCATGACGACAACCGATTCTCCAGGAATATTGAATGGAACTACTGACTCAATTATTGAATGCTTTATGGGCTCAGGATTTTGAAACTCTGGCCAATCCTTCCATGATTGGTATGCTGTATTTTGTACTGTTTACAATTTTGTTCCTGGAAAATGGGTTACTACCCGCGGCCTTTTTACCTGGTGACAGTTTACTGGTACTGGTCGGCGTTCTTATTGCCAAAGGCGCAATGGGTTTTCCGCAAACCGTACTGCTGCTCACCACCGCAGCCAGCCTCGGTTGTTGGCTCAGCTATATTCAGGGCCGATGGTTGGGTAATACCCGCACCGTGCAAAACTGGCTTTCACATCTTCCTGCTCATTATCACCAACGCGCGCATCATCTTTTCCACAAGCATGGCTTATCCGCACTGTTGGTCGGTCGCTTTATTGCGTTCGTCAGAACATTACTACCGACCATTGCCGGACTGTCAGGGCTGAATAATGCGCGTTTTCAGTTCTTCAACTGGATGAGCGGGCTATTGTGGGTACTGATTCTGACCACGCTGGGCTATCTACTGGGCAAAACACCTGTTTTTCTCAAGTATGAAGATCAGCTCATGTCCTGCCTGATGCTGCTTCCTGTCGTATTACTGGTGGTTGGCCTGGCCGGTTCACTGGTTGTACTCTGGAAAAAGAAATACGGGAACCGAGGGTAAATTATGCTGAAATCACGCATAACGCTCCGACGACTGGCCTGGACCACCTCCTTTATGCTGTTTTTGAGCGCGTTAATCCTGACATGGTCGGTCATTCGCCAGCAGGAATCGACGCTTGCCATTCGCGCCATAAACCAGGGAGCCAGCATGCCTGATGGCTTCTCTATCTGGCATCACCTGGACGCCAACGGCATTCGTTTTAAAAGTATTACTCCGCAAAATGACGCGCTGCTGATCACCTTTGATTCCAGCGCGCAGAGCGCAGCCGCAAAGGTCGTGCTGGACCGAACGTTACCGCACGGCTTCGTTATTGCTCAACAGGATGATGACAATCAGGCAGTGCAGTGGTTATCTCGTTTACGGGATACACCGCACCGCTTTGGTTAATCTCCAGGAATCTGAATTAGATCACTCACTTTGGTGATTTCACCGTTTAGTGCCTATGATTAATAAACTGAAGTTATGACCTACAGCTTTATTATTCTGGAGCATCGACCACAACACATCGGGTCGCATCACAATGGAAGGTTCAAGAATGAAATACCGCATCGCTTTGGCAATGAGTCTTTTCGCTCTCAGTGCCGGCAGCTACGCTAACTCCCTCTGTCAGGAAAAAGAACAAGACATTCAGCGGGAAATTAGTTATGCCGAAAAACACAACAATCAGAGCCGCATCAATGGGTTAAACAAAGCACTTAGTGAAGTTCGGGCAAACTGTACTGACAGCAAACTGCGCGCGAATCACCAGAAAAAAATCGCGGAGCAGAAAAATGAGATAGCCGAACGTCAGCGTGATTTAGCCGAAGCGAAGCAAAAAGGCGATGCGGATAAAGTCGCAAAACGCGAACGTAAGCTTGCAGAGGCTCAGAAAGAGCTGAAGGAACTTGAGACCCGCGATTACTAAGTACGGTAACTACCCACTCACCTGGAGAAAACGATGTCAAAAGATAACGCTACGGAAAATCTGCGCGCTGAGCTGAAATCCCTTGCGGATACGCTCGAAGAAGTACTGAGCTCCTCTGGCGATAAGTCGAAGGAAGAGATGAGTAAAATTCGCAGCAAAGCCGAACATGCGCTGCGCGAGAGCCGCCATCGTCTGAGCGAGACCAGCGATGTGATTGCTAAGCAAACCCGTGAAGCGGCCGCCAAAGCCGATAACTATGTGCGCGAAAACCCATGGACAGGCGTTGGTATTGGCGCTGCGGTCGGTGTGGTGCTTGGTGTACTGCTGTCGCGCCGCTAACAATGGCTGACTCTCAACACGCACAAGGTCCAGGCAAAAGCATCCTGGGGACTGGACAACGGGTTCTCACGATTCTCGTTGAGATCGTAGAGACCCGATTACGGCTGGCCGTCGTTGAGCTGGAAGAGGAAAAAGCCAATCTCATCCAGATCCTGCTGATGCTTGGGCTGACCATGCTGTTCGCGGCGTTTGGCCTGATGAGCCTGATGGTGCTTATCATCTGGGCCATCGACCCTCAATATCGCCTGAACGCCATGATTGCCACAACCGTTGTGCTGTTGCTTTTGGCGCTCGTTGGCGGGATATGGACATTACGTAAAGCCCGTAAATCGACGCTGTTACGCCATACACGCCACGAACTCGCTAACGACAGGCAGGCCCTGGAGGATGATTTCTAATGAGCAGTAAAGTCGAGCGCCAAAAACGTAAGGCACAACTGCTTGGACAGATCCAGCAGCAACGGCTGGATCTGTCTGCCACTCGTCGCGACTGGCTGGAGGCCACCGAAGTCTACGATCGTGGTTGGAAGACGCTGTTGAACCTGCGCGGCTGGGTGCTGGTCGGCAGCAGTATTATGGCGGTTCGCACCATCCGTAATCCGAACCTACTGGTACGCTGGGCCAAACGTGGCTTTAGCGCCTGGAGCATCTGGCGTCTGGTAAAATCGACCATCAGACAACAGCAGCTGCGCGGCTGATCCCCTCTCCGTCCACCTAACCTCAAATTTTTTGAAAATTTCTGACAGTTTTCCTTGCTAACAATTGTCATTCTGTACGTCTATGATTCTCTCCATCGACAGCAACGACGCGTTCTGCAGCGTTGATGCACAAAAAACAAAACAATCCGCCTGAGTGGTTTCCTAGAGAGTATGATGAAAAAATTAGAAGATGTTGGTGTACTGGTAGCGCGCATTCTGATGCCAATCCTGTTTATTACTGCAGGTTGGGGAAAGATCACCGGATATGCGGGTACCCAACAGTACATGGAAGCCATGGGCGTCCCTGGTTTTATGTTGCCGCTGGTTATTCTGCTTGAGTTCGGCGGCGGTCTGGCAATCCTGTTTGGTTTCCTGACCCGTACTACCGCGCTGTTCACCGCAGGCTTCACGCTGCTGACAGCGTTCCTCTTCCACAGCAACTTTGCGGAAGGGATGAACTCTCTGATGTTCATGAAAAACCTGACCATCGCAGGCGGTTTCCTGCTGCTGGCTATCACCGGTCCGGGCGCATTCAGTATTGACCGTGTACTGAATAAAAAGTGGTAAGCGAGCTATACTAAACGCATTAAAAAGCGAGGAGACATCTCCTCGTTTTTGCTATCTGAGGAGGCGAAAATTATGGGACAACTCATTGACGGCGTCTGGCATGACACCTGGTACGACACCAAATCAACCGGGGGGAAATTTCAACGCTCGGCATCGGCATTCCGTAACTGGCTCACCGCGGATGGCGCACCGGGTCCTACGGGTGAAGGTGGCTTCGCCGCCGAAAAAGACCGCTATCATCTCTACGTTTCTCTGGCTTGTCCGTGGGCGCATCGCACGCTGATTTTGCGTAAACTCAAAGGGCTGGAACCGTTTATTTCCGTTTCCGTAGTGAATCCGCTGATGCTGGAAAACGGCTGGACGTTTGATAACAACTTCCCGGCAGCCACCGGTGATACGCTTTATCAGCACGAGTTTCTCTATCAACTGTATTTACACGCCGATCCGCACTACAGCGGCCGGGTGACCGTTCCGGTGCTGTGGGATAAAAAAAATCACACCATCGTCAGCAACGAATCGGCTGAAATCATCCGCATGTTTAACACCGCGTTTGATGCGCTGGGCGCAAAAGCCGGGGATTACTATCCACCTGTTCTGCAAAGTAAAATCGACGAACTGAACGGCTGGATTTATGACAACGTCAATAACGGCGTATATAAAGCCGGATTTGCTACCAGCCAGGAAGCTTACGACGACGCCGTAGAAAAAGTCTTTCAATCGTTGGCGCGGCTGGAGCAGATCCTGGGTCAACATCGCTACCTGACCGGTGACCAGCTAACCGAGGCCGATATTCGCCTGTGGACCACGTTGGTACGTTTTGATCCTGTGTATGTCACCCACTTCAAATGCGACAAACACCGCATCAGTGACTACCTGAATTTGTACGGTTTTCTGCGCGATATCTACCAGATGCCAGGCATTGCGGAGACCGTCAATTTCGATCACATCCGCAATCACTACTTCCGTAGCCACAAAACGATCAACCCGACCGGTATTATTTCAATCGGCCCGTGGCAGGACCTCAGCGAACCTCATGGACGTGACAGCCGTTTTGCCTGATTTACACAGGCCTCCGTTTGGGGCCAAATAATTAATACTACAAACATTTACCAGCATTATATTCGCAGCTATTCTTATTTTGATTGCTTTAAAAACAAGTAATTGAATGCAGAACGAGGCAAAAATGGATTGGTATTTAAACGTATTAAAGAACTACTTTGGGTTTGGTGGCCGCGCGCGTCGTAAAGAATACTGGATGTTTGTGCTGGTCAACATCATCTTCACGTTCGTGCTGGGCATTCTGGACAGAATGCTTGGCTGGGAACGCGCCGGAGGAGAAGGCATATTAACGACGATTTATGGGGTTCTGGTCTTTATTCCATGGTGGGCGGTACAGTTCCGGCGTTTACATGACACCGACCGTTCAGCCTGGTGGCTACTGGTGTTGCTGATCCCGATCGTCGGCTGGTTGGTCATCATTATTTTCAACTGTCAAAACGGCACGACGGGGAGCAACCGCTTCGGCGCTGACCCCAAACAGTTATCCTGAATTTAAATACGCCCCTTCCGTTGAAGGGGCGTATTTCTTATTTACCCGCAAACAGCTTGGGGATTTCCCGCAGACACCAGGATTTCGCCTCACCCATGCTGTCCCGACGCCAGGCCATAATAATATCAATTTCGCTTGTCGATTCCGGGCTTACTACCCGCAGCCGACCAGCGGCAATATCCTCTTCCACCAGTGGATACGGCATCGTCGCCACGCCCAGGCCAGCCAACAGCGCCTGGCGTTTATCTTCAATCGTACTCACCGTCAGACGCGGCTGTTTATCCAGCAGTTGAACCGTGAGTACCGGGCGTTCACGGGCGGTGTCCGCCACTGCGATCCCGCGGTATTTCACGCGGGTGACTTCCGATAACGGTTCCGGCTCCTGATGAATGGGATGATCCGGAGCCGCCACATACACGTTCATCAGTGAGTACAGCTTACGCGAGTTGATTTCTGAGGATGAGCGAAAATGCATATCCGGCGCAATCACGATATCCGCCCGCCCCTGCTCAAGACGCTCCCATGCCCCGGCCAGAACTTCGGTAATAACGGAAAGCTGGGTATTGGCCTTCCCGGCAAGTCGGTCGATCAGTGGGAAAAACGCCGCCGTCGGTACCAGCGCTTCGGTAACGATGGTCAGATGCGTTTCCCAACCGCGAGCCAGCGCTTCGGCATCGGTGGTCAGTTTATCCGCAGCTTCCAGCAGTACACGTCCACGTTCAAGCAGCATACGCCCGACGTTAGTAAATTTTGTGCGGTGACCTGAGCGGTCAAACAGCACCACGTCCAGCTCTTCTTCCAGTTTCTGCATGGTATAGCTGAGCGCGGAAGGTACGCGTCCCAGTTCATCTGCCGCAGCGGCAAAGCTGCCGCGCCTGTCTATTGCGTCCATGACGCGTAACGCTTCAAGCGTTAAAGCCCGTTCTTTGGCCATCTCGTTCTCATTCAGGAAATTTGAACATACCGGGCAGAATATCTGGCTAACAATGCAGCGTCTAGCCATTTAACATAAAAGGAAGTAAAGAGAGGTCAAGAACTATGATTACTACCCGTACAGCCAAACAATGCGGGCAAGCAGACTACGGCTGGCTGCAGGCCCGTTATACCTTCTCCTTTGGACACTATTTTGATCCTAAACTGCTGGGTTATGCCTCGCTGCGTGTTCTGAACCAGGAAGTTCTGGCACCGGGGGCCTCTTTCCAGCCACGTACCTATCCAAAGGTGGATATCGTCAATCTGATCCTCGAAGGGGAAGCAGAGTATCGCGACAGCGAAGGTAACCATATTCAGGCCAAAGCCGGAGAGGTGTTACTGCTCGCTACGCAACCAGGGATCAGCTACAGCGAGCACAATATCAGCAAAGATAAGCCCCTGACCAGAATGCAGCTCTGGCTGGACGCCTGCCCGCAGCGCGAAAACGCCTGCGTACAGAAAGCGACGCTGAGCGCAGGTAAGCATCAGCTGCTGGCCTCACCGGACGGTGAACAAGGCAGCCTGCATCTGCGCCAACAGGTATGGGTGCACCACGTTGAACTGCAGCAAGGTGAATCGCTGAGTTTTCAGTTACATGGGCCACGCGCTTATTTACAGTCGATTCACGGCAGATTCCATGCGGTGACGGCTGGCGCCGAAAAAGAAGCGCTCACCTGCGGCGATGGGGCATTTATTCGTGACGAAACTAACATAACGTTAGTCGCCGATACCCCGCTGCGCGCTTTGCTGATAGATTTGCCCGTATAGTCAGAGAAAACAACGGAGTACGACTGTTGAGTAAGAAGTTATCAAAAAAACGCCAGCCGCAGGCTGTGCCGGAAAAACGGGAGACAGTTCCCTTCGGCTATGAAGAAATGCTGACAGAGCTGGAAGCAATTGTGGCCGATGCTGAGCTACGACTGGAAGATGAAGAAGCCGCCTGAAAAGGCGGCTTTGACTTATGCCGGGTGACGGCTGCGCCTTACCCGGCCTACAAGACAGAGTATGTTGTAGGCCTGATAAGCACAGCGCCATCAGGCACCGGGTTTACCATCGTTCCTGCTTAATGTGTCTTACTGGCCATGATCTCAATGATCTGCTTGTCGGTTTCCTGCATCGAACGACACGCCAGCGCACACAGGTTAGTGATAGATTGCTCCACGTTGTGCGCCACAATCCCCTCATTGCCGGTTACAGCGGTATCGTCCAGCGCCATCAGCACCGCTTTCCAGGCTGCTGACGCACTGGTAGAGACTTTCATTGCGCAACTGTTCGAGGCGCCATCGCAAATCATTCCGCTCACGTCGCCAATCATGCTGCTGATCGCCATCGCGATAGTGTTATAACGACCATCCACGATCCATGCCATCCCCGCCGCCGCGCCCATTGCTGCCGTGGTTGCCGCGCACAGCGCAGACAAACGCGGAAGCTGATGATGGATGTAAATAGCACTCAGGTGAGACAGCATTAGCGCACGGGCCAGTTTCTCTTCATCAGCCCCAAAGTGCTCAGCCACCACCATCACCGGGACGGTGGCGGTAATCCCCTGATTGCCGGAGCCGGAGTTGCTCATGGCTGGCAACGTCGCCCCGCCCATTCGCGCATCCGATGCCGCGCTGGTACGAATAAGAATGGCGGTTGAGAGATCGTTAGCCAGCAGACCACGTGCGCACTGCTTCTCCAGCGTAGTTCCGATGTGCAAGCCCCAGTTGCCGCGCAGTCCTTCCTGAGACAGCGCACCGTTCAGTTTGGCCGCATCGAGAATAAAGCGGATTGACTCAAACGGCACAGCATTCACAAATGCCACAATCTCTTCCAGCGAGGTGTGAGACAGTACCGCCAGCGGCGACTCCAGCTCCTCTTCCTGAGCATTCTGTTCTGTGGTGAACACTACACCCTTATTGGTCTCGATGTGGACTATGTTGGTATGACCGCCCACAATCGTCACGCACGCCCATCCTTCAGCGCTGTAAACCTTCGCGCGGGAAAAGAGGATATCCTCGCAAGGCTCCTGCAGCATCACCGCCACCTTCCCGGCGGTCAGCATCGCTTTGGCATCCGCAATCGCTTGTGGTGACGCGTCTTTCAGTACCTCTAAACCGGCGTGGGCATTTCCCCCCAGCGCACCCAGCGCCGCCGCGACAGGCAACCCGACCATTCCGGTACCCGGCACGGTAACGCCCATGCCGTTTTTCATCAGGTTCGGTGAGACCCACGCATCAATACGTTCTACCGCGCCGTCCAGCTCGGAGGATGCGACCGCTGCCGCCAGAGCCAGAGAGATAGGTTCCGTACAACCCAGCGCAGGCTTAACTTCTTCCTGCACCGCGCGGATAAAACTATCCCATAATGGATTCAATGTAGTCTCAAACATAACAACAACCCTTGCTCAGATAACTCAGGAAAATGCCAGGAACGGAGAAACGCACAACAACAGGCCGGTGACGATAATCAGGTACAGAGAGGCGCCTTTGTATTTGTGCAGTGCAGGAACTTTGTAGACCAGCCAGGCCGGGATCAAGCAGCCCACCATGCCGAAGATTGGGCTACAAATAGAGGTGAAGCTCAGTACCGGCGCATTGAGCACAATTGCACTCCAGGCCAGTAAGATAGCGAAGACCATAATGCCGCGTTGAACCAGAGTTTCGTTGATTTTCTCGGCTGGCATTTTGCGGCGCAGCACGTTCATTACGATCCCCTGAGTGGCTTCACGAAAGCCTAAGTAAACACCGAAGAAGGCGGTCATCACGGCGAAAATGTTCAGAATAACGCTGACGATTTTCACCCAACCTGCACCATCACCACTGATAAACTGCGCGGCGATCGCCAGAGCGGAAATGTTCTGCTCATAGGCTTTAACCGCTTCGTCATGCCCCATCGCCAGCGTGAAGGAAACGGCGTAGAAAAAGACGGTGACAAACAGAATACCGAACGCGATGTTCATAGCACGCAGAGCTTTATGGCGTGCCACCTCAATCGATTTCTCACGAGAGCGGTACGAAATAACCATCGGGCTTAGCGTCTGAATAAACAGAATTGAAGTCAGGGTAAACGGCAGCGTGATAATTGCGTTTTTGATCAGCAGCGCCATCGGCGGCAGTGAGCCCGCGTTATACAAATGCCACATTCCCACCATCGATACACCAAGCGCTGCCACCACCAGCAGCTTGGTCAGTACCATGCCGGTGGAGATCTTAAACAGCAGTTTTTCCCCGCGTGACGAGATAGCCACCAGGATGCAAATCAGCACCAGGCCGTAGAACGGGCTGTCGGATAGTAAGCCTTCAGTAACGCCAAATGTGTGCAGATAAGAGGCGCTGTCGTTGGTGATGGCGGTGGAATAGACGAACATCCAGATAACCAGCATCACAAAATATAATGCGCCTAACAGGATGCCCCAGTTTTTACCCAAATAGCCGCTGATTACGCTTGGGTAATCTTTACATTCCGGGGATTCCGCCAGCGTGTTGATAAACAGGCGCTGGAATAAATACATCGCAGGATAGCCGATAATGGAGGAGAGCAAGAAAACCCACAGCCCCATCAGACCCACCTGGACGGGAAGGAAAACAATCCCCGCACCAATCGCCATCCCAATACTCATAATGACCCAGCCGGTGTCCGTGCTGTCGAACTTAATAGCTTCCCGCCATTCGCTTTCGGTCATTCCCGCCCGACGCGCAGGCGCTGATGCGTCGAGTATTACGCTACTATTCGTTGCCGTTTCCATAATTTCCCGCTTAATGTGTAGGTAGAGGTTTTTTTTATTTTATCGCACTGCTTCAAGGCGATACGCAGTACATGAGATGCAGGCAAGCTATTAGAATGGAGAAATCATACGCGCAGGGTTAGAGAAAAACTTCACAAACAAACCCCTGTAATTGCTGATAGTTAAGAAATATTTTCTCTTAAACCTTGATAAGATGTTATTCCTTTCTATTTTTGAAGCAGATCACAACAAAAAAGGCGTACTAAAGTACGCCTTTTGGGTTCTGTCGGATTGAGTCACTCTTTGCCGGATAGCGGCGCTTGCGCCTTATCCGGCCTACAAAAGCGTGCAAACTGTAATCACGACCATTAACCTCAGGTACAAACCACTTTAATTGCCAGGCCTCCACGTGAGGTTTCACGGTATTTGTCGTTCATGTCTTTGCCCGTCTCGTACATGGTCTCGATCACTTTATCGAGTGACACGCGTGGCTCGGACGTCCGTCGTAACGCCATGCGCGCGGCGTTGACGGCTTTTACCGCGTTGATCGCATTGCGCTCAATACACGGTATTTGTACCTGCCCGGCGACCGGATCGCAGGTCAGTCCCAGGTTATGCTCCATGGCGATTTCCGCCGCAATACACACCTGAGACGGGCTACCGCCAAGCAACTCGGTCAGCCCGGCAGCAGCCATTGAACAGGCTACGCCAATTTCCCCTTGGCAGCCCACTTCTGCCCCCGAAATCGAGGCGTTCATCTTATACAGTGCGCCTATCGCCCCGGCGGCCAGCAAATAACGGGCGATGGAGTTGGCATTCACCGGACGGCGGAACTTGTCGTAATAGGCCAGGACAGCAGGGATAATCCCACATGCTCCGTTGGTCGGTGCCGTCACAACCCGGCATCCGGCGGCGTTTTCTTCGCTCACGGCCAGCGCGAACATGTTGATCCAGTCGATCACGTTCATTGGGTCGCTGGACAGGTTGTCGCTGGAGACCAGCAGTCGACGCAATGCCACGGCGCGACGCGGCACATTAAGCGGGCCCGGCAGGACGCCTTCGGTGTTCATGCCGCGCTCAATCCCGGCATGCATGACGTCCCAAATGGCAGCAAAGCCAGCATCGATTTCTTCTTTGCTGCGCATCGCCAGCTCGTTTTGCATCATCAGACCGGAAACAGACAGCCCGTTGCGCTCACACAGTTTCAGCAGTTCGCTGGCGGAATGAAAATTGTAGGGCACGTGTGCTTCAACATCATGCGCCTGACCAAATTGCTCCTCTTCAACGATAAAACCACCGCCGACGGAGTAATAGGTTTTTCTTAACAGCGTCTCGGTGCCGTTCCACGCGGTGATGCGCATACCATTTTCATGGCGCGGCAGCGTTTCGGTATGGAAGAGAATATTTTCATCTGGAGAGAAATCGACAACATGTGTGCCCTCTGCCACCGGTAAACGTCCGGTACGGGCCACTTCCTGCGTAAAACCAGCGATTGAATCTATATTAACGTTTTGTGGGCTGTTACCAGCCAGCCCCATCATGATAGCGACATCTGTCGCATGACCTTTTCCGGTCAGGGAGAGCGATCCATAAAGATCGACCACAATATGTGTAGCCCTGGGGAGTTCCCCGCTGCTGACCAACAGATCGATAAAGCTTTTACCTGCATTCATGGGCCCCACGGTATGGGAGCTGGAAGGTCCAATGCCAATCTTAAAAATATCGAATGCGCTAATCATATCCACACCCTCGGATTGCCGTTCAGTGAAGACCAGGTTTCACACTCATTAAAGGATCGGGGCGATCCGCAGATCGCCCCGCAGGGGATTACACCGTGTCGCCACGTACAGCGATGGCTTCAATTTCCAGCTTTACATCCTTCGGTAAGCGGGCGACCTGCACGCAACTGCGCGTGGGGTAGATAGCCTTGTGCTCATCAAAGAACTGCTGGTACACCTGGTTAATGGTGGCGAAGTCATTCAGATCGGCAACGAAAACGGTGGTTTTCACGATGTCGCTCACTTTCAAACCGGCGGACTCGACAATCGCTTTCACGTTTTCCAGGCTTTGACGCGCCTGATCGATCACGTTTTCTGCCACTTCACCGGTCTGTGGGCACACCGGTATTTGGCCCGATGTGAACACTATGCTGCCCAGATCCACACCCTGTACGTAAGGGCCAATGGCCCCTGGCGCACATTCAGTTGCAATAACTTTTCTCATAGCCCCTCCGGCGTTAAAGCGCCTGGGTGAAAGTACGGGAAATTACATCCTGCTGCTGTTCACGGGTCAGCGCGTTGAAGCGCACCGCATAACCAGACACGCGGATCGTCAGGTTTGGATAGTTTTCCGGGTGCTCAATGGCATCCATCAACATTTCACGGTTCATGACGTTAACGTTCAGATGCTGCCCACCTTCCACATGCGCTTCATGATGGAAGTAACCGTCCAGCAGACCGACCAGGTTGGTTTTACGCACCCCGTCCTCTTTGCCCAGCGCAGCCGGCACAATGGAGAAGGTGTACGAGATACCATCTTTGGCATAGGTGAACGGCAGTTTGGCCACCGAGGTTAACGACGCAACCGCACCTTTGCGATCGCGACCATGCATCGGGTTAGCCCCTGGCGCGAATGGCGTGCCTGCGCGGCGTCCGTCCGGCGTGTTACCGGTTTTCTGTCCATACACCACGTTGGAGGTGATGGTCAGAATGGACTGCGTCGGCACCGCGTTACGGTAGGTTGGCAACACCTTAATTTTCTTCATAAAGCGTTCGACCAGGTCGCAGGCAATGCTGTCCACGCGCTCGTCGTTGTTGCCGTATTGCGGATAGTCGCCTTCGATTTCGAAATCAATTGCCAGGCCGTTTTCATCGCGAATCGGTTTCACGCGGGCGTATTTGATAGCCGACAGAGAATCCGCCGCTACGGACAGACCCGCCATACCGCAGGCCATCGTGCGATAAACATCACGATCGTGCAGCGCCATCAGCGATGCTTCGTAGCTATACTTGTCGTGCATGTAGTGGATGATGTTCAGTGCGCTGATGTACTGCACAGCCAGCCAGTCCATAAAGTGGTCCAGGCTCTCCATCACCGTGTCGTAATCCAGCACATCATCCATCAACGGTGTAGTTTTCGGTCCGACCTGGATTTTCAGTTTCTCATCCACGCCGCCGTTGATTGCATACAGCAACGTTTTGGCGAGGTTGGCGCGCGCCCCGAAGAACTGCATTTGCTTGCCGATAACCATCGGGCTGACGCAACAGGCAATGGCATAGTCATCGCTGTCAAAGTCTGCACGCATCAGGTCGTCGTTTTCATACTGTAAAGATGACGTGACGATAGATACCTGGGCGGCATATTTTTTGAAAGCAATCGGTAGCTGCTCAGACCACAACACCGTCAGGTTCGGTTCAGGTGCCGGGCCCATGGTGTGCAGCGTATGCAGATAGCGGAACGAGTTTTTCGTCACCAGCGTGCGGCCATCCAGCCCCATACCGCCGATAACTTCGGTCGCCCAAATAGGGTCTCCTGAGAACAGAGTGTCGAATTCCGGGGTACGCAGGAAGCGCACCATGCGGATCTTCATAATGAAGTGGTCGATCAGCTCCTGCGCCTGCTGCTCGTCTAAAATTCCCGCTTTGAAATCGCGCTCAATGTAGATGTCGAGGAACGATGCGGTACGACCCAGCGACATCGCGCCGCCGTTCTGAGATTTCACCGCAGCCAGATAAGCAAAGTACACCCACTGCACCGCTTCCTGCGCATTACGTGCCGGGCGGGAGATATCGCAGCCATACTTCGCCGCCATTTCCTGCATTTGCAGCAAGGCGCGACGATGTTCAGACAGCTCTTCACGCAGGCGAATCGTGGCTTCAAGATTCTGCCCCCACTCCAGGTTCGACTGAAGATCGGCAAACTGCAGTTCACGCTCGCGCACCAGGTAGCGGATACCGTACAGCGCCACGCGGCGATAGTCACCGATGATACGGCCACGGCCATAGCCGTCCGGCAGACCAGTCAGCACGCCGGATTTACGGCAGCGCAGCATATCCGGAGAGTAGGCGTCGAATACACCCTGGTTATGGGTTTTACGCAGCTCAGTAAACTGGTATTCAAAATCAGCATCCATCTCACGACCATAAGCATCAAAAGAGCTTTTGATCATGTTGATGCCGCCAAACGGATGTAGCGCACGCTTGAGCGGCTTATCCGTTTGCAGACCGACGATTTTTTCCAGTTCTTGTTCAATATAACCCGCATCATGTGCGGTAATTGTGGTAGCAATATTGGTATCAAAATCAACCGGCGCATGCGTCGAGTTTTCGATACGGATGCCCGCCATGACTTTTTCCCACAATGCCGTGGTCGCAGGCGTTGCTTCGGCGAGGAAAGATTCATCCCCTTCATAAGGCGTATAGTTGTGCTGAATAAAATCACGGACATTAATTTCTTCTTTCCAGTCCGTACCTTTAAAGCCATTCCAGGCTTCGGCATACAGCATATCGCTGGTATCGATATTTACCTTCATGAAAAATAATCTCTCTGCTGAAAATTAATTATGCAAATTCTACTGGTGTATTAATTTTGCCTAACGCAATGGCATCACTCGCAATCATTTTCTCTTCATTTGTGGGAATAACCGCACAAATAACACGAGCATCTTTATTTGAGATAATTCTTTCGCCATGGGAATTTGGCAGACTATTCATTTCGCTGTCTATATTCACACCTAAAACAGCAAGGTGCTCAATAACCAGACGACGAATTAATACCGAGTTCTCACCTATTCCACCAGTGAAAATAATCCCATCAAGACGATGCAGCGATGCGGCATGTCCGGCGATATGACGCGCGATACGATGCACAAACGTTTTAATTGCCAGTTGTGCGCGTTCGTGTCCCTCGTGCCAGGCTTTTTCCAGCGTACGTAAGTCGGACGACAAACCGGAAATACCCAGCAGGCCAGATTCCTTATTCACTACACGTTCAAGGTCGCTTAGCGTCTGGTTGGTTTCACTGGCGATCCACGCCATCGCACCGAAGTCCACATCACCGCTGCGAGTCCCCATCATCAGGCCTTCCAGCGGCGTCATCCCCATCGAGGTATCCACGCTCAGTCCATTACGCACCGCACAGATAGACGCCCCATTCCCGAGGTGAGCCACAACAAGGCCAGAATCATCATGCGGTAGCTCAAGCAGCTCATGCGCACGTTGAGAAACATAGCGGTGCGACGTGCCGTGGAAGCCATAACGACGAACACCCAGTTCCTCAAAATATTTCCACGGTAAACCGTACATATACGCTTCAGGCGCCATTGTCTGGTGGAAGCTGGTATCAAATACCGCGACCTGCTGCCGACCTGGGAAAAGATGCTGTGCAGATTCAATCCCACTCAGGTTCGCATAATTGTGTAACGGTGCTAAAGGAGAGACCCGGCGAATATTCTCGATAACTTCATCTGTAATAATGGCTGATTCGGTAAAGATATTTCCGCCGTGGGCAATGCGGTGGCCAATTAAGGCCACGCTGTCCATTAAATTACGTTTCTCCAGTTCAACGGCAATAGCCTTTAATGCGTCTTCGTAGCTGTGGTGAGCCAGCTTAGCTGGCTCTCCTCCATTAATTGCTATGAACGCATTTTCAGAGTTAATACCGTCTGCAATTCCCGCCAGTAAAACTTCACAGTTTGCTGCATCCAGCACTGAAAATTTAATGGAGGATGAACCACAGTTAATAACCAGTACTACCGGAAACTCATTCATTTCACTACTCCGCTCATCCTGAGCTTATGGATTAAAACAGTTTGTAGACAATGTTCAGGATGGTCAGCAGACCAATCGCGGTAACAAACACGTTATCCAGACGGCCACGGTATTTCGCCAGTGACGGCGCTTTACGGATGGCATACATCGGCAGCAGGCAGAGCAGAGAGGCAATAATCGGCGCGCCCATTGCTTCAATCAGGTCCAGGATATTCGGGTTGGCGTAAGCCACAACCCAGGTGGAGCCCATGATGAAGATCATGCTGATAGTGTTCAGTTTGCCGACGGAAACTTTCGTTTTATCGCCTTTGTAACCAAACTTCAGCACCAGACCGTTCAGACCTTCCAGCGTACCCAGATAGTGGCCGAAGAAAGATTTGAAGATAGCGACCAGGGCGATGATAGAAGCACCGTACTCCAGAACGGTCGCGAAGGTGGACTTCGTACCGGACAGTGAAGCGAAGTGGTTCGCCAGGTAAGACAGTACCGGAATGTTTTGCGCTTTCGCATCCGCCATATTTGCCGGAGACAGCGTAAACAGGCAGCTAAAGGCGAAGAACATAACTACGGCAACCATCAGCATACTGGCGCGGGAGATGATTTTGGAACATTTCTGCTCGGTGAATTCACGACCGAAATCTTTCTCATACTCTTCACGTTTAGACACTACGAAGGAAGAAACGATCGGTGAGAAGTTAAAAGAGAACACCATGATGGAAATACCCAGCCATACGGTAACCAGGATGCCGTCATGCCCGGTCAGTGCGATATTGCTGAGGTCAACCTGATCGATAACCGCTGAGTTCCAGTAAGGAATCAGTGACAGAGAGATAAGCACCAGGCTGGCGATAAATGGCCATACCAGGTAGCTCATCACTTTAACCATCAGATCCTTACCAAACCAGATGACGAATGCCATCAACAGCAGCAGGAACAGTGCCACGAAGCCACGGTTTAACGCTGGCATCTGCAGTTGGTTTTCCCAGAAGGTCATAAAGGTGTTGGTAATGGTGACGCCATAAATCCACAACAGCGGACAAATCGCAAAGAAGTAGAGGAACGTGATAACCACGCCGCCTGTTTTACCAAAGTGCTCTTCAACCGTTTCTGTGATGTTACCGGAAGGATTAGAACCGGAAAGACACAGGCGTGCCAGCGCACGGTGGCAATAGAAGGCGATGGGGTATGCTAACACCAGCATGATCAGAATGGGGATCAGTCCGCCAAAACCTGCGCGGATAGGGAAGAACAACACCCCGGCGCCGATGGCTGTACCAAATAAACCCAGTGTCCAGGTGGTGTCCGATTTGCGCCAGGACGACTGTTTTGTCTGGCTGGATACAATGCTATCAGTAGTACTCATATCCTATCCTCAACGAAGTATATTAAGCGTCAACTAAACCAGTAATTTGAGATACACGAGAAAGGTCGATATTACCGCCAGAAATAATGCTGACTGTTTTTCTGTTCTGGATATAGCTATCTAATTTCCCGCTTAATAATGCTGCGCATGCCAGCGCGCCGGCACCTTCAGTCACAACTTTATTTCGCTGAATTAATGCCACCATGCTGTTGCGAATTTCATCTTCGCTGACCAGGACAATGTCATCCACCAACTCACGAACAATTTCATACGTTAAAGTACCCGGGCGAGAGACGTCACAACCATCCGCCAGGGTGCCGGTCGTTCGGTGCGTGGTTATTTCTCCAGCGTGGAAAGATGCCGCC
The DNA here is from genome assembly GCF_030333085.1 of Citrobacter sp. Cpa228. Taxonomy (NCBI): domain Bacteria; kingdom Pseudomonadati; phylum Pseudomonadota; class Gammaproteobacteria; order Enterobacterales; family Enterobacteriaceae; genus Citrobacter; species Citrobacter sp. Cpa228. Next base: position 157,495 of record NZ_JAOWGQ010000037.1, on the reverse strand, counting down.
ATGCCGTGAACGTTTTCAGACTGCACACCAATAATTCTAATTGTTGGGTTGATAGATTTAATTGCTACGGCAACACCCGCAATCAGTCCACCACCGCCAATTGGTACAATCACGTTATCGACATCGTACAGATCTTCTAAAATTTCCAGGCCAATCGTTCCCTGGCCAGCAATCACTTTTGGATCATCGTATGGCGGAATAAAGATACGGCCTTCCGTTTCCACAATCTCGCTAACCTTCGCGATGGTGTCGTTGAAGTTGTCGCCGTGCAGCACAACTTCTGCGGAATAATCGCAGGTTGCCGCCACTTTTGACTTCGGCGCGCCTTTTGGCATCACCACTTTGCCATCGATACCGAGCATAGCGCAGGAGAGAGAAACCCCTTGCGCATGGTTACCCGCAGAGCAAGCCACCACGCCCTTCATTCTTTCTGCTTCAGTTAATGAACTGAGCTTGTTAAAAGCGCCACGGATTTTAAATGAACCGGTACGCTGCATGTTTTCAAACTTGAGGAAAATTTCCCCTTTGCAACGTTCACTAAAATAGTTAGAGCGAGGCATTCCCGTTTTATAAATTTTCCCCGCCAGTCTTTTTTTCGCTTCGAGGATATCTTCAATTGCAACTGGGAGATCGTATGTAATGTGCATTAGAACCTCTTACCTGGGTATTAAAGTAAATAGATAGCCGTGACCAACGTCTGATATAGATCGATGGCGTTAATTTTGCATTAAAACAAGTTCAACCTTTAATCAATTTCAATTAATTGCTTTCGCCTACAAGAATTATATGATGAATATTCTTTGGCTAATTCAACCAAAATAGATGCTGCTTTTTTTATTCGATAATTTTTAGACCAAACGGCGGCATAACGTGCAACCGGTAAGGCTTCTTCTACCGGGATAGTAATAAACTGGTCTGAACCAAATGGAGCGGTCATATCACAGGGAATTACTGTTAAGAAATCAGCATTGAGAACAAGATTATAAATCGTGACAACGGAGTCTGTTTTAACGATGTTTTCACTGCTGATGCCATTATTTTGTAACGTGGTGAGAAGTTCGCTGTAGTAACCCATATTCGTTTGTGGCAACACCCACTGTTCGTTTTTCAACGCGCTCAGTGTGGTGATGCCGGTGCATGTTCGGGACTTACTGGCCACCAGAATAAACTCTGACTCAAAAAGCGGCTCAACATGGAGATCCTGCAGTTTCATCTCATCACTTAGCGTACCAATGGCGAAATCCAGACGCCCATCGCGTACCGCAGGTAAGAAAGAGGAGAGCTGAGCCTCATACATGGAAACCTGCGCTTTCGGGAACACCTCTTTGAATTTTTTTATCATGCCGGACATGATGGTAAAGGCGATCAGTGAAGGGAAGCCAAACGACACATCAACGATCGCGTTGCTGGTCATGCTGTTCATCTCATCAACCATGTTTTTCATTTCGCGGGTAATGGATTCAGACCATGAAAGCATCACCTGACCTGCCTGGGTCAATGTCACACCGGTATTTTTACGTACGACTAACTCAATGCCAAAATAAGCCTCAACATCGTTAATGATTTTGCTGACAGCGGGTTGAGTTAAACCTAATTCTTTTGCAGCCGAGCCGATAGAACCACTTCTAATGACTTCCTGAAAGACCACTAAATGCTGTGTTTTAGGGAGAGTAATAGTATTCATATCGACCTGCGTTAATTACTTTGTTGACGGCAGGAAGTGTACCAAATTAAGCAATCGAGGATATGTGCGACCACTCACAAATCCCCTTCACTTACATTTTGCAAGAGTATTATTAAACAATAAAATTCTTTATAATCAATAAATTATAAAAACACGATCTCACTTTAACCTGACTTTAATCAAAAAAAGATGGGGGGATAACAGAATTTTATGGCAATAACACACCTGCTTTTTCCGCTATTTCCAAAAATCGTGAAAGGCTATATTTCAATCAATTACAGAACAATTATACGGCAAAATGATGCTTAAATTTAATAAGCAACTTATCAAATTTAATTATATTTTAATTGTAACCGTGAATAAATAACGCCATGCATCACATTTTTTCGCCTTATTTGTTTGTAAAGAAACATTGCATTCATTAATATTTAAATCAAATAATACATAAAATCATCATATGCAACATTACATTAACACTGATTTTGTACGATTTACCAGCGAGTAATTTTGTGATGGCGATCGATTACGTTCATTTATTCTCGATAAAAACGTATCGCACAGCGTTTTGTGTTGGCCGTCACAAAACAGGAAATATCCACCAGTACCTGTTGCCAGATAAAGAAGGTTATCTCCTTCAATAAAGGGAAGGCCACTTCTCATTGCGAGCCACCAGGTTACATCATTAATGCCATACTTAAATGCGCTGTCACTTCATGAAGGGGGATTTGCACCCAGCAATGGTTTTCTTCATCACAAAAAGTGACCTCATTGTCGCTACCGTCTATAAGCAAAATAAAACGTGCTCCCTGGCGTTGCGCGTTCTTCTGCCGGGTCGATAAGCGTAGCGTGGAGCAGTCATTGACAATGCTTAAATGCGGGAAATTACGCCTGAGCCGGCGGCCAAGCAGTATTGCCTGATCCCGTGCCCGTTCCTGGCTGGGTATGATGACAACATCGACATGCTTAGCGTAATCGCTGTTTTTTTTCGTCACGGTGAGCAACTGCATAATCGGTTCCAGCATGAAAGCGAAGCCACATGCAGAGACAGGATGCCCAATTAGCCGACTGGCGCTGTTGTCGTAACGCCCGCCCCGACACAGTAATTTATTGTGATGCAAAGAATCCGCATACCATTCGAAAAGCTGGTCGTTATAGTCATTTACGGGGAAGAGATTTTTATCGTGGGTAAAAGGGATATTCAGTGCAGTCAATGAGTCGCAAAGATGCGTAAAACGCTGACGGGATTGTAATGACAGGCATGCTTCAAGTTGCGGCGCTTTTTCTGCCAGCCGCAGCATCAAATTATCTTTATCACTCAGTAAACGCTCAGGATGTTGCTCCAGGCAAGCTAACTGCCTGGCATTAAGCAGTGATGCCAGCGGCTGATAGTATTGCTGCAAGTGACGGCGAAATTGAGTGAACTCCTCGGCATTGCCTAATGTATTGACTTTGAGTTCGACAAACGGCAACAGTTGTAGCGATTTGAAAAAATCGTACTGTAAGGAAATAAGTTCAATCTCAATGCCAATATCTGGATAGCCAAACGCTTCCACGCCCAATTGATGAAATTGGCTGATGTTCTGTTGGTTCTGACGGCGGAACATTGCCCCCTGATACCATAATCGTGTGCCAATTTGTAAATTCTGATATTGCGATAAAAGCCGTAGACATCCCATCGTTCCATCACCACGAAATAACGCCTGATGATTAAGCATTAGCTCATCACTTTCACCGGAAAAAGACCTCGTAGCGTTTTCTTCCAGCCTTTCAAGAAGCGGCATGCGGATCTCCTTGTAGCAATACTGCTGCAATAAATACTCCGCTTTTTTTTCCAGCCACTCCCAGTCCGCGGCGGGGTTCTGGTAATGCTTACGTGGACGACCACTTTTTCGTGGCCGCAGATTCCGCTGATATTTTTCTTCCAGCGACTGAGAGTAAGGTGTCGTTGCCAGTAGGCAGTTTTGCACCAGTGATGACTCAATACGCGTAATGACTGCTGGAACAATCATACCCAGGCAAAAGCGCTGGTAGGCACCTGAACGCTGCGCCGCATTTTCTCCGAGGCGCAGATACTCTTCATGGGGAGTGATCCGCACTTCAGGGGAATCAGCAAAACTATGATGAGGTGTTTCATCCACGCAATGGCATTCAACGTATTTTTTTGTCAGTAAGAAATAGGCGTTGGGTTCGACGGGGCAGCAATTGTATCGACTATCCCAAAGCGTACCATGGCGTTGGTGACGGTGGTTGAAGTAGTGGGTGTAACCTTTGGCGATATATTGCATAAAACGCCCGAGGCATTCTTTATCAGGAGCGGACAGAAATAAAAATATTTTCTTTGATGAAAGTGAATACGCATGTAATCTTATCGCATAGATACTCATTGCAGCATCGATGCATTGATAAAAATACTGGTAATCTTCTTCACCTTTAAAAATAGTTTCATCATTATGCCCGCACAATTGCACGAGGTGAGGAATTCCATCGATAAATAATCGGTTTTTTCGTGGCATAGGAATAATGTTTGAATAATATTTAAGTTGGCTAAATAGTGTTTTTATTAGTACATAAGCCACGTCTGTTAATATATTAAGATTTCTAAAGAATCTTACAGGAGCTACCAAAAGACAACAAGATGCCCTTTTGATAGCCCAGTTCACTTATTTCTGGTTAAGCTCATCAAGTCGTAATGCAATATCTTGAATCGCTAGTAAATTTTGCTGGTTATTTTGTAAATCCCAAAGACGAATTTGTTGATCAGCATTAATGGTCAGAATAAAACGACAACCACTCTTAAGGGCATTTTGATGCTGTCGTTTAAGTTTGGTACCGCTACAATCAGTGAGGACACGTAAACCAGGCAAGTCTCGACGAAGCACGCAAGCCAGCACTTGCACCTGTACGCCCCCATCTTCCAGCTCGCTGGTAATCACAACGTCAGGATGGAATTGCCACTGAGGATTCAGGCCGTCATAAACAGTCTGCAGCAGAAGCAACAATCGTTCGATACCTATGGCAAACCCACAGGCGGGCAATTTCTTACCATTAAATAACTCAGCCAGGCCATCATAACGACCACCACCGCAGACTGTCCCCTGAGAACCTAAGTCATCGGTAATCCATTCAAAAACAGTGCGTGAATAGTAATCCAGCCCGCGCACCAAGCGTGGGTTAATGTGATAGGTTATATCGGCATTGTCCAGCAGAGTCCGCAACGTATTGAAATGCCGCTGTGAATCATCCGCCAAAAAATCCAGTAAACGAGGTGCGTTCTCTATCATTTCTTGCATTTCAGGGTTTTTACTATCGAGGATACGCAGAGGGTTTACGTCCAGACGCTTGATGCTGTCTTCGTCCAACAAGTCTCTATGTTGAGTGAACCAACTCACCAGTTCCCTGCGATGTGCCTGGCGTTCTTCCGGTGTCCCTAATGAGTTAATTTCCAGCCTGACGTTCTGTGATATGCCTAAATCTTCAAATAGATCGCGCACCATAAAGATCAGTTCAGCATCAACATCGGCACCGGACATTCCGAAGGCTTCGACGCCAAACTGCGTGAACTGGCGTAACCGCCCTTTTTGCGGACGCTCGTAACGAAACATCGGTCCCTGATACCACAAACGCTGTGACTTGTTGTAACACATGTTATTTTCCAGGACCGCACGCATACATCCGCTGGTTCCTTCCGGACGCAAGGTAATATGCTCACCGCTTTTATCGGTAAAGTCGTACATTTCTTTTGAGACGATATCAGTCGCTTCACCCACCGCACGTTCAAAGAGCGCAACGGGTTCCAGGAGCGGCAGACGCATTTCCTGGTATCCATAACGAAACGCCATTTGATGAAATTTACGCTCCAGCCACTGCCACATTGGTGTTTCGTCAGGCAGCACATCGCGCATACCTCGTATGGCCTGAATTTTGCTCATGACAACTCCTTGCTTAATAAAGAAAAATATTGTTCAGTCAAATTGTGCTGCGGGACACCCTTGTTCAGGCGATGGCGTCGGGCAACATAAAGAAGGTAAAGAGGGATGGTGATCATCTGTAAAATAATTCCCCATACCATGGTAGAGGCACTCTCTGTCATTAACGCCAGCGCAATAAAGCTCAACGCAACCAGACTGAGGCAGCAATAACTCCAGAAACTGGCATCTCCTCCCCGGCGATGAACAACCATCATGACCGGCAGTGATACTGCAGCAAATGCATAGGGGAGTAAGCTGGCAGAGATGGCCAATGTAATCACGCTCTGGAACTGGTTCTGCAGATTTGGCGACAATGTGAATAGCAGAAGTGCAGTCATCAGCGCTGCAGTAAAAACCAACCCACACCAGGGAACACCATGGCGGTTAGTACGGGCAAAAAAAGCAGGGAGTAAATTATCTTCCGCCGCAGCCCTGGGCACTTCCGTTTGCAGGATTTGCCAACCAGGCATCGCACCGAGGCAAGCGATAACAACCATGGCTGAAATAATCGCTCCAACCGTACTTCCCCACATTGCTTTTGCGCTGTCGGCAAAAGGAGAGGAGGAGTTCATCAGCACATCATGGGGGAGTAGCCCCATCATGACATTGGTTGAACTGGCATAACATAACCCAGCGAGCCCCAACCCTAACAAGGTGGCCAGCGGTATTGTGCGGCGTGGGTTTTTCACTTGGCTAAACGAGACAGATGCAGATTCAATACCCAGAAAACCCCATAATGAGATGGTTGCCGCGTTAATAATTGCCTGATGATCACTGACGCCACTAAGATTCCAGGCAGCCTGATAACGAGCAACGTCAAAATGCCCCCAGCCCATGACGCCGATGCTGAGGATCACCAGCACCATGCAGCTGCCCGTGAACATTTGCATATAGCCAACCCGTTTCGCTCCACGTAATCCCCAAAGAACAGAGCACCAAAGCAGCACAATGCATGCTGTCGTACCATAAAGTGGGTTGTGTAATACCGGGAAGAAGAAAGAGAGATATCCCACGCCGGCTAACAGCAGCGCGCAGTTGCCAATCCACGTTGACAACCAATAGAACAATGTCATTTGTAGGCCGATAAAGGGGCCAAAGCTGGCAGTAATACTGGCTATGATGCCGCCATTGCGCGGAAATAACTCACTCATTTTGCAGAAAATGAGTGCCAGGGCAGCAATCGCTAAAAACGCAAGTCCCCACCCCCAGACAGAGATTGAACCTATTCTCGCAAGCGTGGCAGGCAGCATAAACACACCGCTACCCATCATATTTGATGCTGTCATCATGGTCAGCGCAAGCAGGCCCATTTGGTTTGTTTTCGCGCAACATTTATCCATGCCAGTCCTCATTTAATAGATCATGGTGAGATGAACGGGACTTCCCCCGCGCATGTCCTGGGCCAAAGTTTGTCGTTACAACCCATCGGTAAAGCGGTAATCTCGTTGAAGGCTCTGTAAGAACAGAGCCTGATAGACGCAACCGATAATGATTGGTCTCGGCATCGGTTGCGCCGCCCCTGAGGGCAGTGATGATTATCACTGCCCTTTCTTCATGCGGCCTGCTGGTTCAGGTCAGCAATCACATCGTCAATCAGCTCATCAATCTTGCTGGAGTCAAGGTGGTGCGCAGTGGTAATCAGGTGAGCGATGTCACCGGAGGTGGCCAGACAGTGCTTCTTCCAGACGGCTTCTGACGGACAAGGGAAAACCACGGTAATTGAGTTTTTATTGCGCCAGGCATCAATACCAGCAGCCTGTAAGCGATCGACTGCGTACTGCGCCATATTCAGGCTATGTTCAATGCGGCGTTGCCAGTCGCTCCAGGAATGGCTGCGAATAGCTTCCCACATCATTAGCGGTGTATGGCCGTTACGAGAACCAGAAATGGTTTTATCGTGTGCAGAGATGTAATCAATTTCGACAGAAATCCGGTCAACGTTTTTCCTTTTCGCTACCACGATGCCGCAGGGAATAGGCGAACCAATCATTTTGTGGCCGGAAACGCCAATAGAATCAATACCATCAGCGAAGTTAAAAGGTTGCGGATCGTTGACAAATGGCAAAATCATACCGCTCAACGCAGCATCAGCGTGTAGATAATAATCGTCACGTTTGATACCCAGTTGACCAATCCGTTGTTGGATCTCAGCAATATTATCAATAGCGCCACGAACGGTTGTGCCGATATTTGCAAAAATAATCGGATGTTCTTCGTTATCGCGTTGAATTTTACGAATCAAATCATCATAGTCCATCTCACCATTCGGCTGTGATTCCACCAGACTTGATTTAATGCGCAACAACTTAACAATTTTTGCAACGGAATAATGAGTATCTTTCGAGTAATAAAGCGTACCTTCTGGAAACAGTTCACGCCCCAGATAGCAGCCAAACATATTACCTTCAGTTCCCCCATTGGTAACGTAGCCCCAACTTTCTTCAAATGGGATTTTGAAAATTCTGGCGAAATACTCCATTACTTCTTTTTCAAAATCAAACGAGTTCAGCAAATAATTACAATACTCTCCCCAATCACCACAATTATTTATGGAGAAACGCATAAACCGTTCCAGTATAGTGTAATCGAAGTCGGCTGACTCCGGATAGCCTATATTAAAATACTGATTTTTTACGCAATATGACCAAAAAGCATCGAGCTTATTCTGATCGACAATAGATAATGTCATTTTAAACTCCCGTGGATAAAACCAATACAGTTGGATACGTTTAGATACGTTTATCTAAATAAAGAATATCCTGACCTTTCTTACTACGCCCGGCAGCAACAAAAGAGAACAATGGAATGGTTACCATCATCATCAAGATGCCCCAGAATATGGAGTCGCTGCCAGAACCAAGCAAAGCAAAAATGCAGTAAATCATGCCAATAACAACCAACGTGCAGTAAAACATAAACGATCTTCCACGATTGGCTTTCTTTGAAACAAGAATAATTGGAAGCGAAATCAGGGCGTACATATATGGCAGAAGTGAAGCAAATACCGACATTAAAATTACAGCCTGGAATTGTTTCGCCAGATTCGGAGATGCCGTCAGAAGCAAGACAATACTCATTAATACACCGGTGAAAATGAGGCTTTTCATCGGGACATCTTGCTTGTTGGTTTCTTCAAAGAATTTCGGGAAAAGTCCTTGTTGAGCACCTGCGCGCGGGCCTTCTGACTGAAGTATCAGCCAACCTGAAATTGAGCCAAAGCAGGCAATGATGCTCAGTGCGGAAGCAATGTTCCCTGCCGTATTACCGAACATATAGCGTGCGGCATCAGCAAAAGGTGCGGCTGAATCTACCAGAACATTATGTGGTACCAACCCCATAATAACGGTGCAGCTACCAACATAGCATACGGAAGCGATTAATAACCCCATAACGGTAGCCCGAGGAACCGTGCGTTCAGGATCTTCGACCTGACCGGTAGAAACGACTGCAGATTCAATACCAAGGAAGCCCCATAGCGCAATCGACGCAGCAGAAATAATTGCCGAGGAATCACTATGACCCGTTCCATTATAAACTTCAGTATAGAGCGACGGGTTAAACCAGAACCACCCAATAAATCCTACACCTAATATTACGATTAACCCGCAAGTTGCGGTAAAGGATTGTGCCCGCCCCGCAACTTTGGCACCAAAACTAGCAAGGAAAACAAATGCCCACAGAATAATAATTGCGGCAATACAACCGTAAGTTGGATTTTTAAGCTCTGGGAAAAAGAAACTGAGATAGCCGACACCTGCGACCAATAATGCAACGTTACCTACCCATGCGCTGATCCAATAGCACATTGTTGTCTGAAACCCAATGAATGGGCCAAAGGCATCACTGGCATAAGCAACGATACCGCCGGTACGAGGTGTAATTAAACTGGTTTTAGCAAAAACTAATGCCAGTGCAATAACGCCGATGATGGTAAATACCCATCCCCATATTGAGATGGAGCCTATGCCTGCGAGATTAGTTGGCAACATAAATACGCCAGACCCCATCATATTTGATGCGGTCACTAACGTTAGGGCAATGACTCCCATTTTATGAGCAGAGCCTGAGCTTACTGTTCCCATAATGGTTTCCTATTAATTTAAAATTTTGCAATAAGTGGAAATTCGTACTGAATTCGTGGGTCATTGTTATGAATAGAAATGTCCATTATTGTGACAACAATCAAAAATAATAATGAATCAATTTTTTTTGAGCTGTTTTTTCGCTCACTTTTTAACCATTTTATTAGTAATTGACTCTGTCCCCTTTTATTCGACCTGAATAAATAAAAGGCGACACTAAAATAATCAGGGAAAAATCACGACGACCATTTATTAATAATGTAATTTTTTGTTGATGGCTTTGTTTTAATGTTAATAATTATGAGTAATTTAAAGATATCCTGTTTATTACGCCAAAAACGGGCATTTCTGATATGGATAAAGTAGAAGGGTGTGATTCAAAAGAGGGAACATAATTTATGTTACAACGGACAGAACGATGACTTCCTGTGAGCTACGCCTCACAAAGCAAAACCCCGCCGAAGCGGGGTTCTATAAAGAGTGAAGCTGACCGATAAGCCGGGTTCTGTCGTAGACAGTCATTCATCTAGGCCAGCAATCGCTCACTGGCTCAAGCAGCCTACCCGGGTTCAGTACGGGCCGTACCTTGTGAACCCCTATTTGGCCTTGCTCCGGGTGGAGTTTACCGTGCCACGGACTGTTACCAGCCGCGCGGTGCGCTCTTACCGCACCCTTTCACCCTTACCTGATCCCACTTGCGTGGGCCATCGGCGGTTTGCTCTCTGTTGCACTGGTCGTGGGTTTCCCCCCCAGGCGTTACCTGGCACCCTGCCCTATGGAGCCCGGACTTTCCTCCCCTCCGCCCGTCTCCCCCGAAGAGGACGACGACGAAGCGGCGACTGTCTGGTCAGCTTCGGCGCGCAGTATAGAGGGTTTGCGGGGTAATGTCACCCCGCACTGCGCATTCCTATCGCTAACGTGGCGGCGATGTTTCTTGAAGCACGGTAAATATTATCAAATGCCCCACGAAAGGCCTCTTCCAGCGTGCTAATGCTGGTCAAGACGCTAAACACTGCATCGATGCCATATTGATGCACCACCTCCACATCACGCGTCAGGCTACCGCCAATACCAATTACCGGTTTGTGGTATTTCTTCGCGACGCTTGCCACGCCCACCGGCACTTTGCCGTGCACACTCTGGCTGTCGATGCGTCCCTCACCGGTGACCACCAGCGTACAATCGTGAATATGTTCTTCCAGATTGAGCGCCTGCGTCACAATCTCGATACCACTGCGCAGATCCGCGCCTAAAAAAGCCATTAACGCGGCCCCCATACCACCAGCCGCTCCTGCGCCAGGCACGTCTTTCACATCCACCCTGAGCGATTTTTTAATGATATCGGCATAGTGAGAGAGATTACGGTCCAGTTCGAGAATGCGTTCTTCCGTCGCCCCTTTCTGCGGGCCGAAGATGCGGGATGCGCCAGTATCGCCCGTCAGAGGATTCGTCACATCACAGGCAACACGAATTGAACAGGTTTTTAAGCGCGGATCCAGCCCCGAAACATCGATGGTATTGAGGCAAATCAGGCTACCGCCACCGTAACCGATTTCAGTACCGTTGGCATCACAGAGTTTTGCCCCCAGAGCCTGCACCATACCCGCGCCGCCATCGTTGGTTGCACTACCGCCAATGCCGATAATAATGCTCTGCGCCCCGCTATCCAGCGCCTGCAAAATCAATTCCCCGGTACCGCGTGACGTGGTGACTAGCGGGTTACGCTTTTCAGGAGGTACTAACGCCAGACCGCTGGCTGCCGCCATTTCGATAAACGCAGTTTTACCATCTCCGGACATGCCCCAGCAGGCATTCACTTTTTCGCCCAGCGGCCCCGTCACCCACGCGGAATATTCACTCCCTTGCGTGGCGGCAATCATGGCTTCGACCGTTCCTTCGCCGCCGTCGGCCACCGGAACTGAAACATATTGCGCATCGGGAAATATTTCCCGAAATCCTTTTTCTATTGCCTGAGCGACCTCAGTGGCAGATAGACTTTCTTTATAAGAGTCTGGGGCAATTACGATTTTCATAGTTATGTAGCCTGACTGTGCCGCGCAAGGCAAGAAATACAGGGCGCACATCCGCGCCCTTCTTGTTAGCGTGTGACTTCCACTTTCGCCAGTTTTTCGTAGTAGCATGCGAGCGCGCTATGATCGGCGGTGCCCAGCCCATCTGCGCGGAGCGCCTGCATCATTTCCATGACTGCAGCAGTCAACGGCAACTGCGCGCCGACCCCATGCGAGGTATCCAGCGCATTCGCCAGATCTTTGATATGCAGATCAATACGGAAACCCGGCTTAAAGTTGCGGTCCATGACCATCGGCGCTTTCGCATCCAGTACGGTGCTTCCCGCCAGTCCGCCTCGGATCGCCTGATACACCAGATCCGGGTTCACACCCGCCTTGGTCGCCAGCGTCAGCGCTTCAGACATTGCCGCAATGTTCAGCGCCACAATCACCTGGTTCGCCAACTTAGTAACGTTACCCGCGCCAATGTCACCGGTATGTACCACCGAACCAGCCATCGCTTTCAGCAGATCGTAATACTTGTCAAAAATCGCTTTATCACCACCAACCATCACCGACAACGTGCCATCAATCGCTTTTGGTTCGCCGCCGCTTACCGGCGCATCCAGCATATCCACGCCTTTCGCTTTCAGCGCGTCGCTGATTTCGCGACTGGCTAACGGCGCGATGGAACTCATGTCGATAAGCACTGTGCCCGGCTTCGCCCCTTCAATAATACCGTCTTCCCCCAGCGCCACCTCTTTCACGTGCGGAGAGTTCGGCAGCATGGTGATGATCACGTCGCACTGCTCAGCAATGGCTTTCGCCGTGGCAGCGGTTTCTGCACCTGCGGCAATGACTTGTGCAATGGATTCCGGGTTACGGTCAGCAACCACCAGCGAGTAACCTGCCTTGAGGAGGTTTTTACTCATTGGTTTACCCATGATACCGAGGCCAATAAAACCAACTTTCATTGTCATGTCTTTATCTCTCTCTACTGTCGATGGTGGTTATTTCTTAAAAGAATCAGCCAGTTTCTGTGTGGCTGAACGGAACACGCCAAGGTCGCTGCCAACGGCAACAAAGGTCGCGCCCCACTCCAGATAACGACGCGCATCCGCCTCTACCGGGGCCAGAATACCGCTTGGTTTGCCATGTGCTTTCGCGCGGGCAAAAATGTGCTGGATAGCTTTCTGCACATCAGGATGTGACGCATTGCCGAGATGGCCTAACGCCGCGGCCAGATCGCTTGGGCCGACGAAGACACCGTCTACGCCTTCGGTCGCCGCGATGGCGTCAACGTTATCAACGCCCTGCTGACTTTCGATCTGCACGATGATGGTGATGTTCTTATTCGACTGCGCAAAGTAGTCCGGTACGGTGCCAAACATATTGGCGCGATGGGAGACGGACACACCGCGAATACCTTCCGGCGGATAGCGGGTCGACGCCACGGCGTTCACCGCTTCTTCTTCGGTCTCAACAAACGGGATCAGGAAGTTATAAAACCCGATATCCAGCAGACGCTTGATAATCACCGGCTCGTTGGTCGGTACACGCACGACCGGCGCGCTGGCGCTGCCTTTCAGCGCCATCAATTGCGGGATAAACGTCGAGATATCGTTCGGCGCGTGTTCGCCATCCAGCACCAGCCAGTCAAAACCTGCCAGGCCTAAAACCTCGGTACTGATTGGGCTGGCTAATGCAGACCAGCAGCCAATCTGAATCTGTTGCGCCGCGAGAGCCGCTTTAAACTTATTCGGGAAAATCGTGTTATTCATCGCCTATACCTTTGTTTATTTCTGCAATTCCATACGTTTAATGTCACCGACAATAAACAGGTAGCAAACCATTGCCATCAGCGCCGAACACCCTACAAACATCAGCGCAGCATTAAATGAGTGCAGCTCGCTCACCAGATAACCAATCACCAGCGGGGTGACGATGGAAGCGACGTTGCCAAATACGTTAAAAACACCACCACACAGACCGACAATTTCTTTCGGTGCGGTATCGGAGATCACCGGCCAACCCAGCGCGCCGAAGCCTTTGCCGAAGAACGCCAGCGCCATCAGCGCGACAACCAGGGTGGTGTTATCGGTGTAGTTACACAGAATAATGGTCGACGCGAGCAACATTCCGAGCACAATTGGCAGCTTACGCGCCAGAGTAATACTGGAGCCGCGTTTAATCAGATAATCGGAGAACACCCCGCCGAGCACGCCACCGGCAAATCCACACAGCGCAGGAATAGACGCCACCAGGCCTACCTTCAGGATCGACATACCTTTTTCTTGCACCAGGTAGATCGGGAACCAGGTCAGAAAGAACCAGGTGATGGTATTGATAAAATACTGTCCGAAGAACACCCCAAGCATCATGCGATTAGTCAGCAACTGCTTGATATAATGCAGCTTAGGACCGCCAGATGCTGCATCGCCCGGCTTCTTGTGATCCATATCCACAACCGCGCCGTTGTCAGAGATAAACTTCAGTTCTTCTTGCGACATACGCGGATGCTCGGTCGGGTTATGGATCAGTTTCACCCACAGCCCGGTGAGCACAAAACCGATAACGCCCATCACGGTAAAGACGTGCTCCCAGCCCCAGGCGAAGGTCAGCCAGCCCAGCAGCGGCGAAAACAGTGCCAGGGAGAAATATTGTGCGGAATTAAAAATCGCGGATGCCGTGCCGCGCTCTTTTGTCGGGAACCAGGCGGCCACAATACGGGCGTTCGCCGGGAAAGACGGCGCTTCCGAGAAGCCCAGCATGAAACGCATGATGAACATTGAAATACCTGCCCAGGCCAGCGGAAACATATCCACGAATCCCTGCAGGAAGGTAAACAGCGACCAGAAAAACAGGCTGTAAGTGTAGACTTTCTTCGAGCCGAACTTGTCGAGCAGCCATCCGCCGGGAATTTGCATCAGCAAATAAGCCCAGCCAAAAGCCGAAAAAATGTAACCCATTGATATGGCGCTAAGCTGTAGCTCTTTCGCCACTTCCGTACCGGCAATAGACAACGTCGCACGGTCCGCATAGTTAACGGCTGTAACAATAAAGATTATCAGCAATATTAAATAACGAGTGTGCGTACCTTTCTTTTTCTCGACAACTGTATCCAGTATCATTCTAATTACCTCGGGTACATAAAAGTTTTTATTATTATTTGGCAGATATCCCTGGTGATAAATTACCGATAATAAAAACGTATAATAATTTATCAGACGCTATGAAACCGTGATTTAGTATAATCAGCAGCGCAACGTTAATCATTGTGCAAGCGCTCATTAAACATGCGTTATGAAAATAATGTTTTGGGCATATGCACACATACATGGGCGCTAATCCACACATTTACGTATTGCTACCCCTGCTGGTGCGGTCTTGCTGAGTTTAAGTGATCATTGTCACATTTTTCACGATAAACTCCTGACATTCTTATTTCACGATACCGAATCTTTATTACTGATAATGAGATTCGAAATATAAATATCCACACTATTATCACCACTTGTTGGAGAATACTGGACAATGGCCGACATCGAAATTAGACAAGAATCGCCAACGGCGTTTTATATTAAAGTTCACGACACAGATAATGTGGCGATTATTGTCAATGACAATGGTCTGAAAGCCGGGACGCGTTTTCCGGATGGACTGGAGCTAATTGAACATATTCCCCAGGGACATAAAGTGGCGCTCGTGGATATTCCTGTTCACGGTGAAATCGTACGTTATGGCGAAGTGATAGGCTATGCCGTTCGCGATATCCCACGCGGCAGCTGGATCGATGAATCGATGGTTGAACTGCCAAAAGCCCCGCCGCTGGAAACATTACCGCTGGCAACCAAAGTCCCGGAACCGCTGCCGCCGCTGGAGGGGTATACCTTCGAAGGGTACCGCAATGCTGACGGCAGCGTCGGCACCAAGAATCTGCTCGGCATCTCCACCAGCGTGCACTGCGTGGCGGGAGTGGTGGACTATGTAGTGAAAATCATTGAGCGCGACCTGCTGCCCAAATATCCGAATGTCGACGGCGTAGTCGGGCTCAATCATCTGTACGGCTGCGGCGTAGCGATTAACGCGCCAGCCGCCATCGTGCCGATTCGTACAATCCACAATATTGCGCTGAACCCGAACTTCGGCGGTGAAGTAATGGTCATCGGCCTCGGCTGCGAAAAACTCCAGCCTGAGCGTCTGCTGGAGGGTACTCACGATGTAAAAAGTATTCCGGTCGACAGCGCCAGCATCGTCAGCCTGCAGGATGAAAAACACGTTGGTTTTAAATCCATGGTAGAAGACATTTTGCAGGTCGCTGAGCGCCACCTGGCAAAGCTCAATCAGCGCCAGCGTGAAACCTGCCCGGCATCTGAACTGGTGGTCGGCATGCAATGCGGCGGCAGCGATGCGTTTTCTGGCGTAACGGCCAACCCGGCGGTAGGTTATGCCTCCGACCTGTTAGTTCGCTGCGGTGCGACCGTAATGTTCTCGGAAGTGACCGAAGTCCGCGATGCGATCCATCTTCTGACCCCGCGGGCAATTAACGAAGAGGTGGGCAAGCGCCTGCTCGAAGAGATGGCCTGGTACGACAACTATCTCGATATGGGGAAAACTGACCGCAGCGCTAACCCCTCTCCGGGTAACAAGAAAGGCGGTCTGGCAAACGTGGTGGAAAAAGCGCTGGGTTCTATTGCAAAGTCGGGCAAGAGCGCGATTGTCGAAGTCTTGTCGCCGGGTCAGCGTCCAACCAGGCGCGGCCTGATTTACGCAGCCACCCCGGCAAGCGATTTTGTCTGCGGCACGCAACAGGTTGCTTCCGGGATCACCGTACAAGTCTTTACCACTGGTCGCGGTACGCCGTACGGTCTGATGGCCGTGCCGGTGATAAAAATGGCGACGCGTACCGAGTTGGCCAATCGTTGGTTTGACCTGATGGATATCAACGCAGGCACCATCGCTACCGGAGAAGAAACCATTGAAGAAGTGGGGCTGAAACTGTTCGAGTTTATCCTCGACGTCGCCAGCGGACGTAAGAAAACCTTCTCAGATCAGTGGGGACTGCATAACCAGCTGGCGGTATTTAACCCGGCACCGGTAACCTGATTCCTGAAAGTTAAATTCGATTACAGGTCGGGGAAGTTCGCAAACTTCCCCGACTTTTTTATCAGATACTCACCAGAACAACCTCAATGCCATGCTTACGTAATCCTTCCAGACTCTCCTCTGGAATACCTTCATCGACAATAATCATATCAATCCGCTGTGTATCAATGATCTTATGCAGACTGGAGCGGTCAAACTTCGTCGAGTCGGTGACGACGATAATACGCTCAGCCACTTCACACATTCGGCGGTTAAGACGCGCTTCATCTTCGTTGTGCGTGCTAACACCACGCTCCAAATCAATCGCATCAACGCCAAGAAACAGCATGTCGAAGTGATAATTTTGTAGCGATTGCTCAGCCTGATCGCCATAAAAAGATTGCGACTGACGACGCAAATGGCCGCCGGTCATCAGCAGTTCAACCCCCTCGGCTTCCAGTAACGCATTGGCGACATTCATACCGTTGGTCATGGCAATGACATTGGTATGCTGGCGCATCAGACGGGCGATTTCATAGGTCGTGGTGCCGGAGTCAAGGATCACGCGGTGCCCCGGTTTTATCAACTCTGCGGCGGCCCTAGCAATACTACGTTTTACCGCCGTGTTAAGTGAGCTCTTATCTTCTACGGAAGGCTCCACAACAGGCGCATTGCCTTCGCAAATCAGTGCTCCACCATAGGCGCGTACCGCAATCCCTTGCTTTTCCAGAAAAGCGAGGTCGTTACGAATAGTGACCGTGGAGACGCCAAAAAATAAGGAAAGATCGTTAACCTGAACGCTTCCCTGCTGCCGTAACCGCTGGATGATCTGCTCACGTCTTTCGCTGGTGCCTATAACGCGCTTGTCTGCAGAAGACTCGGTGTTACTCATAAGAAATCCTTTAGTTGAATCTTTCGTTTTATTTCGTTTTTCCTATTAACGCCTTTCCTTTACGCGAATGCAAGCCCCACAAACGGGTAAGAACCGAACGAACTTACGCTGAAACCTTTCATTATGTTTCTTTTGTGAAACAGATCGGAAAACCATTATCTTTCGTTTTATTTTTATAACACCATGATGCAGTATTAAATGAAACAAAACGAAAGATTGATGTCGCAGTTATCTGACCTGGAGAGGAAAGTGAAACATCTAACTAAAATGGTCGAGCAGCATAAACGGGGGAAGGCAAACGGGATTTATGCCGTTTGTTCCGCGCATCCAATCGTACTGGAAGCCGCAATACGCTACGCCCATGCAAACCATACACCGCTGTTGATCGAAGCAACCTCTAATCAGGTTGACCAGTTTGGCGGCTATACGGGTATGACACCAGCCGATTTTCGCAGCTTTGTCTGCCGTTTAGCCGACTCGCTTAATTTTTCTCAGGATATGCTGGTTCTCGGCGGAGACCATCTCGGGCCCAACCGTTGGCAAAATCTGCCTGCAGAACAGGCAATGGCCAACGCTGACGATCTGATCAAAAGCTATGTCAGTGCAGGTTTTAAAAAAATCCACCTCGATTGCAGTATGTCGTGTGCTAACGACCCGGTTCCACTGACAGATGACATCGTCGCGGAACGCGCCGCGCGTCTGGCAAAAGTAGCCGAAGAAACCTGTATGGCACATTTTGGCGAGTCGGATCTGGTCTATGTAATTGGCACAGAAGTGCCGGTTCCAGGTGGCGCCCACGAAACGTTAACCGACCTGGCGGTAACAACGCCCGATGCCGCACGCGCAACGCTGCAGGCTCACTATCACGCCTTTGAAAAGTGCGGTCTGGAAGGTATCTGGCCGCGTATTATCGCCCTGGTGGTGCAACCTGGCGTTGAATTCGACCACACACACATCATTGATTATCAACCACAGAAAGCTGTGGCACTCAGCAAAATGGTTGAAGACTACGACACACTGGTGTTTGAAGCGCATTCTACCGATTACCAAACGCCACAGTCCTTGCGCCAACTGGTGATAGATCACTTCGCTATCCTGAAAGTGGGACCCGCGTTGACCTTCGCTCTGCGCGAAGCGCTGTTTTCACTGGCCGCGATTGAAGAAGAATTACTGCCTACAAAAGCCTGTTCAGGCCTGCGACATGTGCTGGAAAGCGTAATGCTTGATCGACCAGAGTACTGGCAGAGCCACTATCACGGCGATGGTAATGCACGCCGTTTGGCTCGCGGATATAGCTACTCCGATCGGGTTCGTTACTACTGGCCGGACAGCCAGATTGATGAAGCATTCGAACGGCTGGTGCGCAACCTGGCTGATGACCCCATTCCCCTGCCGCTGATTAGCCAGTATTTACCCTTGCAGTACGTAAAAGTGCGCGAGGGAGATCTCAGCGCCACACCGCGAGAACTCATCATTAACCATATTCAGGACATACTGCAGCAATATCACTGCGCCTGCCAGGCGTGCTTGAGATCGTAACGCATAACAAAAAAGAGAAAAAAATACCATGCCAAACATTGTATTAAGTCGCATTGATGAACGTCTGATTCACGGTCAGGTTGGTGTGCAATGGGTTGGGTTTGCGGGGGCAAACCTGGTGCTGGTCGCGAATGATGAAGTGGCTGAAGACCCCGTGCAGCAAAACCTGATGGAAATGGTACTGGCAGAAGGGATCGCCGTACGCTTCTGGTCGCTACAAAAAGTGATCGACAATATTCACCGTGCCGCCGATCGCCAGAAAATTCTGCTGGTCTGCAAATCGCCTGCGGATTTCTTCCGTCTGGTCGAAGGCGGTGTTCCTGTTAACCGCATCAACGTTGGCAATATGCACTACGCCAACGGCAAGCAACAAATCGCCAAAACGGTTTCTGTAGACGCTGCCGATATTACGGCATTCAACGGGCTAAAAGCCGCTGGGGTGGAATGCTTCGTTCAGGGCGTTCCAACAGAACCCGCCCAGGACCTCTATAAACTGCTCTGAGGGATTCACAATGGAAATCAGTCTGTTGCAGGCTTTTGCGTTGGGTATTCTCGCCTTTATTGCTGGGCTGGATATGTTCAACGGGTTAACGCACATGCACCGCCCGGTTGTTCTCGGGCCACTGGTCGGCCTGATTCTGGGCGATCTGCATACCGGTATTTTGACAGGGGGTACGCTGGAACTGGTGTGGATGGGTCTGGCCCCGCTGGCTGGAGCTCAGCCGCCAAACGTGATTATCGGTACTATCGTAGGAACCACGTTTGCCATAACGACCGGGGTGAAACCCGAAGTTGCCGTAGGTGTGGCGGTACCGTTCGCCGTAGCGGTACAAATGGGGATCACCTTCCTGTTCTCTGTGATGTCAGGGGTGATGGCTCGGTGTGATCGCATGGCAGCGAATGCCGATACCGCAGGGATTGAGCGGGTCAACTATCTGGCGTTGCTCGTACTGGGGATCTTCTACTTCTTATGCGCGTTCCTGCCGATTTACTTTGGTGCGGAACATGCCAAAACCGCTATAGATGTTCTGCCAGCTCGTCTGATTGATGGCCTCGGTGTGGCAGGCGGCATTATGCCCGCTATCGGCTTCGCCGTACTGCTGAAAATCATGATGAAAAACGTCTATATCCCTTACTTCATTCTGGGTTTTGTGGCCGCAGCCTGGCTCAAACTCCCGGTGCTAGCGATTGCTGCAGCTGCACTGGCCATGGCGTTGATCGATTTTCTGCGTAAATCACCTGAACCTACAGCTCCTGCAGCACAAAAAGAGGAATTCGAAGATGGCATCTAATCAAACGACTCTGCCAAACGTTTCCGAAACCGAAGAAACGCTGCTGTCCGGCACAAATGAAAACGTCTACGAAGACCAGAATATCGGTGCCGAGCTGACAAAAAAAGATATCAACCGTGTCGCCTGGCGTTCAATGCTGTTACAGGCTTCTTTTAACTACGAACGTATGCAGGCGTCAGGATGGTTGTACGGCTTGTTACCTGCACTGAAAAAGATCCATACCAACAAACGCGACCTTGCGCGTTCGATGACAGGTCATATGGGCTTCTTCAACACGCACCCTTTTCTGGTCACGTTTGTTATCGGGATTATCCTGGCGATGGAACGCTCCAAGCAGGATGTGAACAGTATTCAAAGCACCAAGATTGCTGTCGGCGCGCCGCTTGGCGGCATCGGTGATGCCATGTTCTGGTTAACGTTATTGCCTATTTGCGGCGGTATCGGAGCCAGCCTGGCGCTGCAAGGTTCTATTCTTGGCGCAGTTGTCTTTATTGTTATGTTTAACGTGGTTCATCTTGGTCTGCGCTTTGGACTGGCACACTATGCTTATCGAATGGGCGTTGCTGCCATCCCGCTGATTAAAGCTAATACCAAAAAGGTTGGACATGCGGCATCCATCGTAGGGATGACGGTGATCGGCGCGTTGGTAGCAACCTATGTTCGCCTGAGCACTACCCTGGAAATCACGGCTGGTGATGCGGTTGTAAAACTGCAAACGGATGTTATAGACAAGCTGATGCCTGCTTTTTTGCCGCTGGTCTACACATTAACTATGTTCTGGCTGGTTCGTCGTGGCTGGAGTCCTTTGCGCCTTATCGCCATTACCGTGGTGCTCGGCGTCGTGGGCAAGTTCTGTCATTTCCTGTAAATACGAGGGGTTGTAGATGTTAGGTATTATTTTGACCGGCCATGGCGGGTTTGCCAGCGGAATGGAAAAAGCGATGAAACAGATTCTGGGTGAACAATCACAGTTCATCGCCATCGACTTTCCGGAAACCTCAACCACCGCCTTACTCACCTCGCAGCTTGAACTAGCGGTGAGTGAACTGGATGCGCAGCAAGACATCGTGTTTCTGACAGACCTGTTAGGCGGGACGCCGTTTCGCGTCGCTTCCACGCTGGCGATGCAAAGGCAAGGCACTGAGGTGATCACCGGCACCAATCTGCAACTACTGCTGGAAATGGTGCTCGAGCGCGATGGCCTGAGCAGCGAAGCATTTCGCTTGCAGGCGCTGGAGTGCGGGCATCGTGGCTTAACTAGCCTGGTAGACGAACTGGGACGCTGTCGTGAGGAAAAGCCCGTTGAGGAAGGGATATGACACAGCTACTGCGCGCCAGACGCCTGCTGACAGAACGGGGCTGGCTGGACGATCATCAATTACATATTGAAGATGGCTTCATTGCAGAAATAGAGCCCATCCCCTCCGGCGTTATGATCCGCGACGCAGAGCTGCTTTGTCCGGCTTACATTGATATCCACGTACACGGCGGCGCGGGCGTCGATGTGATGGATGAGGCACCGGATACGCTCGATAAACTGGCGATGCACAAAGCACGTGAAGGGGTAGCCAACTGGCTACCCACCACCGTCACCGCTCCACTACCGGATATTCACAAGGCGCTGGAGCGTATTGCCCATCGCTACCATTCCGGTGGACCTGGCGCGCAGGTGCTGGGCAGTTATCTTGAAGGCCCGTACTTTACGCCGCAGAACAAAGGGGCGCATCCGCCTGAGCTTTTCAGGGAACTGGAGCTCAGTGAACTGGATGAACTGATTGCAATTTCCAGGCAAACATTACGCGTCGTTGCACTGGCACCAGAAAAACCAGATGCATTACAAGCAATTGCGCATCTTAAGCAACACAACGTAAGGGTTATGCTGGGTCATAGCGCAGCCACCTGGGAACAAACCCGCGCGGCCTTCGATGCCGGTGCAGACGGGTTAGTGCACTGCTACAACGGGATGACCGGCTTACATCACCGGGAGCCAGGAATGGTTGGCGCTGGGTTAACAGATCCACGCGCCTGGCTGGAGCTTATCGCTGACGGGCACCATGTCCACCCGGCAGCCATGAAGCTATGCTGCTGTTGCGCAAAAAACAGACTGGTGCTGATCACCGATGCCATGCAGGCTGCTGGAATGCCAGATGGTCGCTATACGCTCTGTGGCGAGGAAGTGGAAATGTGTAGTGGTATTGTACGAACCGCCTCTGGAGGCCTGGCGGGTAGTACGCTTTCGGTTGATGCGGCCGTACGTAATATGGTCGAACTCACCGGGATAACGGCAGAAGCGGCAATTCATATGGCCTCACTCCACCCTGCGCGTCTGTTGGGTATTGATCGTCTGATGGGATCATTAGCGGTGGGCAAACGTGCCGACACGATCGCGCTTAATAGCAGGCTGCATTTACAACAGATCTGGATTCAGGGTCAGGTTCCCCCCCTTTAGACCTTTCATTTTATCTCCTGTTGGCCTGCGGTCTTCGATCGCAAGGCCTTTCTTTTCCTTTCGTTTGTGGAAATACCGATCCATATTGCAATCAATCTCTTCATTATAGATCAATAAGATAACTGCAACCTTCGTTCTAACGATCACAAATTTCGTTTTATTTCATTTTGGATTATTGATCTTTCGATTTCTTTTCTATAGATTTTAATCAATCGACAAGATGAACAAGTGAAACGAAACGAAAGATAGCGACATTTTCGCCAGCGTCTTATGTGGAATTTACGAGACTAAGGACTTAAGTTATGCCAGAAACCTATACCCCTGTTACTGCGGTAACAGGCACCTGGACCGAAGAAGAGATCCGTCAACAGCCAGCCAGTTGGATCCACTCCCTCACCAATATCGACAACATTCGATCTGCCATTGACAACTTTCTCGCGCCATTGCTGCGCAAAAACGATCTGCGGATCGTACTGACCGGGGCCGGAACCTCAGCATTCATTGGCGACATCATTGCCCCCTGGCTGGCAAGCTATACCGGAAAAAACATCAGCGCTGTGCCGACCACCGACCTGGTCACCAATCCGATGGATTATCTGAATCCCTCACATCCGCTGTTGCTGGTTTCTTTCGCTCGCTCAGGTAACAGCCCGGAAAGCGTTGCGGCAGTGGAGCTGGCTAATCAGTTTGTACCTGAGTGCTATCACCTGCCAATTACCTGCAACGAAGCAGGTAGCCTGTATCAAAACGCAGTCACAAGCGACAACGCTTTTGCTCTGTTAATGCCCGCTGAAACACATGACCGCGGTTTTGCCATGACCAGCAGCGTTACCACCATGATGGCCAGCTGTCTGGCAGTATTCGCCCCGGAGAAAATCAGCAGTCAGACCTTCCGCGATGTGGCCGATCGGTGCCAGGCGATCCTGACTTCACTTGGCGATTTCAGCGACGGTGTGTTTGGCAATGAGCCCTGGAAACGGATCGTCTACCTCGGTAGCGGTGGATTACAGGGAGCTGCGCGAGAATCGGCACTGAAAGTCCTGGAGCTGACAGCGGGCAAACTGGCTGCATTCTATGACTCCCCGACCGGTTTTCGTCACGGTCCAAAGTCGCTGGTTGATAACGAAACGCTGGTCGTGGTCTTTGTTTCCAGTCATCCCTATACACGTCAATACGATCTCGATTTGCTGGCAGAATTACGCCGCGATCGGCAGGCGCTGCGGGTGGTCGCGATTGCCGCACAAACCCATGAGGTGATTGAAGCGGGTCCACATATTTTGCTGCCGCCAGCACGCTCTTTCATCGATATGGAATTGGCGTTCTGCTTCCTGATCTACGCCCAGGTCTTTGCTTTGACGCAATCCATCAATATCGGTAATACGCCGGATACACCTTCCGCCAGTGGCACAGTGAACCGTGTTGTACAGGGCGTTGTTATTCACCCCTGGAACGCCTAAGAGGATCGTTTTATGAGCATCATTTCCACAAAATACCTTCTGCTGGATGCGCAAAAAAAGGGCTACGCCGTACCCGCCTTCAACATCCACAACGCCGAGACGATCCAGGCAATCCTTGAGGTGTGCCATGAAATGCGATCGCCAGTGATCCTCGCCGGAACGCCTGGCACCTTTAAGCATATTGCACTGGAAGAGATCTATGCGCTGTGCAGCGCGTATTCCACCAGCTACGACATGCCGCTGGCGTTACATCTCGATCATCATGAGTCGCTGGACGATATCCGCCGCAAAGTGAATGCTGGCGTTCGTAGCGCAATGATCGACGGTAGCCACTTCCCGTTTGAAGAAAACGTAAAGCTGGTGAAATCTGTCGTCGATTTTTGCCATGCCAAAGATTGCAGCGTGGAAGCAGAGTTAGGTCGCCTCGGTGGTGTTGAAGATGACATGAGCGTGGATGCTGAAAGCGCCTTCCTCACCGACCCACTAGAAGCCAAACGGTTTGTTGAGCGTACCGGCGTAGATAGCCTTGCCGTTGCCATCGGCACTGCGCACGGCCTGTACACCAAAACGCCTAAAATCGATTTCCAGCGCCTGGGTGAAATTCGTGAAGTGGTGGATATTCCACTGGTGCTGCATGGCGCAAGCGATGTCCCTGACGAATACGTTCGCCGCACGATCGAGCTTGGTGTGTGCAAAGTTAACGTCGCCACGGAGCTGAAAATTGCCTTTGCCGACGCGGTCAAAGCATGGTTTGCAGAAAATCCGCAGGGCAACGATCCTCGCTACTACATGCGGGTCGGTATGGATGCAATGAAAGAAGTGGTGCGCAGCAAAATCAATGTATGTGGCTCGGCAAATAAATTGATGGCTACCTGCGAATTATCGTGACCGTCGTTAGATTTCAATTTTTATTCACGAGTGCTATCTGCGTAATGTCAGGTAGTGCTCATTGTTCAAATAAAATAGAGGTATGATTTTTAAATCATGCTGAATAAATTTATGAATTCAATGCTGCAAAAATAATATATTTCAATCATCTATGTCATTCAATCTTTTTATGGTGAGGATTTAAGTATGAGCAGTCCAAATATTCTATTAACCCGCATTGATGACAGATTAGTCCATGGACAGGTTGGCGTGACATGGACATCAACAATTGGAGCTAACCTGTTAGTCGTTGTTGATGATGACGTTGCTCAGGATGAGATCCAGCAGAAATTAATGGGCATCACCGCTGAAACCTATGGCTTTGGCATCCGTTTCTTTTCTATAGAAAAAACCATCAACGTTATTGGTAAGGCCGCACCACACCAGAAAATATTCCTGATTTGCCGAACACCACAAACGGTCAGAAAACTGCTTGAAGGAGGCATTACGCTGAAGGATGTCAATGTAGGCAATATGCATTTTTCAGAAGGTAAAAAGCAGATCAGTAGCAAAGTTTATGTTAACGATCAGGATCTTGAAAATCTTCAATTTATTAAGAAACAAGGCGTTAATATTTTTATTCAGGATGTCCCTGGCGATCAAAAAGAACAGATCCCTGAGTAAGGGATAAATCAGATTTTTCATAATAAAAGGATTTATTTATTTGAGGTATCCGACATGCATGAAATAACACTACTTCAGGGCATATCCCTGGCTGCATTAGTCTTCTTCCTTGGAATAGATTTTTGGCTGGAAGCCTTGTTTTTATTCCGGCCAATCATTGTATGTACTCTAACCGGCGCTATTCTCGGCGATATTCATATTGGCCTGATAACGGGTGGTCTGACAGAACTGGCCTTTGCCGGTTTGACACCCGCAGGTGGTGTACAGCCGCCGAACCCCATCATGGCCGGTTTAATGACCACGGTGATCGCATGGTCTACCGGTGTGGATGCTAAAACAGCTATCGGTCTTGGCTTACCTTTCAGCCTCTTGATGCAGTACGTCATATTGTTCTTTTACTCAGCATTCTCTTTATTCATGGCGAAAGCAGATAGCTGTGCGAAAGAAGCAAACACAGGCGCATTTACACGTTTGAACTGGCTGACAACGCTGATAGTGGCTTCTTCTTACGCCATCATCGCCTTCCTGTGTACGTATCTGGCACAAGGCGCTATGCAGTCTCTGGTAAAAGCCATGCCTGCCTGGTTAACACATGGATTTGAAGTGGCCGGTGGCATTTTGCCCGCAGTCGGTTTTGGTTTGTTGCTCCGCGTGATGTTTAAAGCACAGTACATTCCATACCTGATTGCTGGCTTCCTTTTCGTTTGCTACATCCAGGTTAATAACCTTTTGCCCGTCGCCGTATTAGGCGCAGGCTTCGCCGTATATGAGTTTTTCAATGCGAAAGCCAAACAGCAGGCTCAACCTCAGCCTGTCGCCAATAAGAACAATGAAGAAGAGGACTACAGCAATGGGATCTGAAATCAGTAAAAAAGACATTACTCGCCTGGGGTTTCGATCGTCCCTTCTTCAGGCCAGCTTTAACTATGAAAGGATGCAGGCAGGTGGTTTTACCTGGGCGATGCTCCCGATCCTGAGAAAAATCTATAAAGATGATAAAGCCGGTCTGAGCGCGGCGATGAAAGATCATTTGGAATTTATCAATACCCACCCGAACCTGGTAGGCTTCCTGATGGGACTGCTAATCTCAATGGAGGAGAAGGGAGAAAATCGCGACACGATTAAAGGCTTGAAAGTAGCATTGTTTGGACCCATCGCCGGGATCGGCGATGCCATTTTCTGGTTCACCTTGCTGCCCATTATGGCGGGGATCTGCTCCTCTTTCGCCAGTCAGGGGAACATCCTGGGGCCAATTCTGTTTTTCGCCGTTTATTTGATGATCTTTTTCCTACGTGTCGGTTGGACGCACGTTGGTTACTCGGTCGGGGTTAAAGCTATCGATAAAGTACGGGAAAACTCGCAGATGATTGCCCGCTCAGCGACGATCCTCGGGATAACCGTTATCGGTGGGCTCATCGCCTCCTATGTGCATATCAATGTTGTAACTTCCTTCGCGATCGACAGTACCCACAGCGTGGCCTTACAGCAGGATTTTTTCGATAAAGTATTCCCGAATATTTTACCTATGGGCTACACGCTGCTGATGTACTACCTGTTGCGGGTGAAAAAAGCACATCCAGTACTGTTAATCGGCGTAACGTTTGTACTGTCAATTATCTCGTCAGCACTTGGCATTCTTTAAACGAAAAGAGGATGAAGCGGCCTGCAACATCCTCCTTCAAAAGGACTCGATAAATGCAATATACCCGGTACTGCGACAATTATGACGTATTGAGCGAACGCGCCAGCGAGCAGTTAATTACGCTGATACAGAAGAAACCTGATGCCACCATCTGTCTGGCAACCGGAGGCTCGCCGCTTCTCACCTATCGCTACTTTGTCGAGAAAATTAACCAGCGTCAGATCGATATTGAGCGGGTAGTTTTCGTGAAACTGGACGAGTGGGTTGGCATTCCCCTGAACTCTCCAGCAACGTGCGAATCTTTCCTGCAACAACACATCGTTCAACCATTGGGTTTACGAGCAGAACAGCTGGTCGGTTTTCAATCCGAAAACATTGATGAGCAAGAGTGCGAG
This sequence comes from Citrobacter sp. Cpa228, assembly GCF_030333085.1. NCBI lineage: Bacteria > Pseudomonadati > Pseudomonadota > Gammaproteobacteria > Enterobacterales > Enterobacteriaceae > Citrobacter > Citrobacter sp. Cpa228. The sequence goes on along the minus strand of NZ_JAOWGQ010000037.1, from coordinate 129,450 downwards.
CGCATCACAGATATTATTGCCAGCCGGGGCGGCCTCGATTTATGTCTGCTCGGAATCGGCAAAAATGGCCATTTGGGGTTGAATGAACCTGCCGAGTCACTGGAACCGTTTTGCCATATCAGCGTACTTGATGAGAAAACGCGCCATCATGACATGTTAAAAACGGCCGCTAATCCTGTAACTCGCGGCATTACGCTCGGGTTGAAGGACATTCTGAATGCAAAAGAGATCTTGTTGTTGATAGCAGGTGAAGGGAAGCATGATGCGGTAGAAAAATACCTGGCCGCCACCGTTACAACAGCTATTCCTGCTTCATTTTTATGGCTGCACAGCAATGTGGGTTGCCTGATTGACGGCTCACAATACTCTGATAAATAAAATTTACAGCACCCGCCACATCCCTCCTTTCGTCGCGCCAACGCGTTGCAGTTTACCTTTTAGCTGCAACGCTTTCAGATAGCGTTCAACTGTTCGGGGTGAGATTTCACACTCATCAGCGATACTTTTGGCAGATCTACCAGGCTGATGCGACAAGATTCGTAGAATGCGTTTTTCTATATCCAGTAAATCAGACGCCATTTCTTCCGACATTTCTTCCGACATTTCTTCCGACATTTCTTCCGACATTTCTTCCGACAGGGTTGCTGATTTTCCTAATCCCTCTTGCAAAGCAGAGATAATATTTTCCAGAATAAATTCTATAAATGGCGTGCAGTTGCTTTGCCGATCGCACACTCCTAGTACCTGATAATAGCGATCCTGCTGGTAGTGGATCAGCGTTTCCACCGGCAACCAGGCTAATTCTGAACGCCACTCACGCAGGATTAATGTCTGCCACAATCGCCCCATCCGTCCATTGCCGTCGGCAAAAGGATGAATAAATTCGAACTCATAATGGAATACAGCACCCGCGATAAGCGGGTGAAGTTCTGTCGTCTTTAACCAGTCCAGTAAGTCATTCATCAAACGAAGAACTTGTGAAGCCGGTGGGGCCATATGAATAAGCTGCTTTTCCCTGTAAACACCGACATTGCCGGCTCGCAATTGGCCCGGGTTATCGACAAGCCCCATCATCAGGATTTGATGTGCCTGTAAAAGATCGGAGAGTTTTTCACTTTTCCACTCCGACATTTTTTCATAGGCCAGAATCGCATTTCTGACTTCCTGTATATCTTTAGCCGGAGCCAAAATACGCTTACCGTCCATCAGGGCTGTAACCTGATCCGTCGTCAACGAATTATGCTCAATCGCTAAAGAAGCCTGGATAGTACGAATACGGTTCTCTTTACGCAACAGAGGAGATGTCCTGCCCGCCATCGCCGCCCAATGCCCCATCAGCTCACCAATCTCAATGACTTGATTGAGGATCAATGGCGTAACGGTAAAAGGCGGTTGGTAGGTGCTCACGTTTACTCTCCCTGCTGTTCCAGCGCGTGTTTGTACAACGCATTCTTCTTCACGCCATGGATTTCAGCGGCCAGCGCGGCGGCCTTTTTCAGCGGCAGTTCGGCTTGCAGCAGCGCCAGGGTCCGCAGCGCATCGGCAGGCAGATCGTCTTCTTGCGCTTTATGCCCTTCAACAATCAGCACCATTTCGCCTTTGCGACGGTTTTCATCTTCCTTGACCCACGCCAGCAATTCGCCGACCGGCGCGCCGTGAATGGTTTCCCAGGTTTTCGTCAACTCACGCGCCAGCACCACGTAGCGGGATTCGCCCCAGACGGCGACCATATCTTCCAGGCTATCCAGTAAACGGTGGGTTGATTCATAAAAAATAAGCGTACGTGGTTCAGCCTCAATGGCTTTCATCGCATCACGTCGGCCCTTAGATTTAGCGGGCAGAAAACCTTCATAGCAAAAGCGGTCTGAAGGCAGACCGGCAGCGCTCAGCGCGGCAATGGCGGCGCACGGGCCCGGCAGAGGAACAACGCGGATCCCCGCTTCGCGACAGGTGCGCACCAGATGGTAGCCAGGATCGTTAATCAGCGGCGTTCCGGCATCGGAAACCAGCGCAATGTTTTGCCCTTCTTTGAGTTTCGCCACCAGCGTTTCCGCTTTTTGTTGCTCATTGTGATCGTGTAACGCAAACAAACGGGCGTTAATCGCGAAGTGTTGTAACAATAATCCTGTATGACGGGTGTCTTCAGCGGCAATCAAATCAACGGCTTGTAAAACTTCGAGCGCTCGTTGGGTAATATCAGCCAAATTTCCTATAGGAGTAGGTACAATAAAGAGTTGGCCTTGAGAATTATCCGCCGATTCGTGTTGTTTCATTGTGTCGTCCGTATTGCCGATTTAATATTGAGCATTGAGTAAAAAAATATCACTGGATACAGTATGGTACCCTCAACATTTTCTCGTTTGAAAGCCGCGCGCGCGCTACCAGTCATTCTGGCAGCACTGATTTTCGCAGGCTGTGGCACCCAGGCGCCAGACCAGAGTGCAGCCCATATGCAGGGCACTGCGCAGGCTGATTCCGGCTTTTATCTGCAACAAATGCAGCAAAGCTCAGATGATAGCAAGACCAACTGGCAATTACTCGCCATTCGTGCACTGCTGAAAGAAGGCAAGAGCCAGCAGGCTACCGAGCTGTTCAACCAGCTACCGCAGAAACTCAGCGATACTCAGCGTCGTGAGCAGTCTCTGCTGGCCGTCGAGATCAAGCTCGCGCAGAAAGATATCGCTGGCGCTCAGGCCCTGCTGGATAAACTCACTCCTGCCGATTTCGATCAAAACCAGCAGGCCAGATACTGGCAGGCGCAAATCGACGTCAACCAGGGTCGCCCATCACTGACGCTACTGCGCGCCCTGATCGCTCAGGAACCGCTGCTAGTCGCGAATGCTAAGCAGAAAAACATCGATGCCACCTGGCAGGCGCTGTCATCCATGACCCAGGAGCAAGCGCAGGCGCTGGTCATCAATGCAGATGAAAACGTGCTGCAAGGCTGGCTGGATCTCCAGCGCGTCTGGTTCGATAACCGTAACGATCCGGACATGATGAAAGCCGGTATTGCTGACTGGCAGAAACGTTATCCGCAAAATCCTGGCGCAAAAATGCTGCCAACGCAGTTGGTTAACGTGCAGAGCTTTAAGCCCGCCTCCACCAGCAAAATTGCGCTGCTACTGCCGCTGAACGGTCAGGCCGCTGTATTTGGCCGTACTATTCAGCAAGGCTTTGAAGCGGCGAAAAACATGGGTACTCAACCCGTAGCGGCCCCTGCTGTAGCTGCGCCTGCTGTGGATACAACAGCTGCAACGACCATGGAACAGCCGCAAACGACTGACGGTGTTGCCAGCCCTTCTCAGGCGTCAGTCAACGATCTGACCAACGAGACGCCAGCACAGCCGGAAGCTGCGCCTGTACAGCCAACGACCGCCAGCGCGCCGGCGAATCCGTCCGCAGAGCTGAAAATCTACGACACGTCATCACAACCGCTGAACCAGATCCTGACTCAGGTCCAGCAGGATGGCGCCAGCATCGTGGTTGGTCCGCTGTTGAAAAACAATGTTGAAGAGCTGATGAAAAGCAACACTCCATTAAACGTGCTGGCGCTTAATCAGCCGGAGTCGGTGAAAAACCTGCCGAACGTCTGCTACTTCGCTTTGTCGCCAGAAGATGAAGCACGCGATGCCGCGCGTCACATCCACGACCAGGGCAAACAAACGCCACTGCTGCTGATCCCGCGCAGTTCGTTAGGCGATCGCGTGGCCAATGCCTTTGCTCAGGAATGGCAAAAACTGGGCGGCGGCGTAGTGTTGCAGCAGAAGTTCGGCTCCACCGCCGAGCTGAAAATGGGCGTCAACGGCGGCTCGGGGATTTCCCTGACGGGCAGCCCGATGGCGTCCTCTGTACCTGCGCAACCTGGCGTGACGATTGGCGGCCTGACGATACCGGCTGCGCCAACCGATGCCCAAATCACTGGCGGCAGCGGTCGTGTTGATGCCGTGTATATTCTGGCAACGCCGGAAGAAATTGCGTTTATTAAACCGATGATCGCCATGCGTAACGGCAGCCAGAGCGGTGCGACGCTGTACGCCAGCTCCCGCAGCGCGCAGGGTACCGCTGGTCCTGATTTCCGTCTGGAGATGGAAGGCCTGCAGTACAGCGAAATACCGATGCTGGCAGGCGCTAACGCTCCTCTCATGCAGCAAGCGCTTGGCGCGGTTCGTAACGACTACTCGCTGGCGCGTATGTACGCGATGGGCGTCGATGCCTGGTCGCTTGCCAACCACTTCTCGCAGATGCGTCAGGTGCAGGGTTTCGAAATTAACGGCAACACCGGGGCCTTAACCGCAACGCCGGATTGTGTGATTAACAGGAAGTTATCATGGCTCAAATACCAGCAAGGACAAGTCGTCCCCGCCAGTTAACAAGTAAACAGACCGGTGACGCGTGGGAATCCACCGCGCGTGACTGGCTGCAGAGCAAGGGATTGCATTTTATCGCCGCCAACGTGCGTGAGCGTGGCGGCGAAATCGACCTGATAATGTGTGAAGGCAACACCACCGTATTTGTTGAAGTCCGCTTTCGACGCTCGACCCAGTTTGGCGGTGCAGCGGCAAGTGTGACCCGGAGCAAACAACACAAATTATTACAGACCGCCCGCTTGTGGCTTGCGCGCCACAATGGGAGTTTTGATACTGTGGATTGCCGGTTCGATGTGTTAGCCTTCACCGGAAATGATGTTGAGTGGTTTAAGGACGCGTTCAACGACCGCTCATAGTTGAAGATTCAGAGCCTGGTTCTTAAGGATTAGCGTGTTAGATAGAATTAAAGTCTGCTTTACTGAAAGCATTCAAACGCAGATAGCTGCGGCTGAAGCACTTCCGGATGCGATCTCCCGTGCAGCCATGACGCTGGTTCAGTCCTTGCTCAATGGCAACAAAATTCTCTGTTGTGGTAATGGGACGTCCGCTGCCAACGCACAGCATTTTGCTGCCAGCATGATCAATCGTTTTGAAACAGAACGCCCAAGTTTACCTGCGATTGCACTAAATACTGATAATGTGGTCTTAACTGCGATTGCCAACGATCGCCTGCACGATGAAGTTTATGCAAAACAAGTCCGTGCGCTGGGACATGCAGGTGATGTTCTACTGGCAATCTCTACGCGTGGTAATAGCCGTGATATCGTAAAAGCCGTTGAAGCCGCCGTGACACGCGACATGACAATCGTCGCGCTGACCGGGTATGACGGAGGAGAGCTGGCCGGATTACTGGGGCCGCAGGATGTTGAAATCCGTATCCCCTCGCACCATAGCGCCCGCGTTCAGGAAATGCATATGCTAACGGTCAACTGCCTTTGCGATCTCATCGACAACACGCTTTTCCCTCACCAGGATGATTAAGGAGTACACATGAAGGCATTTTCGCCGCTTGCTGTGATTATCGCTGCACTGCTGCTGCAAGGCTGTGTCGCTGCTGCCGTTGTCGGAACTGCTGCTGTCGGCACCAAAGCCGCGACGGACCCTCGCAGTGTCGGCACCCAGGTAGATGATGGAACCCTGGAGTTACGTGTCAATACGGCGTTGTCGAAAGATGCCCAGATCAAGAAAGAAACGCGAATCAACGTCAGCGCGTATCAGGGTAAAGTGCTGCTGGTCGGTCAGTCGCCAAATAGCGAACTGTCTGCGCGGGCAAAACAAATTGCGATGGGCGTAGAAGGTACGACTGAGGTCTTTAATGAGATCCGTCAGGGCCAGCCAATCGGCCTGGGCGAAGCATCCAACGATACCTGGATCACCACCAAAGTACGTTCCCAGTTGCTGACCAGCGATCAGGTGAAATCCTCTAACGTGAAAGTCACGACCGAGAATGGAGAAGTCTTCCTGCTGGGTCTGGTGACCGAGCGCGAAGCGAAGGCGGCGGCGGACATCGCCAGCCGGGTAAGCGGCGTGAAACGCGTCACGACGGCCTTTACGTTTATTAAATAATAGTGATGCCGGATGGCGATGCATGGGTGTCTTATCCGGCCTACAGGACGTAATCGTTTGTAGGCCGGATAAGCGTCAACGCCATCCGGCATGTTATTTAGCCCTTTCGCGCAGCTCGGAAGAAGTCAGTATCGTAACGCCCTCCGGTCCAGGCGCCAGCGCCTCCGCCAGCATAGCCCGCGCCACATCGCGCGCTTCAATCGACTTCCAGTTACCCGGCAGCAACCGAAATAATGGCGCTAAAAACATTTCATTCGCCCGCTGTTTATCCCGATCACCCAGAAGCATAGAAGGCCGGGCAATCGTCAGCCGAGGCCAATTCTGCGCGATCAGCGCCTGCTCCATTTCACCTTTCACCCGGTTATAAAAAAACGGCGAATTGGCATTAGCGCCCATCGAACTCACCACCAGCATATGCTGTGCCCCCAGCCGACGCCCCGTCAGGGCCGTATCCACTACCAGCGTATAGTCAGCGTGGATAAATGCCTCTTTGCTGCCCGCTTCACGCCGGGTCGTTCCCAGACAGCAAAAGACAATATCAACCGGATCGGTAACCTGCGCCAGAGCATCGGTTAGCTGCGGATCGTGGGGATTATAGATGCCAACCGTATCAGCCAGCGGTCGACGCGTCGGCGCCGTAATGGCATTGATCCGGGGTTCATTCAGTAGCATCCGCAATAAATGTCCACCCACCAGACCCGTTGCACCGGTTATTAACACCTGGCTCATCGTTTATTTTCCCCTGACGCTTCAATCACTCTTTTAACTATAGATCACGTAGCCAGTGCATCTTTTTACCGAAACCCAGCGTATTGTCCGTGAATTTGACTTCATCCAGTCGAATCTCCCACACGGGCGCTGGCAACATTCTGGCGACGGGGAAACGGCGGTTGTAAGCGTTACGCGCGGCTTCACTCTCCTGCCCTTCAAGGCGGCGAATCTCCCCCTTAAACTGCACGCCACGAATCAGGGCGACCGTTTTGGGCTGACCATTTACCGTGCCGGCAATCGGCGCGCGCGGCCCCGACATCTGCGCATGGCGCGTTTTATCTTCAGTCAGCACATAGAATGCCATCTTCTGCGCATCAAACAGGTAAAACGCATTGGCGCACCACAATTCACCTTCATGATGAACGCACCAGGTCACGACGTGCTGCTTTGCCAGCCAGCGAGTCACCGCAGTCAGTGTTTCCATGTCTGTTCTCTTTTATACTGTAGGCCTGAAAATTATCACGTCGATGGTGACAATGACACCCTGGTATCTGTACCTGATCCGTACCGCGGACAACGCCTTATACACCGGTATAACCACCGATGTGCAGCGCCGCTATAAGCAGCATCAAAGTGGGAAAGGTGCGAAGGCACTACGCGGAAAGGGGGAACTCACGTTGGCATTTGCGGCGCAGATCGGCGATCGTTCGCTGGCTCTGCGCATAGAGTATCGCGTCAAACAGCTCACCAAGCGGCAGAAAGAGCGCCTTGTAGAAGGCGAAGGGTTTGAGGCGCTACTGAGCAGCCTGCAAACCCCGGAGCTTAAAAACGATTGAAGTGATCGTGGTATTCCACAAGACCCGTCACGCCTTCCAGCGCGTCATCCGCCAGGCGATGGACCTGGAACGCGCTTTCGGTGCCTGGCCAGCGGCAATGCAGATCGTGATGCGCAGCCAGCTCAAAGCCAAAACGGCTGTATAGAGCCGGATCGCCCAGCGTCACCACCGCGGCGTAGCCAAACTCGTTCAGGGAATCGAGCCCTTCATAGACCAGTTGACGCGCCAGACCCTGCCCACGGTAGTTTTCATCTACCGCCAGCGGCGCCATGCCGACCCATTGCAGATCTTCGCCCTGGACATCGACAGGACTGAACGCGACATAACCCACGACCTGACCTTCGTCATCGGTAGCAACCAGACCCAGCGTTAAGAACCCGTCTTCACGCAGGTCGTGTACTAGTTTAGCTTCCGCATCGCTCTCAAACGAACGGCGCAGCAGTGCATCAATACCAGGGGCATCAATGGGAATTTCAACTCGAATCAGCATGGCTCACCTACCGAAGTCTGTTTAGTTTCTGGCGACGTTTTCATTCCCGCCTCAACAAAATCCGCCAACTGCATCAGCATGATGCGCAGCGCCTTAGGCATCTGCTCCAGTTCGATGGCGTCCATCAGATTTTTTACATACAGCCCTAATTCTGTATCACCTTCAATCACCAGGCGACGCTGGAAAAAAAGCGTATCCGGATCCTGCTTACGCGCCGCGATCATCAGAAGATCGCTGGCATCGGCGCTAAAACTGACATCCGCATCTGCATTCTGGCTGACGATCAGTTTATCGTTTTCAACAGAGGTATACCATTTAAGGCCAATGTCACGTACATGAATGCTCAGCCAGCGACCGTCGAGAAACTCCAGCTCCCCATCGGCCAGCGCCTGACTAAACTGCCAGCTCAGGACCTGTTCCAGAACCTGGCGCTTCAGCGCAAAGGGCGTCAGTTTAACCGGTACACTCATCAGAGAAGGACCAAAATGTACTAAGCGTGAACGCAGTTTATCCAACACGAGCTTTACTCCCTGTTTCAATAGTCCTGCTATTTTGCCATATCAAATAAACGACATAGCGGCATAAATCAACAATTCGCTACGAAATTGTTACCTCTTTATTGGTGTCATCAATACGACTTTAACTGCCTCAAATCAAAAATTGTCTCAGCAAGGTTAACTAAAATCCCTCTTCGTTAACATTTCTGCGCCCTACATGGCGCAACGTTCAGGATAAATTATGGAGCTGCTCTGCCCTGCCGGAAACCTCCCGGCGCTTAAGGCGGCCATCGAGAACGGCGCTGATGCTGTCTACATCGGGCTGAAAGATGATACCAACGCCCGTCATTTCGCCGGCCTTAATTTTACCGAGAAAAAATTGCAGGAAGCGGTGAATTTTGTCCATCAGCACCGCCGTAAGCTGCACATCGCAATTAACACCTTTGCGCATCCGGATGGTTACGCGCGCTGGCAACGTGCCGTAGATATGGCGGCGCAACTGGATGCGGATGCGCTGATCCTCGCCGACCTCGCCATGCTTGAGTATGCCGCAGAGCGCTACCCGCATATTGAGCGCCATGTCTCTGTTCAGGCATCTGCAACCAATGAAGAGGCGATTAATTTCTACCATCGCAACTTTGACGTTGCCCGCGTGGTGTTGCCGCGCGTGCTGTCTATTCATCAGGTGAAGCAGCTTGCTCGCGTCACGCCAGTTCCCCTGGAAGTGTTCGCCTTTGGCAGCCTGTGCATTATGGCGGAAGGCCGTTGCTATCTTTCGTCCTATCTGACGGGCGAGTCTCCTAACACGGTGGGTGCCTGCTCCCCTGCTCGCTTTGTGCGCTGGCAACAAACCCCGCAGGGACTGGAGTCACGGTTAAACGAAGTCCTGATCGATCGCTATCAGGACGGAGAAAACGCCGGTTATCCGACGCTGTGTAAAGGCCGCTATCTGGTTGATGGCGAGCGCTACCATGCGCTGGAAGAACCCACCAGCCTGAATACGCTGGAGCTGCTACCAGAACTGCTGGCGGCCAATATTGCTTCGGTAAAAATCGAAGGGCGCCAGCGTAGCCCGGCCTATGTCAGCCAGGTAGCGAAAGTGTGGCGCCAGGCAATCGACCGCTGTATGGCCGACCCGCAAAACTACACCCCGCAGGACGCGTGGATGGAAACGCTCGGTTCAATGTCCGAAGGCACGCAAACCACGCTTGGCGCGTATCACCGTAAATGGCAGTGAGAGAAGCAATGAAATATTCCTTAGGGCCGGTGCTGTGGTACTGGCCGAAAGAAACGCTGGAAGATTTTTATCAGCAGGCCGCCGTAAGCCAGGCCGACGTTATCTATCTTGGCGAGGCGGTATGCAGTAAACGCCGCGCCACCAAAGTGGGTGACTGGCTGGATATGGCGAAATCACTCGCTGGCAGCGGTAAACAGGTGGTGCTGTCGACGCTGGCGCTGGTGCAAGCCTCCTCTGAGCTGGGAGAACTGAAGCGCTATGTTGAAAACGGCGACTTCCTGCTGGAAGCCAGCGATCTCGGCGTGGTAAACATGTGCGCCGAGCGTAAGCTGCCGTTTGTCGCCGGACATGCGCTCAACTGCTACAACGCGGTAACCCTGCGTTTGCTGCTCAAGCATGGCATGACGCGCTGGTGTATGCCGGTAGAGCTGTCCCGCGACTGGCTGGTAAACCTGCTCAATCAGTGTGATGAGTTGGGTATTCGCAATCAGTTTGAAGTCGAGGTGCTGAGCTACGGGCATCTGCCGCTGGCATACTCCGCCCGCTGCTTTACCGCACGCTCTGAAGATCGACCAAAAGACGAATGTGAAACCTGCTGTATCAAATACCCGAACGGGCGCGATGTGCTGTCGCAGGAGAATCAGCAGGTCTTTGTGCTCAACGGGATCCAGACCATGAGCGGCTATGTCTACAACCTCGGTAACGAGCTGACATCCATGCAGGGGCTGGTTGATATTGTGCGCCTTTCCCCGCTGGGGACAGAGACATTCGCCATGCTTGACGCCTTCCGTGCCAACGAGAATGGCAGTGCTCCATTACCGCTTGCCGCCCACAGTGACTGCAACGGCTACTGGAAGCGACTGGCTGGTCTGGAGCTGCAGGCCTAGCCGGATGGCGGCAAATTGCCTTATCCGGCCTACAAATAGCGATCCCGTAGGCCCGATAAGCGCAGCGCCATCGGGCATTGTTTTTGCCGTCAGTCTCATAAAGCTCACTTTGTTAACAACGGTAATCAAATTTTAATGCAGTATTAAAAGATTAACCGGTAACAAAGTGAGCCGTTATGACTGACAAAACTATTCCGTTCTCGGTGCTGGATCTGGCGCCGATCCCTGAAGGTTCTTCGGCAAAAGAGGCCTTCACGCACTCGCTTGATCTCGCCCGACTGGCCGAAAAGCGCGGCTACCACCGCTACTGGCTGGCAGAACATCACAACATGGTCGGTATCGCCAGCGCCGCAACTTCAGTGCTGATTGGCTATCTGGCTGCCAATACCACCACGCTGCATCTCGGTTCCGGTGGCGTTATGCTGCCCAACCATTCGCCGCTGGTAATCGCCGAGCAGTTCGGTACCCTGAATACGCTGTATCCGGGACGCATCGATCTTGGGCTTGGCCGCGCGCCGGGGAGCGATCAGCCAACGATGCGTGCGCTGCGCCGCCACATGAGCGGTGATATCGATAACTTCCCGCGCGACGTCGCTGAACTGGTGGACTGGTTCGACGCCCGCGATCCTAACCCTCATGTGCGCCCGGTTCCCGGCTACGGCGAACAGATCCCGGTCTGGTTATTAGGCTCCAGCCTGTACAGCGCACAGCTGGCAGCCCAGCTTGGCCTGCCGTTTGCCTTCGCCTCACACTTTGCTCCGGATATGCTGCATCAGGCGCTGCACCTGTATCGCACCCAGTTCAAACCCTCAGCGCGGCTGGCAAAACCGTACGCGATGGTGTGCATCAACATCATTGCCGCCGACAGCAATCGCGATGCCGAATTTCTTTTCACCTCGATACAGCAGGCGTTTGTGAAACTGCGTCGTGGCGAAACCGGCCAGCTACCACCGCCGGTAGAGAATATGCATCAGCTGTGGTCCGCTTCTGAGCAATACGGCGTACAACAGGCGCTGAGCATGTCGCTCGTCGGCGATAAGACGAAAGTCCGTCACGGCCTCGACGCTATTTTGCGCGAAACCCAGGCTGATGAAATTATGGTTAACGGCCAGATTTTCGATCATCAGGCACGACTACATTCGTTTGATTTGGCGATGGATGTGAAGCAGGAATTATTAGGGTAGTGCGATTTGTGCCGGATGGCGGCTACGCCTTATCCGGCCTACACGGTACTGTAGGCCCGGTAAGCGCAGCGCCACCGGGCAACGGTTTTACTGATAAACCGGTAACAGATTAAAGCTCGACAGAATATGGATAATCGCGTTGCCGATACCAAATACCAGGATCAGCGCAATCATCGGCTTGCCACCCCAGACGCGGAATTTCGGGCTACCGAAGCGCTCGCGGGATTTACGTGCCAGCAGCGCCGGAACAATGGCAGCCCAGATGGTTGCTGCGAGTCCTGCATAGCCAATGGCGTACAGGAAACCGTTCGGCCATAGTAGGCCACCGATAATTGGCGGGACAAACGTCAGCAATGCCGTTTTGAAACGTCCCATTGCCGAGTCATCAAAGCCAAACAGATCCGCCAGATAGTCAAACAGACCGAGCGTAACGCCGAGGAATGAACTCGCCACCGCAAAGTTGGAGAACACCACTAACAGTAGATCCAGGCTGCGGCTGTTCAGTACGCCGCTCAGCGCCTGTACCAACACATCAATGTTGCCGCCCTGCTGCGCAATACCGATAAACTCCGGACGTGGAATGTTGCCCATCGTTCCCAGCAACCATACGGTATACAGCACCAGCGCCAGCAGCGTGCCATACACCAGACACTTAACAATGGTCTTCGGATCTTTGCCGTAGTACTTCATCAGGCTTGGGACATTACCGTGATAGCCGAATGAGGCCAGGCAAAACGGCAGCGTCATCAGCAGATACGGCGTATACGAAGCGTTGCTCTGCGCCACGTTAAACAGCGTCGTGGGCGTAACATGTCCCAGCAGACTGCCGAAGGTCAGGAAAAAGGTAATCACCTTCGCGCCCAGCACAATCGCCGTCATGCGGCTAACCGCTTTGGTGCTTAACCACACCACAAATGCCACCAGCAACGCAAAGCCAAGACCCGCCGCGCGCGCCGGAACATTCAGCGACATCTCGGAGAAGGTGTGATGCAGGATCGACCCGCTAGCTGAAATATACGCGTAGGTCAGAATATAGAGAACGAAGGCGATCGAGATACCGTTCACCACGTTCCAACCTTTGCCCAGCAGATCTTTCGTGATGGTGTCAAAGCTGGAACCAATGCGGTAATTGAGGTTAGCTTCGAGGATCATCAGCCCGGAATGCAGCATACAGAACCAGGTGAAGATCAGCGCCGCCATTGACCAGAAGAACCACGCCCCGGACATGACCACTGGCAGAGAAAACATCCCCGCGCCAATAATGGTGCCGCCGATAATCACCACACCGCCGAGCAGCGAAGGTGACGTTTGGGTGGTGGTTAGTGTTGCCATTTAGCCATCTCTCCAGTCATTTATATTGTGACTACATCTCAATGTGCTGCACTGTACCAGTACACGAGTACAAATGAAATAAAAAAAGCCCCGATTGTTGAGATCGGGGCTGTATATATTACTTTACGCAGTGAAACTTATGCGTCACCGCCGAAACGACGGCGACCAGCGGAGTCATCACGGCGCGGAGCAGAAGAATCGTCACGACGCGGACCACGGTTGCCTTCACGACGTTCGCCGCTGAAACGACGACCATCGCCACGACCGCCTTCACGACGCTCACCGCTGAAATTACGACCTTCGCCACGACCGCCTTCACGACGCTCGCCGCTGAAACGGCCACCGCCACGACGCTCACCACCGGTGTGCGGAACTGCATCGCCAACCAGCTGCATGTTCATCGGCTTGTTCAGGATGCGAGTACGGGTAAAGTGCTGCAGCACGTCGCCCGGCATACCTTTCGGCAGCTCGATGGTGGAGTGGGAAGCAAACAGCTTGATGTTACCGATGTAACGGCTGCTGATATCGCCTTCGTTAGCAATCGCGCCAACGATATGACGAACTTCAACACCGTCATCACGGCCCACTTCAATGCGGTACAGCTGCATATCGCCAACGTCACGACGTTCACGACGCGGACGGTCTTCACCACCACGGTCATTACGCGGGCCACGATCGTTGCGGTCACGCGGACCACGATCGTCACGGTCGCGGAATTCGCGTTTCGGACGCATCGGCGCATCTGGCGGCAGAATCAGCGGACGTTCGCCCTGAGCCATTTTCAGCAGTGCGGCTGCCAGAGTTTCGATATCCAGCTCTTCTTCCGGCTGCATTTTCGCCAGCAGAGCACGATACTGATCCAGATCGCTGCTTTCCAGCTGCTGCTGTACTTTCGCGGCGAATTTTTCCAGACGGCGTTTGCCCAGCAGGTCTGCGTTCGGCAGTTCTACTTCCGGAATCGTCAGTTTCATGGTGCGTTCGATGTTACGCAGCAGACGACGCTCGCGGTTCTCAACGAACAGCAGCGCGCGGCCAGCGCGACCCGCACGACCAGTACGGCCGATACGGTGAACGTAAGACTCGGAATCCATCGGGATGTCGTAGTTAACAACCAGGCTGATACGCTCAACGTCCAGGCCACGGGCCGCAACGTCGGTTGCAATCAGAATGTCCAGACGGCCATCTTTCAGACGCTCCAGAGTCTGCTCACGCAGGGACTGGTTCATGTCGCCGTTCAGTGCAGCGCTGCTATAACCGCTACGCTCCAGCGCTTCTGCCACTTCCAGGGTCGCATTTTTGGTACGAACGAAGATAATCGCCGCATCAAAATCTTCTGCTTCCAGGAAACGCACCAGCGCTTCATTTTTACGCATGCCCCAGACAGTCCAGTAGCTCTGGCTGATGTCAGGACGCGTGGTAACGCTGGACTGAATGCGTACTTCCTGCGGCTCTTTCATAAAGCGGCGGGTAATACGACGAATCGCTTCCGGCATAGTCGCGGAGAACAGAGCGGTCTGATGACCTTCCGGGATCTGCGCCATGATGGTTTCAACGTCTTCGATGAAGCCCATACGCAGCATTTCGTCTGCTTCGTCCAGTACCAGACCGCTCAGTTTAGAGAGATCCAGAGTCCCGCGCTTCAGGTGATCCAGCAGACGGCCCGGCGTACCGACGACGATCTGTGGTCCCTGACGCAGGGCACGTAATTGCACGTCATAACGCTGGCCGCCGTACAGGGCAACCACGTTCACGCCGCGCATGTGTTTAGAGAAATCCGTCATGGCTTCTGCAACCTGAACCGCCAGTTCGCGGGTCGGTGCCAGCACCAGAATCTGAGGTGCCTTCAGCTCAGGATCAAGATTGTTGAGCAGCGGTAAAGAGAACGCTGCAGTTTTGCCGCTACCTGTCTGGGCCATACCCAGAACATCGCGACCGCCCAGCAGATGCGGAATGCACTCTGCCTGGATTGGCGATGGTTTTTCGTAACCCAGATCGTTAAGGGCTTCAAGGATAGGAGCCTTCAGGCCCAGATCTGCAAAAGTGGTTTCGAATTCAGCCATGTAGTACGTGTGCCTCAAAATTAATGGCGGCCAGTCTACATAACTCATCATGAAATTGATCTGCAATTTTCATTGAAAAGTGTGAACCGGCTCAAAGTAGGTGTATTAACGAACAACAACGCCCTCACCCGTGAAGGTGATGGCAATCAAAAAAGATTACGGGCTGATGTGTACGTCAGCTATTGCTGGTCCGATTCTGCCAGGTCATCTTGGTCCTGGCCCAGGAGCGATAATTCCAACAATGCGTATCGGTGCTCAACAAAGTTATGAACGTTGTTAGCCACCGCCAGTTTGAACAATGCCGTAGCGTTGTCCAAATCCCCCAGACTTAGGTAGTACTTACCTAAATAGAAGTTGGTTTCACTGAGATGCTCAGCGAGCGAGGTGTTATCCGTTGCGTCCGCCTTCAGGCGTTCCATCAGCGTTGCTTCGCTAATGTTGCCCAGGTAGAACTCGACAATGTTCCATCCCCATTGCTCTTTATCCGATTTCTCAAAGCGTTGCTTTAACGCTTCTTTAGCCTGCTTCTCATCGAGCTTCTGCTCGGCGAGATAAAGCCACAGACTACGGAAAGGATCATTGGGATCGTCTTGATAAAACGCTAGCAGATCATCTTGCGCTAACTTGTCGCGACCGCCGTAATACAATGCGATACCGCGATTTAAGTGCGCGTAGTTGTAAGTTGGATCAAGCTCAAGTACAGAATCAAACGCTTCATAGGCAGCATCAAAATTGCCTGCCTGCGTTAAATATATTCCTAAGTAATTGAATACTTCAGGCATATCTGGTCGGATTGCCAGCGCTTGTGAAAAATCATTTCGCGCCAGTGCCCTCAGACCGAGACTATCATACAACACTCCGCGCTCATATAAAAGCTGTGCGCGTTCGTCATCGGTTAAAGCCCGACTGGCAAGAATTTGTTCCATACGTGCCAGAATCACTTCCTGCTGCAAAGTCGGTTGCAATGGTACTGCGAGGACTTCACTTTTACGCCAGGTGGAATTACTGCATCCAGCCAGCGTGAGTGCTGTCGCAACGAAACACCAGCGCAAAAAAGGCTTCATTTCCCACTCCCGAAGACAACGATTGAATGAACGTCCAGGTTCCCCGGTTGCTAACAAGGCGTCCTGCCGGGTTAAACGCCCTCCGCTTTCACGGAGGGCAATGGCAACCTTACTCGCCCTGTTGGCTTACCGGAGCTTCCGGTTCGCCTGCAGGTTGAGACTGCTCAGTTGCTTCTTTAATGCTCAGACGTACACGGCCCTGGCGATCAACTTCCAGAACTTTGACCGGTACTTCCTGACCCATCTGCAGGTAATCGGTCACTTTCTCAACGCGCTTATCAGCGATCTGAGAGATGTGCACCAGACCTTCTTTACCGCCACCGATGGCAACGAATGCGCCAAAGTCAACGATACGGGTCACTTTACCATTGTAGATACGGCCTACTTCGATCTCTGCGGTGATCTCTTCGATACGACGGATAGCATATTTCGCTTTTTCGCCGTCGGTCGCAGCAATCTTCACGGTACCATCATCTTCGATTTCAATGGTGGTGCCGGTTTCTTCGGTCAGAGCACGGATAACAGAACCGCCTTTACCGATAACGTCTTTGATCTTGTCCGGGCTGATCTTGATGGTGTGGATACGCGGAGCAAATTCAGAGATATCGCCACGCGGTGCGTTGATCGCTTGTTCCATCACACCCAGGATGTGCAGACGCGCACCTTTAGCCTGGTTCAGAGCAACCTGCATGATCTCTTTGGTGATACCTTCAATTTTGATATCCATCTGCAGTGCAGAGATACCGTCGCGGGAACCCGCCACTTTGAAGTCCATATCGCCCAGGTGGTCTTCGTCGCCCAGGATGTCAGACAGCACAACATAGTTGTCGCCTTCTTTCACCAGACCCATCGCGATACCCGCAACGGCGGCTTTGATCGGCACGCCTGCGTCCATCAGCGCCAGGGAAGCGCCACATACGGAAGCCATGGAAGAAGAACCGTTAGATTCGGTGATTTCAGAAACCACGCGCACGGTGTACGGGAATTTATCCAGTTCCGGCATCACTGCCAGTACGCCACGTTTCGCCAGACGACCGTGACCAATCTCACGACGCTTCGGAGAACCGACCATACCGGTTTCACCTACGCAGTACGGAGGGAAGTTGTAGTGGAACAGGAAGTTGTCAGTACGTTCGCCCATCAGTTCGTCGAGGTTCTGCGCATCACGGGTGGTGCCCAGGGTCGCGGTAACCAGCGCCTGAGTTTCGCCACGGGTGAACAGTGCGGAACCGTGGGTACGCGGCAGAACGCCAGTACGCACGTCCAGACCACGGATCATGTCTTTTTCACGGCCATCGATGCGCGGCTCGCCTGCCAGTACGCGGCTGCGAACAACGTTTTTCTCGATAGCGTGCAGGATTTCACCCAGTTCGTTAGCGTCCAGGGTTTCGTCTTCAGCCACCAGAGTCGCGATGGTTTCAGATTTGATCACGTCAACCTGAGCGTAACGCTCTTGTTTGTCGGTGATGCGGTAAGCATCGCTCAGGCGAGCTTCTGCCAGTGCGGCAACGCGCGCGTTCAGCGCTTCGTTGACGGCTTCTGGCTGCCAGTCCCAACGCGGTTTGCCAGCTTCTTTCGCCAGCTCGTTGATCGCCTGAATAACAACCTGCTGCTGTTCGTGACCGAATACTACAGCGCCCAGCATCTGGTCTTCGCTCAGCAGTTCAGCTTCAGATTCAACCATCAGTACGGCTGCTTCTGTACCGGCAACCACCAGGTCCAGTTTGCTTTCTTTCAGTTCGTCCTGAGTCGGGTTCAGTACGTACTGGTCATTGATGTAACCAACACGTGCAGCACCGATCGGGCCGTTGAATGGGATGCCAGACAGCGTCAGCGCAGCAGATGCACCAATCATGGCCACGATGTCCGGGTTAACCTGCGGGTTAACGGAAACAACGGTGGCGATAACCTGAACTTCGTTAACGAAGCCTTCCGGGAACAGCGGACGAACCGGGCGGTCAATCAGACGCGCAATCAGGGTTTCGCCTTCGCTCGGACGGCCTTCACGACGGAAGAAGCTACCCGGGATACGGCCAGCAGCGTAGGTACGCTCCTGATAGTTAACGGTCAGCGGGAAGAAATCCTGGCCTGGTTTCGCTTTTTTCTGGCCAACAACGGTAACGAATACCGCAGTGTCATCCATGCTAACCATAACAGCGGCAGTCGCCTGACGCGCCATCATGCCGGTTTCCAGCGTAACGGTATGCTGACCGTACTGGAATTTACGAACGATCGGATTAAGCAAAATAATATCCTTTCTCTATTTTTTGACGGCACATTTTTGCGCCATCGTTAATACCCGATCTTCTGCGCATCCTCGCGACTAATGACAACCCTAACCCATAAGCATGAGTAAAGCCTCTCATTAGCCGCGCGAACCTCTGCAACGGAAGATCATTCATAGCAACAATACATTAGTTTCCAGCGAATTGCTGCCATCTGCTGGAAAAAAGGGGCCATGAAGGCCCCCTCTTTCTGAAACTCGAAAGAATTAGCGACGCAGACCCAGACGCTCGATCAGCGCGGTGTAACGTGCAACATCTTTACGTTTCAGGTAGTCGAGCAGTTTACGACGCTGAGAAACCATGCGCAGCAGACCACGACGGCTGTGGTGATCTTTTTTGTGCTCTGCAAAGTGGCCCTGCAGGTGGTTAATCTGTGCAGTCAACAGAGCAACCTGAACATCGGTAGAACCGGTGTCGTTTGCATCACGACCAAACTCAGAAACGATTTTTGCGGTAGCTTCAGTACTTAGAGACATTGTAAAACTCCAAAGTGTTAAGAATGAAAGGATGCCGATCTCTAATTCAGCTATCCCAGTGTATACACTTTATCCTTCAAACTGACTCTGCGTTGGCTGCGTCCGCTCACCTCAGTCACTTACCTAAGTAAGCCCCTGAGGATTCTCAGACTTGCCGCCTTGATGCAGCTCGAATGATTTTGTGTATACGCCACGCAGATTGTTAAACAATTCACGCGACGTTAAGCGGCAGTATTCTACTCGCAGCGCCCTTTTATCGCAAGACAGAGAGCGCTATGCAGGATACTCAACCACCAGGCGGCGGGGAGCAACACGACCTTCATCGTCCATTTCCCCCATGCCGATAAACTTGCCTTCATCACCTTCCGTCACGCGCACCAGTCCTTCCAGCGGCGCACCTGACGTCCGTACCGGATTACCATTTTTAAAGTAAACCGACGATGTTAAAGGTAAATTAACCACCGGATAGTCCGATGCCGGACTGTCCATTGGCATCAGCAAAGGATCAAGCAACTGCGCCGCCGGAATATTTTGCTGTTCGGCCTGTTCAACCAGTTCACGCAGATGTTCCAGCGTCACCATTCGATCCACCGGATACTTGCTGACCGTCAGACGACGCAGATACGTTACGTGTGCGCCGCAGCCCAGCTTCTCACCCAGATCGTCAACGATGGTGCGAATATAGGTGCCTTTAGAACAGTGAACTTCCAGCTCCAGCTCGTTACCTTCGTGGCGAATAAACAGCAGCTCATAGACGGTAATCGGACGCGCTTCACGCGGCACTTCAATGCCCTGACGCGCATATTCGTACAGCTTCTTACCCTGATACTTCAGCGCTGAATACATCGACGGGATCTGCTCGATATCGCCGCGGAAAGTCTCCAGCGCGCTTGCAAGCTGCTCAGCGGTGAAGGTTACCGGACGTTCCTGCACGATTTGCCCATCGGCATCAGAGGTATCCGTACGTTGTCCCAGACGGGCAACCACACGATAGCGTTTATCAGAATCCAGCAAATACTGTGAAAACTTCGTCGCTTCACCAAGGCAGATAGGCAGCATGCCTGTCGCCAGCGGATCCAGCGCGCCGGTATGTCCCGCGCGGTTGGCATTGTAGATGCGCTTTACTTTTTGCAGTACGTCATTGCTGGACATGCCCTGCGGCTTATCCAGCAGCAGGACACCGTGAATATCGCGACCACGACGACGAGGACGACTCATCAGTCCTCCTTGCTGTCGTCCGCTGGGTTCACACGACGCTCATCGTCATGTTTCACCACGCTGGTCACCAGGTTGGACATGCGCATCCCTTCTACCAACGAGTTGTCGTAAAAGAAGGTCAACTCAGGCACGATACGCAGACGCATGGCTTTACCCAGCAGAGAGCGGATAAAACCAGAGGCTTCCTGCAGTGCCTTAATGCCGTTTTTCACGGCAGCTTCGTCCTGGTCGTTAAGGAAAGTCACGAACACTTTGGCATACGCCAGATCACGGGACATCTCAACGCCAGACACGGTAGTCATCATGCCCACGCGTGGGTCTTTGATTTCGCGTTGCAGGATGAGTGCGATTTCTTTCTGCATCTCCTGCGCGACGCGCTGCGGGCGACCAAATTCTTTCGCCATAATAAATTCTCCAGAATAAAGACAAAAAAGGGGCAATAAGCCCCTTTTTAAATTTCTTGCCGGGTGGCGCTTTAAAGCCTGATGGCGCTACGCTTATCAGGCCTACAACCCGGCTAACAATCCTAACGTAGGCCCGGTAAACGAAGTGCCACCGGGCATTACGAAGATTAAGCGATGGTACGTTTGATCTCGATGATCTCGAACACTTCGATCATATCGCCAACGCGAACGTCGTTGTAGTTCTTCACGCCGATACCACATTCCATACCGTTACGGACTTCGTTGACGTCATCTTTGAAGCGACGCAGGGACTCCAGCTCGCCTTCATAGATAACCACGTTGTCGCGCAGCACGCGGATTGGGTTGTGACGTTTAATCGTGCCTTCGGTAACCATACAGCCTGCGATAGCGCCGAATTTCGGTGATTTGAACACATCACGAACTTCAGCCAGACCAATGATCTGCTGTTTCAGCTCCGGAGACAGCATGCCGCTCATCGCTGCTTTCACTTCGTCGATCAGATGATAGATGACGGAGTAGTAACGCAGATCCAGGCTTTCTGATTCGATAACTTTACGTGCAGAGGCATCAGCACGTACGTTGAAGCCAACCAGAATCGCGTTGGATGCCGCAGCCAGGGTCGCGTCGGTTTCGGTGATACCACCTACGCCAGAACCGATGATCTTCACTTTTACTTCGTCGGTAGACAGTTTCAGTAAAGAGTCGGAAATCGCTTCTACAGAACCCTGAACGTCGGCCTTCAGGACGATGTTCACTTCGTGAACTTCGCCTTCGGTCATGTTAGCGAACATGTTCTCGAGTTTAGATTTCTGCTGACGAGCCAGTTTAACTTCACGGAATTTGCCCTGACGGTACAGTGCAACTTCACGGGCTTTCTTCTCGTCACGAACAACGGTAACTTCGTCACCCGCAGCTGGAACACCGGACAGACCGAGGATTTCCACCGGAATGGACGGACCCGCTTCCAGTACTTCCTGACCCAGTTCGTTACGCATCGCACGAACGCGACCGTATTCGAAGCCACAGAGTACGATGTCGCCTTTGTGCAGCGTACCTTCACGCACCAGGACGGTAGCAACCGGGCCACGACCTTTATCCAGGAAGGATTCGATAACCGCGCCGCTCGCCATGCCTTTACGCACAGCTTTCAGTTCCAGTACTTCGGCCTGCAGCAGGATAGCATCCAGCAGCTCGTCGATACCGGTACCCGCTTTCGCAGAAACGTGAACGAACTGGCTCTCGCCGCCCCACTCTTCCGGCATGATGCCGTACTGGGACAGTTCGTTTTTAACGCGATCCGGATCCGCTTCCGGCTTATCGATTTTGTTGACTGCAACTACGACCGGCACGCCTGCCGCTTTCGCGTGCTGGATTGCTTCGATAGTCTGCGGCATCACGCCGTCATCTGCAGCAACAACCAGAACAACGATATCCGTTGCCTGAGCGCCACGAGCACGCATGGAGGTAAACGCGGCATGACCCGGGGTATCCAGGAAGGTGATCATACCGTTGTCAGTTTCAACGTGGTACGCACCGATGTGCTGAGTAATGCCGCCTGCTTCGCCAGAGGCCACTTTCGTAGAACGAATGTAGTCCAGCAGAGACGTTTTACCGTGGTCAACGTGACCCATGATGGTGACTACCGGTGCACGCGGTTCAGCCGCAGCGCCAGTGTCACGGTCGCTCATTACTGCTTCTTCCAGCTCGTTTTCACGACGCAGGATAACTTTGTGGCCCATCTCTTCGGCAACCAGCTGTGCGGTTTCCTGGTCGATGACCTGGTTGATGGTCGCCATTGCGCCCAGTTTCATCATCGCTTTGATGACCTGAGAGCCTTTAACTGCCATCTTGTTCGCCAGATCGCCAACGGTGATGGTTTCGCCGATCACAACGTCACGGTTAACGGCCTGAGCTGGCTTCTGGAAGCCCTGCTGCAGAGCGGAACCTTTACGCTGCTTACCGCCTTTACCGCCGCGAACCGCTGCACGTGCTTCTTCACGGTCAGCTTTAGATTCAGCGTGTTTGTTGCCTTTCTTCGCCGGACGCGCTGCTTTCGTGCTGCGAGTACGACCACGGCCGCCTTCGACTTCACGATCGTTCTCGTCTTCAGCCTGGCGAGCGTGCTGGGAAGTGGTGACGTGATAATCGCTGGTATCTTCAACAGGTTCAGCGTTATTCACACCATTTTTCTCGTTTTCTTCCGCCATACGGCGAGCTTCTTCCGCTACGCGGCGCGCTTCTTCTTCAAGCTTGCGACGTGCTTCTTCTTCCGCTTTACGCTTCAGTTCTGCGGCTTCATTTTCACGGCGGGCTTTTTCGGCCTGGGCGGTTTTAGTCATATCGTCGGTCTGTTGATTGCTCACTTTGTCTTTTTCCGCAGCTTCACGTTTCGCTTTATCAGCGGCTTCACGCTTAGCTTGTTCTGCGGCCTCACGTTCGGCTTTTTGTTGCGCCTCGCGTTTGGCAGCTTCTTCTGCCTCACGACGGGCTTGCTCTTCCGCTTCACGCTGCGCCTGCTCTTCCGCGGCCAGGCGTTCAGCCTCTTGCGGATCGCGTTTCACAAAGGTGCGTGTCTTGCGGACTTCGATTTGTACCGATTTGCTTTTTCCACCGGTACCTGGAATATTGAGAGTACTGCGCGTTTTACGCTGCAATGTCAACTTATCCGGCGCTGAGCCGTTTTCACGGTTCAAGTGCGCCAGTAAGGTTTGTTTCTCTTGTGCGGACACAGAGTCGTCAGCAGACTTCGGGATACCGGCATCAGCAAATTGCTGTACCAGGCGATCCACGGAGGTCTGTATCTCTGCAGCCAGCGTTTTTACGGTTACATCTGTCATACTGTTCCTTCCTGCTACAGTTTATTACGCTTCGTCGCCGAACCAGCAAATATTACGGGCAGCCATAATCAGCTCACCGGCTTTTTCGTCGGTCAACCCTTCGATATCAGCCAGATCATCAATGCCCTGTTCAGCGAGATCTTCCAGCGTACAAACACCACGGGCCGCCAGTTTGAAGGCCATCTCACGATCCAATCCTTCCAGATTCAGCAGATCGTCAGCCGGTTTGTTATCACCGAGGCTTTCTTCCTGGGCCAGTGCCAGAGTGGTCAGTGCGTTTTTAGCACGCTCGCGCAGCGCTTCAACGGTCTGTTCATCCAGGCCGTCAATTTCCAGCAGTTCTTTCATTGGCACATAGGCCAGTTCTTCCAGCGTCGCAAAACCTTCTTCCACCAGAACTGTCGCGAAATCTTCATCGATATCGAGATATTTGGTGAAGGTATCAATGGCTGCATGTGCTTCAGCCTGATGCTTCGCTTGCAGGTCATCAACGGTCATCACGTTGAGTTCCCAACCGCTCAGTTGTGAAGCCAGGCGGACGTTCTGACCATTACGTCCAATCGCCTGCGCCAGGTTACCGGCTTCAACCGCGATATCCATGGTGTGTTTGTCTTCATCCACCACGATAGAAGCGACGTCTGCTGGCGCCATTGCGTTAATCACGAACTGCGCCGGGTTATCATCCCACAGGACAATATCAATACGCTCGCCGCCCAGTTCGGTAGAAACCGCCTGAACGCGCGCACCGCGCATACCAACACAGGCACCGACCGGATCGATACGCTTGTCGTTGGTCTTAACGGCAATTTTCGCACGAGAACCCGGATCGCGAGCCGCCGCCTTAATTTCAATCACTTCTTCGCCAATTTCTGGCACTTCAATGCGGAACAGTTCAATCAGCATTTCCGGCTTGGAACGCGTCACAAACAGCTGCGCACCACGCGCTTCCGGGCGCACAGAGTACAAAACACCACGAATACGGTCACCAGGACGGAAGTTTTCACGCGGCAGCATATCTTCACGCATGATCACGGCTTCAGCATTACTGCCCAGATCCAGAGAAATGTTGTCACGGTTGACTTTCTTCACCACGCCAGTGACGATTTCGCCTTCGTGTTCACGGAATTGATCGACAACCATCGCACGTTCAGCTTCACGTACTTTCTGTACGATAACCTGTTTCGCGGTCTGAGTAGTGATACGGTCAAAGGTGACAGATTCGATCTGATCTTCAACATATTCGCCCACGTTCAGACTTTCGTCTTCAAAGCGCGCCGCTTCCAGCGTAATTTCTTTAGTTGGCTGAGTGACTTCTTCTACGATAACCCAACGACGGAAGGTATCGAAATCACCGCTTTTACGATCGATCTCCACGCGGACATCGATCTCTTGTTCATATTTTTTCTTTGTTGCTGTCGCCAGCGCACTTTCCAGCGCTTCAAAAATTTTCTCGCGTGGCAGCGCTTTCTCGTTGGATACGGCTTCAACAACAGCCAAAATTTCTTTGTTCATCGCGGGCTTTTCACCTCAATCCAGACTGTTAAAAGTGGGGAACCAGGTTCGCCTTCTGGATATTACTCAGCGCGAACACTTCATCTTTACCTTCGACTGTGACCGTGATCATCTCACCGTCCACCGCTTTGATAACGCCCTGCCATTTACGACGGTTTTGTACCGCCATACGAAGAACCAGCGTGACTTCTTCACCCAGGAAACGCACGTAGTGTTCAGCCGTGAACAGAGGACGGTCGAGACCCGGAGAGGAGACTTCCAGGTTGTAGGCAACAGTGATTGGGTCTTCGACATCCATCACCGCGCTTACCTGATGGCTCACATCAGCACAATCATCAACATTGATGCCATCTTCACTATCAATATAGATGCGCAGTGTGGATGTGCGACCGCGAATAAATTCGATGCCGACCAGTTCGTAGCCCAGAGCTTCAACTGGTGCTGTAATCATCTCTGTTAATTTTTGCTCTAATGTGGACAAGCCCACCCCCAAGACATAAAAAAAGGGCCTAAAGCCCAGTTATTCTGTAGTCAGATAACAAAAAACCCCGATAAATCGGGGCTTTAGATAACTGAACCCTATAACCGCACCTGCGGTCCGGAGAACCTTCCGAAAGAATTTTTTTCAAATCCAGCTACGAAGGCCTAAGTCTTCACAGTATATTTGAAAAAGAACTCTAAGGGAAAGTGGTTGCGGGGGCCGGATTTGAACCGACGACCTTCGGGTTATGAGCCCGACGAGCTACCAGGCTGCTCCACCCCGCGCCTGAAACGTGGCAAATTTTACGCGTTTTGGGTAAAAAATGCAAATACTGCTGGGATTTGGTACCGAGGACGGGACGTAAAATCTGCGCACAGTATATTGATTCCCTATGCGTTATGTCAACCTTGTTACGACTATGCAAATCAATGAATGCTGGCCCGCGGATGATCAGCAAGATAAATATGCCATCTACGCCGTTATTTAACGAAATTATCACTAAACTCTTCCTGTCATCCAGAAAAGATGATTAAATGAAAACTCATTTATTTTGCATAAAAATGCAATCAGTATAATAAGCCGACCTCTTCACCAGTCTATCAAGCAGGGTTTTATTTTATGACGACGATTCTCAAGCATCTCCCGGTAGGTCAACGTATTGGTATCGCTTTTTCCGGCGGCCTGGACACCAGTGCAGCACTGCTGTGGATGCGACAAAAAGGGGCTGTCCCATATGCATATACTGCGAATTTGGGCCAGCCGGATGAGGATGACTATGACGCCATCCCTCGCCGTGCAATGGAATATGGTGCTGAGAATGCTCGCCTGGTTGATTGCCGCAAGCAGCTGGTTGCCGAAGGGATCGCTGCCATTCAGTGTGGTGCGTTCCATAACACCACCGGCGGACTGACCTATTTCAATACCACCCCACTGGGCCGCGCAGTCACCGGCACCATGTTGGTTGCCGCCATGAAAGAAGATGGCGTGAACATTTGGGGTGACGGTAGTACCTATAAAGGCAACGATATTGAACGTTTCTATCGTTATGGTCTGTTAACCAACGCTGAACTGCAGATTTATAAACCCTGGCTGGATACCGATTTTATCGACGAACTCGGTGGTCGCCATGAGATGTCCGAATTTATGATCGCCTGCGGCTTCGACTACAAAATGTCTGTCGAAAAAGCGTATTCCACCGACTCCAATATGCTCGGCGCGACTCATGAAGCAAAAGATCTGGAATTCCTGAACTCCAGCGTCAAAATCGTTAACCCGATTATGGGCGTTAAGTTCTGGGATGAGAGCGTGAAGATCCCGGCTGAAGAAGTGACCGTACGCTTTGAACAAGGTCATCCGGTTGCCCTGAACGGTAAGACCTTCAGTGACGACGTTGAGATGATGCTGGAAGCCAACCGTATCGGCGGTCGTCATGGTCTGGGTATGAGCGATCAGATTGAAAACCGTATTATTGAAGCAAAGAGCCGCGGCATTTACGAAGCCCCGGGGATGGCGTTGCTGCATATCGCTTACGAGCGTCTGCTGACCGGTATTCACAACGAAGACACCATCGAGCAGTATCACGCGCACGGTCGCCAGTTGGGTCGTCTGCTGTATCAGGGCCGCTGGTTCGACTCTCAGGCGCTGATGCTGCGTGACGGTCTACAGCGTTGGGTTGCCAGCCAGATTACGGGTGAAGTCACGCTGGAACTGCGTCGCGGTAATGACTACTCAATCCTCAATACCGTGTCTGACAATCTGACGTACAAACCAGAACGTTTGACCATGGAGAAAGGTGATTCCGTATTCTCGCCGGACGATCGTATCGGTCAGCTGACCATGCGTAACCTGGATATTACCGATACTCGTGAGAAGCTGTTCGGCTATGCGCAGTCTGGCCTGTTGACCGCCTCTTCCGCAACCGGCCTGCCACAGGTTGAGAATCTGGAAAATAAGGCGAAGTAAATATTCACCATCTTATTAAGGCCGCGCAAGCGGCCTTTTTTATGCGCGGAATAGAGGGTGTCTGTAGGTCGGATAAGGCGTTTACGCCGCCATCCGACATTATTACAGCGCCTGATGGCGCTACGCTTATCAGGCCTACTGGACAGCCACAAATAACAGACGAAAAAAAAGACGCTTTGCAGCGTCTTTTTTTTGGAATTTGGTACCGAGGATGGGACTCGAACCCACAAGCCCGTTAGGGCACTACCACCTCAAGGTAGCGTGTCTACCAATTCCACCACCTCGGTACAGAATACTTAGCGTGGGATATCGCTGGTCGGCTGAACCGGAGCAGCTGGCTGAGTTTGCTCGGTTTTCGCCGGTGCACTCAGATTTTCCCACTCACTTCCTTTATTGGTCTTATTGCTGTTCATGTTACCCAGCACCAGACTGATAATGAAGAACAGAGTCCCTAACACAGCTGTCATACGGGTCATGAAGTTACCAGAACCACTTGAACCAAACAGTGTACCAGAAGCGCCTGCGCCAAAAGAGGCTCCCATATCAGCGCCTTTACCTTGCTGCAGCATGATCAAGCCGACAAGGCCAATTGCTACAATAAGGAAAACTACCAAAAGAGCTTCGTGCATAATCAACCTGTTCCTTGCGGATTTGCCGCGTACCAATGCTTCGACCAATAAAGCGGGAATTTCAACTATTTCCCACTGAAGCGGGTGTGAATACTAACCAAAGCGAATAACCTTCGCAAGGGCAATTTGTTAGCATTGTATCAAGTGCGGAAAAAATCGCCACCTCAATCAAAAACGCAGCAACTTATCCCAGCATCGCTGCATTACTGACCGCTGATCGTCAAGGTTTGCCCAAACAACAATAGGGATTTCACAAACCAGATCCGAATTTTCTGGCCAACACTGAATGATCTCCTGATTCACCAACTCCTCAGCCACCATTGATTCAGGTAACCACGCCATTCCCATATGGCGCAGTACCATTTCTCGTATTGTTTCGCTTAGCCCAGTCTCAAACACTTTTTTCAACCGTGGGCGCACTCGTTGTTCTGCCGGATCAATAATACGTCTGACAAAGGTATAGTCGCTGTAGCATAGCCAGGGGATCGCGGTATGCGGATCATCCAGTCTGTCCGCGAGTTGCGCAGAAACCACCGGGATAAAACGCTCATATCGCCATAAAGAACGTTTCAGCCCTCCGGCAATCTCCAGCCCCGGTTGTGAGGAGGGTAAATCGTAAGTCACCAGCATATCAATTTGCCGGTTTATCAGGGCATTAAAGTGATTATCAATCCCCTGGATGCTGGCATTTACCGTGAAATTTAACTGCGGTTCACTTTGTCGCAGATAGTTGATCATATCTGGCAAGATATTCACCGATAGCGTATGCAGACTCACCATTACCAGCGTATTGTCCGTCGCTGGCATCATCGCCGACAGCTCGTGGCGCGCCTCTGTTAACGTACTGAGGACTTGCCTGGCATAAGGTTCAAAACGTTCGCCATAACAGGTTAGCGTAACGGGCGTCGTGGTGCGGTCAAACAGCGGGACCCCCAACATCTCCTCCAGCGCCTTTATACGTCGGCTTAGCGCGGGTTGGGTGATATGCCGTTGTATCGCTGCCTGGGAGTAATTCCCATACTGACTCAACGCCAGAAAATCTTCTAACCACTTCGAATCCACGTCTCATTCCCCATCATGCCATAACCGTATCCACCGATAACAAATCGGCAATAGTCACAGTTATAGTAATGGCTTTAATGTGGACATCATAACAACAATATTTCCGTTTCACCTGCCGACTCTCACCCTCGACGTTTGACAGGATCGTTATGTTTACTTTATTGACCAATGCCCGTGTTTTTTCTCCGGAGGATTTAGGCCTCTGCTCCTTGCTCATTCATGCCGACCGCATTGTTGCGGTGGAAAAAGATATTGCACTCTTTGATGGCGTCAAAGAGGTCATCGATTGCCGCGGTAAGTGGGTAATTCCCGGAATTATCGATCAGCATGTCCATCTTACCGGCGGCGGCGGTGAAGCCGGATTTGCCAGCCGGACGCCAGCCGTCAAGCTGCGCGATCTGATTCAGGCCGGTATTACCACGGTCGTCGGCGTGCTGGGCACTGATGCGATATCCCGCTCCCCAAAAGATCTTTACGCCAAAATGCAATCGCTCAATATTGAGGGATTACGCGCGTTTATGCATACGGGAGCCTACGCGGTACCCAGCCCGACCATTACACGATCCATCCGCGATGATATGGCCTTCATTCCGGCGATCCTGGGTGTCAAAATCGCCCTCGCCGATCACCGTGGCTCTTACCCCTCTTTCCAGGAGTTGCTGAGGATTGTCAGTGATATTCGCGTGGCTTCCCTGCTGGCAGGGAAAAAAGGGTTGCTGCACGTACACCTGGGCAATCTGCCGGAAGGGATGTCACAGTTGATGGAACTGTGCGATGCCGGTATTCCGATTCACCACATTTCGCCGACGCATGTCGCGAGGACAGAAGCATTGTTCGAACAGGCTATCGCTTTTGCACATCGCGGTGGACATATCGACGTGACGTCTGGCGGCAGTCGATTTATGCCCCAGGAGCAAGCAATTCTCCACGCGCTGGAATCACAGGTTCCGGCCGATCGCATCACCATTAGCTCTGATGGCAATGGCAGCGTGCCGCGCTTTAATGCGCAAGGCATCGTAGAAGGATTAAGCGCCGCGCCGGTAGCTGGCAACCTCAACCTGTTGCCTCGTCTGATTGATGTGGGGATCCCGGTGCCACAGGCGATTGCGATGTTGACGGCAAACGTGGCGCGCTCGCTGGGTATTTCTGGCGGCGTACTCTGCGCAGAAGAACGTGCTGATATTTGCGTGCTTAATGACGACCTCTCACTGGCCCACCTGTTTGCCGCCGGAAAGCCGTTACTGCGTGATGGTGAGTGTCTGGTTACCGGCAACTTCGAGTAAGGGGGCGAGAATGTCATTATTACTGGCGCTACTCGCCATCATTTTTGCCGGACGCCTAATCCTCAAAAAATATCACCCCCAGTCGGTGCTGCTGTTGACCGGGATTGTGCTGCTGCTCATCGCGCATTTTAGCGGGATGACCACGCTCAGTAGCCTGGTGAAAAAGAGCACTGGATTTGGTCCCTTTGACGCCTTTGAGTTTATCCGCGATACCCTGAGCGTGCGCCTCGGCGGCCTCGGGCTGCAAATTATGCTGATCGGTGGGTTCGCCACCTATATGTCGGCCATTGGCGCAAGCCAGGTGCTGGTTCGGGTAACATCTCGTCCTTTGCAGCGCCTGAACTCACCGTACCTGTTGTTGGGACTGGCGCTGTTACTGGGTCAATTCCTGTCGCTGTTTATCAGTAGCGCCACCGGGCTGGGCCTGCTATTGATGGCGACGCTTTACCCGTTACTGACCCGTCTTGGCTGTAGTCGCGCCGCCGTTGCCGCCGTTATCGCCAGCACCTGTGCGGTTGAATTTGGTCCGGGTTCCGGCAACTCAGTTCTCGCCGCTAAAACGGCGGGTATCGAGGTAGTTAACTATTTTGTTCAGGATCAGTTACCGATTGTCGTTCCGGTTATTCTGTTCATCGCCCTGCTGCATATTGTTGTACAACGCTTTTTCGATCGTCGGGAAAGTGGTGACAATGCCGCGCAGCAAATGCAGACATTAACCTCAACCGAAGAAGCCGAAGCGCCGGTTGCCTGGCTATTCCTGCCGATGTTACCGCTGGTGTTGATGCTGGCGTGCAGTGATTTGCTGTTCAGCTCACTCAAAATTACGCTCGATACCGCCGTACTGATAAGCCTGGCCATTACCCTGGTATGTGAGTATTGTCGCCACCGTAAGGCTCGCGACGTGATGACTGGTGTACAAAAAGTTTTCGACAGTATGGGCAGTGTGTTTGCCACCGTGGTGACGCTGATTATCGCCGGTGAGGTTTTTTCTGCCGGACTGAAAGCCATTGGCGCCGTCGACGCGCTGCTGTCGCTTTCCGGTGAATTTGGCCTCAGCGCGGCTTCCATAATCTTGCTGATGACGCTAATCACCTTTGCGATTTCAGCGCTGATGGGCTCCGGGAATGCAGCATTTTTCTCCTTCGCCCCGATGGTGCCGGATATCAGCCGCCATATCGGCAGCGACGTGGCGGTTATGATGCTGCCGATTCAGATCTCAGCGGGTATTGGACGGACGTTGTCGCCTATTGCCGGCGTGATTATCGCCATCGCCGGGATCGCAGGTGTATCACCGGTGGATATCGTTAAACGCACCGCAATTCCGATGCTGGGAGGATGGCTGCTGATGATTGCGCTGACATTCGCCCGATCCGGGCATTTGCTGGCAGTTCTGCCGTGGCTGGCAGTCCTTGTACTGCTGATGGTCGGTGGCTACTTCTGGCAGCGCCGACGTAAACAGCCGCTGGCAGTGCAGTAAAAAAAACCGGAGTCTCTCAGACTCCGGCTCTTACGCTGTACGGAAAGGGTTAAACGGCTTTCACTGCATCCGCAATGCGGTGCGCAAACTCCGTAACCTGTGCTTCGTCTTCACCTTCAACCATCACACGGATTAATGGCTCAGTGCCCGACTTACGCAGCAGTACGCGTCCACGGTTACCCAGTGTCGCTTCAACCTCTGCCATCACCGCCTTCACGCTTTCATGTTCCAGCGGATCGCCGCTACCTGCGGTGTAACGTACGTTAACCAGCAGTTGCGGGAACATTTTCATGCCGCTGCACAGGTCGTGCAAACTCATATGGTTGCGCACCATCGCTGCCAGTACCTGCAGACCCGCCACGATGCCGTCACCGGTGGTGGTTTTGTCCAGCAGGATCACATGGCCTGAGTTTTCGGCACCGATACGCCAGCCTTTTTCCTGCATTTTTTCCAGCACATAACGGTCGCCAACTTTCGCGCGGGCAAACGGAATACCCAGCTGTTTCAGCGCCAGCTCGAGGCCCATGTTGCTCATCAGCGTGCCGACTGCGCCACCGCGCAGCTGCCCCTGACGCAGGGCTTCACGAGCGATGATGTACATGATCTGGTCGCCGTCAACTTTATTACCTTCGTGATCAACCATAATGACGCGGTCGCCGTCGCCGTCCAGCGCAATCCCCAGATCGGCTTTTTCCGCGATTACGCGCG
Source organism: Citrobacter sp. Cpa228 (assembly GCF_030333085.1). Taxonomy (NCBI): domain Bacteria; kingdom Pseudomonadati; phylum Pseudomonadota; class Gammaproteobacteria; order Enterobacterales; family Enterobacteriaceae; genus Citrobacter; species Citrobacter sp. Cpa228. Next base: position 96,864 of record NZ_JAOWGQ010000037.1, on the reverse strand, counting down.
CCTGCAGCGCACGGACGTCGGTGGCGCCGACTTCTTCATTGATGTTCACGCCGTTTGGCTCACAACCAATGGCAATCACGTTTGCACCCAGCTCACGCAGTACATTTGGCGCAATGTGGTACGTCGCGCCGTTGGCACAATCCACCACGATTTTCAGCTCACTCAGGCTTAGCTCATTCGGGAAGGTGCCTTTGCAAAACTCGATATAGCGACCGGCAGCATCAACAATACGGGTAGCTTTACCCAGTTCAGCCGAGTCCACGCAGGTGAGCGTTTTTTCCATTTCAGCTTCGATAGCTTCTTCAACCGCATCTGGCAGTTTTGTCCCGTCGATGGAGAAGAATTTAATCCCGTTGTCATAAAATGGGTTGTGCGAAGCGGAGATAACAATCCCGGCCTCAGCCCGGAAAGCACGCGTCAGATAAGCAACAGCAGGGGTTGGCATTGGGCCCGTGAAAGAAGCTGACAGTCCAGCGGCAGCCAGACCCGCTTCCAGCGCGGACTCCAGCATATAGCCGGAAATACGCGTATCTTTACCGATAATGATTTTGCGTGAACCATGACGTGCCAGCACTTTTCCTGCCGCCCAGCCCAGCTTAAGGACAAAGTCAGGAGTGATTGGAGCGTCGCCTACACGACCACGAATCCCATCGGTGCCAAAATATTTACGATTACTCATAGCGTTTGTTTTCCTTTGCAGACAATGTGGCTTCCACCACACGCATCGCTTCTACGGTTTCTTTGACGTCATGGACACGAACAATCTGCGCACCCTGCATTGCGGCAATGACCGCGCATGCAAGGCTGCCGCTCAAACGCTCAGATGGCCCCACATTGAGCAATTGGCCAACCATTGATTTTCGTGACATCCCTACCAGCAGCGGCAGATTAAAATGATGAAACTCAGCCAAACGTGCCAGTAATGTGTAGTTGTGAGTGAGATTTTTACCGAATCCGAATCCGGGGTCGAGCAACAATTTATCTTTTGTGATTCCGGCCCGCTCGCAGCGTGCTATTTGCTCAACAAAATAACGATTTACGTCAGCAAAAACATCCTCGTACTTTGGTGCTTCCTGCATGGTTTTCGGCTGCCCCTGCATATGCATCAGGCAAACGGGCAATCCGGTTTCTGCTGCGGCTTCCAGCGCCCCAGGTTCCGAGAGTGAGCGGATGTCATTAATGATATGTGCGCCGACTCTGGCGCATTCGCGAATCACTTCCGGTTTTGAGGTATCGACAGAAATCCACACTTCAAAACGCTGAGCAATTGCCTCCACCACCGGGATCACTCGCTGCAACTCTTCTTCCACACTCACATCGGCAGCACCGGGACGCGTGGATTCACCACCCACATCAATGATAGTCGCCCCGGCGTTAATCATCAGGTTTGCGTGTTTTACCGCCTCAACCAGAGAGTTGTGCGCCCCGCCATCGGAAAAAGAATCTGGCGTGACGTTCAAAATCCCCATGACGTGCGGATGACTGAGATCCAGTGAAGAACCCTGAGCAAAGAGTTTCATAGCTTTATCCCTGAAAAAAATCTTGAATATGCAGATAAGAAAAACCCCGGAGCAAGCCCCAGGGTTTTCAATTAAAACACGGTCATCATCAACGATAACTTATTTGTCGCCCAGTTGCTCTGACATGGTGCCAGAGTCCGGCGCACGAGGTTCATCAACCGGACGCGGCGCGCTCGGCTTGCCGGTGCTGCCAGAGTTGTTGTTAGAAGAACCCGGTTCTTCCCAACCCGCTGGCGGACGCACGTCGCGACGAGCCATTAAATCGTCAATCTGCGGTGCATCGATGGTCTCATATTTCATGAGCGCATCTTTCATCGAGTGCAGAATATCCATGTTTTCATTCAACAGACGACGCGCACGGTCATAGTTACGTTCAATCAGCAGTTTAACTTCCTGATCGATAATGCGCGCGGTTTCATCGGACATATGTTTAGCTTTCGCCACAGAACGTCCCAGGAACACTTCGCCTTCTTCTTCCGCATACAGCAACGGCCCCAGTTTGTCAGAGAAGCCCCACTGAGTGACCATGTTACGCGCCAGGTTTGTCGCGACTTTAATGTCGTTGGACGCACCGGTAGAAACATGTTCAGCACCGTAGATGATCTCTTCCGCCAGACGACCGCCGTACAGCGTGGAGATCTGGCTTTCCAGTTTCTGACGGCTGGCGCTAATTGCGTCGCCTTCAGGCAGGAAGAAGGTGACACCCAGCGCACGGCCGCGCGGAATAATCGTCACTTTGTGCACCGGATCGTGCTCCGGTACCAGGCGACCGATAATCGCGTGGCCTGCTTCGTGATACGCGGTAGATTCTTTCTGCGCTTCCGTCATCACCATGGAGCGACGTTCCGCACCCATCATGATTTTGTCTTTCGCTTTCTCGAACTCAACCATCGATACAACACGCTTGTTGCCACGCGCTGCAAACAGTGCCGCTTCGTTCACCAGGTTCGCCAGGTCCGCACCGGAGAAACCAGGCGTACCACGAGCAATGATTGCCGCATCGATATCCGGAGACAGCGGTACGCGACGCATATGCACTTTCAGAATCTGTTCACGACCGCGAACGTCTGGCAGCCCCACCACAACCTGACGGTCAAAACGGCCTGGGCGCAGCAGCGCAGGGTCAAGAACGTCCGGACGGTTAGTTGCCGCGATAACGATAATACCTTCGTTACCTTCGAAGCCGTCCATCTCAACCAGCATCTGGTTCAGCGTCTGTTCACGTTCATCGTGACCGCCACCCAGACCCGCGCCACGCTGGCGACCTACGGCGTCGATTTCATCGATGAAAATGATGCACGGTGCCGCTTTCTTGGCTTGTTCGAACATGTCACGCACACGAGATGCACCCACACCGACGAACATTTCCACGAAATCAGAACCGGAAATTGTGAAGAATGGAACCTTCGCTTCACCCGCGATGGCTTTTGCCAGCAGGGTTTTACCTGTACCCGGAGGACCAACCATCAGGACGCCTTTCGGGATCTTACCGCCCAGTTTCTGGAAACGGCTCGGTTCACGCAGGTATTCAACCAGTTCAGCGACCTCTTCTTTTGCTTCGTCACAACCAGCGACGTCAGCAAAAGTGGTTTTGATCTGATCTTCGGTCAACATGCGCGCTTTGCTCTTACCGAACGACATGGCACCTTTGCCACCACCGCCCTGCATTTGACGCATAAAGAAGATCCAGACACCAATCAGCAGCAGCATTGGGAACCAGGAAATGAAGATAGAAGCCAGCAGGCTCGGCTCTTCAGGCGGCTCGCCAACAACCTTGACGTTTTTGGTCAGCAGGTTATCAAGCAGCTTCGGATCGTTAACCGGAATGTAGGTCGTGTAACGGTTACTATCTTTCTTGGTAACGTTAATCTCACGTCCGTTGATACGCGCTTCACGAACCTGGTCCTGATTGACCTCTTGCAGGAAGGTAGAGTAATCAACCTTACGGCCATTAGACTCGCTGGGCCCAAAGCTCTGGAATACTGACATCAGCACAACGGCAATGACCAGCCAGAGTATTAGGTTTTTCGCCATGTCACTCAAGGGATTAACCTCATATTACAACTGTGTTAAAAACAGCGTCAGGATACTCTATATCCAGTTTCTTTCAAACTTTCGTTTGAAATCTACCGGTTATGGTTTACGCCCGGTCGCTACAATGTACACTTCACGCGAACGGGCGCGAGAAGAGTCCGGCTTACGAACTTTGACCTTCGTAAACAGGGAGCGAATCTCTCTTAGATACTCATCGAAGCCTTCGCCCTGGAACACCTTCACTACAAAACTACCACCTGGCGCTAATACATCACGAGCCATTCCAAGTGCCAGTTCAACCAGATACATGGCCCGGGGAATATCCACCGCCGGTGTTCCACACATATTTGGCGCCATATCAGACATGACAACTTGTACTTTACTGTCACCTACACGCTCAAGTAACGCTTTCAGGACTAATTCATCACGAAAGTCGCCCTGAAGGAAGTCCACACCAACGATTGGATCCATAGGTAAAAGATCGCAAGCGATAATGCGGCCGCTGTTTCCGATCTGCGTAACCGCATATTGCGACCAGCCACCGGGTGCAGCGCCGAGGTCAACAATCGTCATCCCCGGTTTAAAAATTTTGTCACTTTGCTGTATTTCATCAAGTTTAAACCAGGCACGGGAACGTAACCCCTTTTTCTGTGCCTGTTGAACATATTTATCGCTAAAGTGTTCCTGAAGCCAGCGACTCGAGCTGGCAGAACGCTTTTTACCTGTCATTTCACTTTCCCATCGGGCAGTTCATCGTAACCAATGGTGTAAATATCTACACAGCTATTTGGCGATATATGGGAGATGGCGGTAGAATGACCCGTTTTCAATCCCAACGTAAGCAAAAATATACGATGAATCTGAGTACTAAACAAAAACAGCACCTGAAAGGTCTGGCACATCCGCTCAAGCCTGTAGTTATGCTTGGCAATAATGGTTTGACCGAAGGGGTACTGGCCGAGATTGAACAAGCGTTAGAGCACCATGAGCTTATCAAGGTGAAAATCGCCTCGGAAGATCGCGATACTAAAACCTTGATCGTGGAAGCTATCGTACGCGAAACCGGCGCCTGCAATGTACAGGTCATCGGCAAAACGCTGGTACTGTATCGCCCGACTAAAGAACGTAAAATCTCGCTGCCACGCTAAGAATATCCCAAAGTTGCACACGAAGTTTGTGTAAAACGCGGGAATTTCCGCTAGCAGGAGAGCAAAATGCCACGCTCTCTTCGTTGATAAAAGGCCGCTATGCGGCCTTTTTCCTTTCTTTACAATGTATCAACATCTTAACCAAGATGCGAATTACAGGTATTCTACCTTCGTCACTTCATATTCAACTTCACCGCCCGGCGTTTTGATAACCACCACGTCGTCCTGCTCTTTGCCAATCAGGCCACGAGCGATAGGCGAGTTCACCGAAATCAAATTCTGTTTAAAATCGGCTTCATCATCGCCGACAATACGCCAGGTCTGCTCTTCGTCGTTATCGAGATTCAGCACGGTAACCGTCGCGCCGAAAACGACGCGGCCATTGTTCGGCATTTTAGTGACGTCGATAACCTGCGCGTTGGACAGTTTGGCTTCGATATCTTTAATGCGCCCTTCGCAGAAACCCTGCTGTTCACGCGCCGCGTGATACTCCGCGTTCTCTTTCAGGTCACCGTGTTCACGCGCTTCCGCGATCGCGGCAATAATTTCAGGGCGACGTACAGATTTGAGAAAATCCAGTTCTTCGCGCAGTTTTTCAGCACCACGTAAGGTCATCGGGATAGCTTGCATTTGTTATACCTCTTGAACATTCCTGTAGGGGGCGGTTGTCCTCACCCCGGCTGCTAAGCCCACCCTGGCATACGCCATGCCAGAGTCAGAAGCAAAAAAATACCGACCCGGGGCACGAGGTCCCAGGTCAGCTACAATTCTCTATTTGATGTTCATTTTACCCTGGAGTTCCCTATGGGTCATCGTTTACTTTTTAGGGCGTTGCGCCGTAGTATGACGGCCTGTTTCCAGGTTGTTAGCGCGAGATTATGCGATTTCCCAGATTTGCCATTGGATTAACTGCCAGTATAGCGTTCAGCGTTCAGTCGGCGAATGTCGACGAGTACATCAGCCAGCTTCCTGCCGGGGCCAACCTAGCCCTTATGGTACAGAAGGTTGGCGCGCCTGCGCCCGCGATTGATTACCATAGCCAGCAGATGGCGCTGCCGGCCAGTACCCAGAAAGTGATCACCGCGCTGGCGGCATTGATTCAACTCGGACCTGATTTCCGTTTTACCACGACGCTTGAGACAAAAGGCAACGTAGAAAATGGGATATTGAAAGGTGACTTAGTTGCGAGATTTGGTGCCGATCCGACGTTAAAACGTCAGGATATTCGCAATATGGTAGCAACTCTGAAAAAATCAGGGGTGACGCAAATTGCCGGAAATGTCCTGATCGACACCTCCATTTTTGCCAGTCATGATAAAGCGCCCGGCTGGCCCTGGAACGACATGACGCAATGTTTTAGCGCTCCGCCAGCAGCGGCGATTGTCGACCGAAATTGCTTCTCTGTATCGCTCTACAGCGCACAAAAAGCCAACGATTTGGCGTATATTCGCGTGGCGTCTTACTACCCGGTGACCATGTTCAGCCAGGTTCGCACCCTCGCACGTGGTTCTGCCGAAGCGCAATATTGTGAACTGGACGTGGTGCCCGGCGATTTGAACCGCTATACGCTGACCGGATGCCTGCCGCAGCGCGCCGAACCTCTGCCACTGGCGTTTGCTATTCAGGACGGCGCCAGCTATGCCGGAGCCATTCTTAAAGATGAGCTAAAACAAGCGGGGATCACTTACAGCGGCACGCTGCTGCGTCAGACGCAGGTCAACACTCCGGGAACCGTGGTCGCCAGTAAGCAGTCAGCGCCGCTGCATGACCTGCTTAAGATTATGCTGAAAAAATCGGACAACATGATTGCCGACACCGTTTTTCGCATGATTGGCCATGCGCGATTTAACGTACCGGGCACCTGGCGGGCAGGTTCAGATGCCGTACGTCAGATCCTGCGTCAGCAGGCGGGCGTCGATATCGGCAACACGATCATTGCCGATGGCTCTGGCCTCTCTCGCCATAACCTGATTGCCCCCGCCACCATGATGCAGGTGCTGCAATACATCGCGCAGCATGACAATGAGCTGAACTTTATCACCATGCTGCCGCTGGCGGGCCACGATGGCTCCCTGCAATACCGTGCAGGCCTGCATCAGGCTGGTGTTGATGGCAAGGTTTCAGCGAAAACAGGCTCACTGCAAGGGGTGTACAACCTCGCGGGATTCATCACCACGGCAAGCGGTCAGCGTATGGCATTTGTGCAGTATCTGTCTGGCTATGCGGTAGAGCCGGCTGATCAGCGTAATCGCCGTATTCCGCTGGTGCGCTTCGAAAGCCGGTTGTACAAGGATATTTATCAGAATAACTAGATGTTGAAGATGCCGGATGACGCTTACGCTTATCCGGCCTACACCAACTGGAAACAAAAACCCCGGCAGCATGGCCGGGGTTTTTAATGCGATTAACGCTTGTAGATGAACTCAACGCCTTCTTCGTCGTCTTCGTCCCAATCGTCATCCCAGTCATCTTCCGCTTCGTCTTCGACTTCAGCGAGCTGCTGACGGTGATAATCATCCCACATGAACTCAACTTTCTCCGGCTGTTTCGCTTCTTCAGCCTGAACGATTGGGTTCTCAATGATAAAGGTCATCACATCCCAGCAAAGATCCTTCACACCCAGCTGACTGGCGGCAGAGATCAGGTAATATTTACCTTCCCAGCCCAGCGCTTCGGCGATGGCTTTCGCTTTTTCTTCCGCTTCAGCTTTGTCCATCAAATCAATTTTGTTGAACACTAACCAACGCGGTTTAGACGCCAGATCCTGACTGTATTTTTCCAGTTCGCCAATAATGATACGGGCGTTTTCTACCGGATCGGAACCGTCAATCGGATCGATATCAATGAGGTGCAGCAACACGCGGCAACGTTCCAGATGTTTCAGGAAACGAATACCCAGACCAGCGCCTTCAGCCGCGCCTTCAATCAGACCCGGGATATCGGCAACCACGAAGCTCTTCTCGTTGTCCATACGCACCACGCCCAGGCTAGGTACCAGGGTGGTGAACGGATAATCAGCGACTTTCGGCTTCGCCGCAGATACTGCACGGATAAACGTCGATTTACCGGCGTTTGGCATACCCAGCATACCCACGTCTGCCAGCAGCATTAGCTCCAGCATCAGATCGCGCTTATCGCCAGGTGTACCCATCGTTTTCTGACGCGGGGTACGGTTGACCGACGATTTAAAACGGGTGTTACCCAGACCGTGCCAGCCGCCTTTAGCGACCATCAGACGCTGACCATGTTTAGTCATGTCGCCCATGGTTTCGCCCGTGCCCTGATCGATAACACGCGTACCGACAGGCACTTTAATCGTGACATCTTTACCACGCTTGCCGGTGCAATCACGGCTTGCGCCATTCTGACCACGTTCCGCACGGAATGATTTTTCAAAACGGTAATCGATCAGCGTGTTCAGGTTTTCGTCGGCTTCCAGCCAGACGTCACCGCCATCACCACCGTCACCACCGTCCGGACCGCCTTTTGGGATGTATTTTTCGCGGCGGAAGCTGACGCAACCATTACCGCCATCACCTGCAACGACCAGAATCGATGCTTCATCAACAAACTTCATTTTACTCTCCGTAAATCATTCGCCTGAGCGGGGTTGCGAAACCACCGTTTCATGCTTACGTAAACCGCCCCAAATTCGATGACCAATAGCGGAATACATCGCGCCCGCAACCACGATAAACGCACCGAGATAACCTAATAGGTTTAGCATCGGTCTGGCGAAGAAATCGGGCCAGGCCAGTGATAATAAATCTGAAAATAACAACGTAAACAGCGGCGTGAGCGTGATAATGGCGCTCACCTGCGCCGCCTGCCAACGCGCCATCGCTTCCGCGAGAGCGCCGTATCCTACCAGCGTATTCAGGCCGCAGAATACCAGGCATGCCAGCTGCCAGTCGCTGAGCTGCGTGATGACACCGGGTTTAGCCAGCGGCAATAACGCAATCGTACACAAAGTGTACAGTAAAAACAGGATCTGCGGTGATGCCAGCCGACGCAATAACACCTTTTGCGCGACCCCATAGCTCACCCAAACCGTCGCGGCACCGACACCAAAGATAACGCCCCAGGTGTAATCGGTGAGCCGGGTAAAAATTTCGATCAGACTGGTATTAAAAAACAACACCAGCCCGCTCAGAAGCATAATAGCGCCAATAATCTGCGTGCCGCGCATCTTCTCCTTCAGGATAAAGACGCTGGCGATCATCATGCCAACAGGTGACAGTTGACCGATAACCTGCGAAGCCGTTGGGCTCAAATATTGTAAAGACGAACTAAACAGAATGAAGTTACCGAACAGTCCACCAGTGGCAATAGCCAACAGCACCAGCCAACGCGCTTTGCGAAAAATACGCAATGGAGGGAGCTTTTTTTTAACCGCAAGAATAGCGCCAAGGCCAATGCTTGCCATTAAAAAACGGTAGAACACGACGGTAGGAGGTTCCATCACCTCCAGCACTTGCTTCATCGCTATTGGTAAAGCCCCCCAACAGACAGCTGTCGTGAGCGCTAAAAGAATACCAATACCTGCCTGCTGCTTCATGCCGTATTCCCTGCAAGGGCTCGTTTCCGGGTTATCACGGCGCGACGAGCGTATTTACCGGTCGTCGAATGTAAAAAGCCCCGCAACGTGTTGCGGGGCTTTTATCCGTTACCGGGACGCGAAAAACTTATTCAGCAACAATGCTGATGAATTTACGGTTTTTCGGGCCTTTCACTTCAAATTTCACTTTACCGTCTGCTTTAGCAAACAGAGTGTGGTCTTTGCCGCAACCAACGTTGGAGCCAGCGTGGAATTTAGTACCACGTTGACGAACGATGATGCTACCAGCCAGAACTGTTTCACCGCCGAAACGTTTTACGCCCAGACGTTTAGCTTCTGAATCGCGACCGTTACGAGTCGAGCCGCCAGCCTTTTTATGTGCCATTTAATCTGCTCCCCTTAACTTAAGCGCTGATGCCAGTGATTTTCACATCAGTGAACCACTGACGATGGCCCTGCTGCTTACGGTAGTGTTTACGACGACGAAACTTAACAATTTTAACTTTCTCGCCACGACCGTGAGCAACGACTTCAGCTTTGATAACGCCGCCATCAACGAAAGGAACGCCGATTTTGACTTCTTCACCGTTTGCGATCATCAGAACTTCTGCGAACTCAACAGATTCGCCAGTTGCGATGTCCAGCTTTTCCAGGCGAACGGTCTGACCTTCGCTTACTCGGTGTTGTTTACCACCACTTTGGAAAACCGCGTACATAAAAAACTCCGCTTCCGCGCACACCTTTTTGATGATTCAGAGTGCGCTATAAATATTCACAATAGGGCGCGAATATTACGCAAAACGCGAGCCTTTGACAAGTGCTACCGTCAATACATGAAGAAAAAAAACACAACGTGTACCGTAACGTTTATCTGCGGCGTTTTTTCAGTACAATCAGCATATATTTCTAACCCTAAACCCGACGTTACCTTCTTAAATAGTGAGGTAATCGGGGCGAGAAGCCCGGCTTTTGCGATGAATTTAGAAAAAATCAATGAGTTAACCGCGCAAGATATGGCGGGGGTCAATGCGACAATCCTTGAACAGCTCAATTCCGACGTCCAGTTGATCAATCAATTGGGGTACTACATCGTGAGCGGAGGCGGAAAACGCATTCGCCCAATGATCGCTGTACTCGCGGCGCGCGCTGTTGGTTATCAGGAAAATGCCCACGTCACGATCGCGGCCTTAATCGAGTTTATCCACACCGCGACCCTGCTTCATGACGATGTAGTGGATGAATCCGATATGCGCCGTGGGAAAGCCACGGCAAACGCAGCGTTTGGCAATGCTGCCAGCGTTCTGGTCGGCGATTTTATCTATACCCGCGCCTTTCAGATGATGACCAGCCTCGGCTCCCTGAAAGTGCTGGAAGTGATGTCTAAAGCGGTCAACGTTATTGCTGAAGGCGAAGTCCTGCAGTTAATGAACGTCAACGACCCGGATATCACCGAAGAAAACTATATGCGTGTTATCTACAGCAAGACGGCTCGTCTGTTTGAAGCCGCGGCCCAATGTTCAGGTATCCTCGCAGGTTGTAGCGATGAGCAAGAGAAAGGCCTGCAGGATTATGGCCGTTACCTCGGTACCGCTTTCCAGCTTATCGACGATTTACTGGATTACAGCGCAGATGGCCAGCAGTTGGGTAAAAACGTGGGTGATGACCTCAACGAAGGTAAACCTACGCTACCGCTGCTGCACGCGATGCGCCACGGCACTCCTGAGCAGGCGCAAATGATTCGCCAGGCGATTGAGCAAGGTAATGGTCGCCACCTTCTGGAGCCGGTTCTGGAAGCGATGAACGCTTGCGGGTCACTGGAATGGACCCGTCAACGTGCAGAAGAAGAAGCCGATAAAGCCATCGCGGCGCTTCAGGTACTTCCAGATACTCCGTGGAAAGAAGCCCTGATTGGCCTGGCGCATATCGCCGTACAGCGCGATCGTTAATTTCCCTCGTCTCGCTTCCCAGCATCCCGTGCAGCACACGGGATGTTCTTATAAGATCCAAAAAGTCATAAAAATAATCAAATCACTTGTATAACCTTGGCATATTCTGAATATATAAGCACTTTACGAGAACATTTTAGAACATTCGTTCTCGAGGCGTATAGTAACTCCACAGGCTGATTGTGAAACCGTAACTGGTTAACCAAAGGAGATGTGGAACTATGGAAAGCAAATTCATTGACTGGCATCCGGCTGACATCATCGCGGGGCTACGTAAGAAAGGCACGTCAATGGCCGCTGAGTCACGTAAGAATGGCTTGAGTTCATCAACGCTGGCAAATACGTTAACCCGACCATGGCCGAAAGGTGAATTGATCATCGCGAGAGCGCTGGGCACAGACCCGTGGGTAATTTGGCCGTCACGCTACCATGACGCCAGAACACATGAATTCATCGACAGAACGCGGATGATGAGAGTACGGAAAGAAAAAAAGAGTCCTGAGTCGCGGTAAAACAGCAACCCCCGGATCAACGATCCTGGGGGTTACAACACGCGTTGGCGATTACTCGCCTTTAATGCGCTCAATGTTTGCGCCCAGCGCACGCAATTTATCCTCGATGCGCTCATAGCCGCGATCGATGTGATAAATACGGTCAACAACCGTTGTGCCTTCAGCGATACATCCCGCTAACACCAAACTTGCTGACGCGCGCAGATCGGTCGCCATTACCTGTGCACCGGAGAGCGTCTCCACGCCGTGGCAAATCACGGTATTGCTTTCGATTTCCGCATGAGCGCCCATACGGCTCAGCTCAGGCACGTGCATAAAGCGGTTCTCAAACACGGTTTCCGTGATAAAGCCCGTTCCTTCTGCCACCAGGTTCAGCAGCGTGAACTGGGCCTGCATATCGGTTGGGAACGCCGGATGTGGCGCAGTGCGCACATTAACCGCTTTCGGACGTTTGCCGTGCATGTCGAGGCTAATCCAGTCTTCACCGACTTCGATATCCGCCCCCGCATCACGCAGCTTCGCCAGAACAGCATCCAGTGTATCTGGTTGTGCATTACGGCAGATAATTTTGCCGCGAGAAATCGCCGCCGCCACCAGGAACGTCCCGGTTTCAATACGGTCTGGCAGAACGCGGTAGACACCACCGCCGAGACGTTCAACGCCTTCAATGGTGATACGATCGGTACCCTGCCCTGTGATTTTCGCGCCCAGCGCAATCAGGAAATTCGCGGTATCCACAATTTCCGGTTCACGGGCGGCGTTTTCGATGATGGTCGTGCCTTCGGCAAGCGTTGCCGCACACATGATAGTAACCGTCGCACCGACACTCACTTTGTCCATCACAATGTGTGCGCCTTTCAGACGCCCCTCAACGGACGCCTTCACATAGCCTTCTTCCAGCTTGATGGTGGCACCTAACTGCTCCAGACCAGTAATATGCAGGTCAACCGGACGCGCGCCGATGGTGCAGCCGCCCGGCAGAGAAACCTGACCCTGACCAAAACGAGCGACCAGTGGCCCCAATGCCCAGATAGACGCACGCATGGTTTTCACCAGATCGTACGGTGCGCAGAAGACGTTAACGTCACGCGCATCGATGTGCACGGAACCATTACGCTCTACTTTCGCCCCCAGCTGGCTCAACAGCTTCATGGAGGTATCTACGTCCTTAAGTTTCGGGACGTTTTGGATCTCTACAGGTTCTTCAGCCAGCAGCGCCGCAAACAGGATCGGCAGTGCGGCATTTTTAGCGCCTGAAATTGTGACTTCGCCCTGGAGCTTGGTTGGCCCCTGAACACGAAATTTATCCATTATTCTGTTCTCTGTTAAGAATTCATCTTCGCTACCGGTACATCACCCGTAGCTCAAAAACCGTTAAGTTTGCGATCGCGCGCCCATTCCGCTGGGGTAAACGCTTTAATCGACACAGCATGAATGCGGTTGTCCGCAATATACTCCATCAACGGGCCATAGACCGATTGCTGCTTCTTGACCCGGCTCATGCCGTCAAACATCTCACCCACGGCAATAACCTGAAAGTGACTGCCGTCACCAGAAACGTGGACTTCCTGGAGGGAGAGTGCGTTCATCAGCACGCTCTGAATTTCATTATTTTCCATGGGCTCTTCATTCGTCAGATAGTAAAAACAGCCCAACATCTTAGAGCAAAGTGGCGCTGTCATAAATAAGCAAAAAGCCTCGCTGATAAATCAGACAAGGCTTTGGCGGCAGATCCCCTTCAGGGGTTTTGCCGGATGGCGGCACAAGGCCTTATCCGGCCTGAAAAAATTAACGCGGAAGGACGTCGTCAGGTAAATTGTAAAGCTGCGCCAGCGTGTATACTTTATCGTTAACGCCAGCAAGCGAAACGCTGTTCCCCTGCTGCTTGCCCTGATTAATCAGGTGCAGTAGTAATGCCAGGCCACCAGTATCGACCCGGGAAACCTGGTTCAGGTCGATGCAGGATACGCCCTTCATCGCCTCAACGCGTGCATCCCATAATGGGTTTAACACGTCCTGATCCAGCTCGCCCACCAGCACCAGCTTGTCGCCTTCACGCGTCCAGGTGAGTGACTGCGTCATTATTTTTTCTCTTCCAGAGTAATTTTCTGCTGAGAAATTGATTTCAGCTGAGCCGTGAGGCCATCAATACCTTTCGTACGCAGCAGGTCGCTCCACTCATTTTGTTTGGTGGTGATCATACTTACGCCTTCGGCAATCATGTCATACGCCTGCCAGTTACCGGTCTGAGAATTTTTACGCCACTGGAAATCCAGACGCACCGGCGGACGACCGTTTGGATCGATAATCGTCACGCGAATAGGCACGATGGTCGCATCACCCAGCGGCTGCTCTGGGGCAATCTGATAAGTCTGGCCGTGGTACATCGCCAGCGCCTGACCGTAAGCCTGCTTCAGGTATTCACGGAATGCGGCGAAATAGGCGTCACGCTGAGCGGGAGTGGCATCTTTGTAGTAACGGCCCAGTACCAGCGCGCCCGCATATTTAACCTGCACATACGGCAGCAGTTCCTGATCGACAACCTGACGCAGATAATCCGGGTTGGAACGAATTTTAGGTTGCTCGTTCTTCAGACGGTCAAACGTCTTCTGCGCGGCCTCATTCATCAGTTTGTACGGATTCGTCTGGTCCGCTGCGGTTGCCACGCTAAGTGGGGCAATGACCAGCATAGCCACCATCATCAATCGTTTAAACATACGTCGATTCTCCTGAGATTATTTCGTTGCGCCCGCAGGCGTAGTGGCTTCATTATTGCCTTCAGTTGCGGCTGGCGCATCGCCAGAATTCTTATTGTCATCACCTTTACTGTTGCTGTTGTAAAGGAACTGACCAATCATATCCTCCAGAACCATCGCGGATTTCGTGTCCTGAATCGTACCGCCATCTTTGAGGATAGACGTTCCCAGCTCAGGATCTTCAAAGCCCACGTTCAGTGCCAGATATTGCTCGCCCAGCAGACCGGAAGTACGGATGCTTAGAGAACTGGTGTCAGGAATATGGTTAAAACGTGATTCGATTTCCAGCGTCACGCGCGGCAGGTACGTTTTCGGATCTAACGAGATGTCCGCTACGCGTCCAACCACGACCCCGCCAATCCGCACCGGGGAGCGCTCTCTCAGGCCGCCGATGTTATCAAAAGTCGCATAAATCGTATAAGTCGGTTCAGTACGCATTGAGGTAACGTTCGCCGCCTTCAGGCAGACAAACAGCGCAGCCAACAGCGCAACCAGCAGGAATAACCCGACCCAAATTTCATTTTTTTTCGTTTGCATGAACTCAATTCCCAAACATCAGTGCGGTCAGCACAAAATCCAGCCCCAGAACGGCAAGAGAGGCGTGCACAACGGTACGTGTCGTTGCCCGGCTAATCCCGGCAGAGGTCGGAATCGCATCATAACCATTGAACAATGCAATCCAGGTGACCGTAATGGCGAACACCACGCTCTTAATCAGACAGTTGACCAGGTCCAGACGCCAGTCGACGGCATTTTGCATAGCCGACCAGAAAAAGCCGGCATCAATACCTTTCCAGCTTACGCCAACCAGCGAACCACCCCAGATCCCCACGGCGACAAATATAATCGTCAGCAGCGGCAATGAAATGACACCAGCCCAAAAACGCGGAGAGATCACCCGGCGCAGTGGATCGACGGCCATCATTTCCAGGCTGGAAAGCTGCTCGGTCGCTCTCATCAGACCAATCTCTGCGGTTAAGGCCGAACCGGCCCGCCCGGCAAACAACAGCGCCGCTACAACCGGCCCCAGCTCACGTAACAATGACAGCGCCACCAGCATACCGAGGCTGGTTTCCGCGCTGTAGGTCGTCAGCACCAGGTATCCCTGCAACCCCAACACCATACCGATGAACACGCCTGACACAATAATGATCAGCATCGATAAGACACCGACATTATAGAGCTGGCGTATCAGCAGCGGCGCATGTTTGCGAAACTCCGGTTTGCCGACAACCGCATTGAACAACATTAATCCAGCTCGCCCGAACGTCCTGAGGGTTTTTATTCCCCGATGTCCGAGTGATGCCAGCGCATTTAACAACATGGGTGGCTTAACTCCCTGTTTAGAGTAAATCGATATGGTAGTCACCCGCCGGGTAACGAAACGGAACCGGTCCATCGGCAATGCCGTCGAGGAACTGACGCACTCGCGGATCGGCATTTTCTTGCAGCGCCTGAGCACTACCGTAGGCCACTATTTTTTTGTCCGCCATTATATAGGCGTAATCCGCAATACTCAGCACCTCTGGCACATCATGGGAAACCACCACGCAGGTGACGCCCAGCGCGCTGTTCAGTTCTGAAATCAGCTTCACCAGTACGCCCATGGTGATGGGATCCTGACCGACGAACGGCTCATCAAACATAATGAGGTCGGGCTCCAGCGCGATAGCACGCGCTAACGCAGCGCGGCGCGCCATCCCGCCAGATAATTCAGAAGGCATTAATTTTGCCGCACCCCGCAGGCCGACAGCCTCGAGCTTCATCATTACCGTGCTTTTCAGCAGCGGTGCAGGCAGCGTTGTATGTTCGCGCAACGGGTATGCGACGTTGTCAAACACGTTCATGTCGGTAAACAGCGCACCAGACTGAAACAGCATGCTCATACGCTTACGCACGGTAAATAAACGCGAACGGGACATGGCTGGGACGTTTTCGCCGTCAAACAGGATCTCGCCCTTATCCGGGGAGATTTGTCCGCCAATCAGACGCAGCAGCGTCGTTTTGCCGATGCCTGATGGCCCCATGATCGCCGTCACCTTACCGCGCGGCACCGTCAGGGAAATATTATCAAAGATGCAGCGGTCACCTCGGGAAAAGCTGACATCGCGCATATCGACTAGATTCGCCACAGACTGACCCATTGATTCATCCTTTACTGTTGCCTCGTTGATCGAAGAGTTGGCGCTCAATTTAGCCCTGAACTCGACATATTTACAGATTATTGCCTGTCCTGGTTAGCGAAAGCTGGCATTTGTTTTACTTTTTAGCCGCATAAAGTCAAAATTAAGAATTCGTTACGGCTTCCAGAAGATCCTTCAAGTGGACCGGCGAGTATACCTGAAGAAAGGACTTTAGATGCTTTTAGCGACGGCGCTGTTAATAATTGGTTTACTTCTGGTGGTTTACGGTGCCGACCGTCTGGTATTTGCTGCATCCATTTTATGCCGCACCTTCGGTATACCCCCCATTATCATCGGGATGACGGTCGTCAGCATCGGCACATCCCTACCTGAAATTATTGTCTCTGTTGCGGCATCAATGAATGGGCAGCTCGATTTAGCCGTCGGTACCGCCATCGGCTCCAACATCACCAATATTCTTCTTATTTTAGGCCTGTCAGCACTCATTCATCCTTTTACCGTGCATTCCGATGTTCTGCGTCGTGAATTACCGTTAATGTTGCTGGTAAGCATTTTGGCCGCGTCCGTACTGTATGACGGCCAGTTAAGCCGCAGTGATGGCCTCTTTCTTCTGCTTCTGGCCGTGCTATGGCTGCTATTCATTGTTAAAATCGCTCGTCTGGCAGAACGTCAGGGCAATGACAGCCTGACCCGGGAGCAAGTTGCGGAACTGCCTCGCGAAGGCGGATTGCCTGTCGCATTTTTATGGCTGGGAATAGCGCTGATCATTATGCCAATGGCAACGCGTATGGTGGTTGATAACGCCACTGTACTGGCAAACTACTTTGCCATGAGCGAGCTTACTATCGGTTTGACGGTCGTCGCCATTGGTACCAGTCTGCCAGAACTGGCAACCGCCATTGCAGGTTTGCGTAAAGGTGAAAACGATATTGCCGTCGGTAACATCATCGGCGCGAACATTTTTAATATTGTTATCGTTCTTGGGTTACCTGCACTGATTACGCCAGGCGAGGTCAACCCAATGGCCTTCATCCGTGACTATAGCGTCATGCTGCTGGTGAGCGTTATTTTTGCATTACTCTGCTGGCGACGTCCGCGCCAGATTGGTCGTGGCGCGGGGGCGCTGTTGACCGGCGGTTTTATCATATGGCTGGCGATGCTGTATTGGTTATCGCCACTTCTCGTTGGATAACTGGAAACGCATTATGTCGCACTTAGAGTTGCAACCGGGTTTTGACTTTCAGCAAGCAGGCAAGGAAGTCCTGACAATTGAACGTGAAGGCCTGGCGGAGCTTGATCAGTACATCAACCAGAACTTTACCCTCGCCTGTGAAAAGATTTTCAGTTGCCCGGGCAAAGTCGTAGTGATGGGAATGGGAAAATCAGGGCATATCGGGCGCAAAATGGCCGCCACGTTTGCCAGTACAGGCACGCCCTCATTTTTTGTGCATCCTGGCGAAGCCGCACATGGCGATCTGGGTATGGTGTCACCGCAGGACATCGTGATTGCCATTTCTAACTCCGGTGAATCTAATGAGATTGCAGCGTTAATTCCGGTGTTAAAGCGCCTGCATGTCCCCCTTATTTGCATGACGGGTCGTCCGGAAAGCAGTATGGCGCGTGCAGCAGATGTCCATCTGTGTGTTAAAGTGCCCAAAGAAGCTTGCCCATTAGGTCTGGCACCGACCAGCAGCACGACCGCAACGCTGGTGATGGGCGATGCGCTTGCCGTTGCGTTACTAAAAGCACGCGGCTTCACCGCAGAAGATTTTGCGTTATCTCATCCAGGTGGCGCACTGGGGCGTAAGCTTTTGTTGCGCGTTAACGATATTATGCATACGGGAGACGAAATCCCGCATGTGACTAAAAGCGCCAGCCTGCGTGACGCCTTACTGGAGATCACGCGGAAAAACCTCGGCATGACCGTCATTTGCGATGACGCGATGAAGATTGACGGCATCTTTACGGATGGCGATTTACGTCGTGTCTTCGATATGGGCGTTGATGTACGCCAGTTAGGCATTGCCGATGTAATGACTCCTGGGGGCATTCGCGTGCGTCCAGGGATTCTTGCTGTTGATGCCCTGAACTTAATGCAGTCCCGCCATATCACCTCGGTAATGGTTGCTGATGGCGACCAATTACTGGGTGTGTTACATATGCATGATCTGCTGCGTGCAGGTGTAGTGTAAGAAACTCAAGGATAAAGAAAATGAGTAAAGCAGGTGCGTCGCTTGCGACCTGTTATGGCCCCGTCAGTACTGACGTCATCACCAGGGCAGAAAACATCCGTCTGCTGATCCTTGATGTGGATGGCGTACTGTCTGATGGTCTGATTTATATGGGCAACAACGGTGAAGAGCTGAAGGCGTTTAACGTCCGCGATGGCTACGGAATTCGTTGCGCGCTCACTTCCGGTATTGAGGTTGCCATTATTACCGGACGAAAGGCTAAACTTGTAGAAGATCGTTGTGCCACATTAGGGATCACACATCTGTATCAGGGGCAGTCGGACAAACTGGTTGCTTTTGGCGATCTGCTAAGCAAACTGGCGATCGCGCCTGAGAATGTGGCGTATGTTGGCGATGATCTGATCGACTGGCCGGTGATGGCAAAAGTGGGATTAAGCGTAGCGGTAGCGGATGCTCATCCGTTGCTGATCCCGCGGGCCGATTACGTCACCCGTATCGACGGGGGACGCGGCGCAGTGCGCGAAGTCTGCGACTTATTACTGCTGGCGCAGGGCAAACTGGATGAGGCCAAAGGGCAATCGATATGAGCAAAACCAGACGTTGGGTTATCATTCTACTGTCGCTGGCTGTCCTTGTGATGATTGGTATTAACCTGGCAGACAAAGACGACACCGCTCAGGTTGTCGTTAATAACAACGAGCCAACCTATAAGAGCGAGCATACCGACACCGTCGTGTACAGCCCTGAGGGTGCGCTGAGCTATCATTTGATCGCGCAACACGTTGAATATTATTCAGATCAAGCAGTTTCGTGGTTCACCCAACCGGTGTTAACCACGTTTGATAAGGACAAAGTACCGACCTGGTCAATCAAGGCTGATAAGGCCAGGTTGACCAACGATCGGATGCTGTACCTGTATGGCCATGTTGAGGTTAACGCGCTGGTGCCTGACTCTCAACTACGCAGAATTACTACCGATAACGCGCAGATCAACCTTGTGACGCAAGATGTCACTTCCGATGATCTGGTCACGTTGTATGGAACAACATTTAACTCCAGCGGACTGAAGATGCGCGGCAACTTACGCAGCAAGAACGCCGAGCTGATTGAAAAGGTTAGAACCTCATATGAAATCCAAAACAAACAAACTCAGCCTTAATCTTGTGCTTGCCAGCTCACTTCTGGCCGCCAGCATTCCGGCATTCGCCGTCACTGGCGATACCGAGCAGCCGATCCACATTGAATCGGACCAGCAGTCTCTGGATATGCAGGGCAACGTGGTGACGTTTACCGGCAATGTCATCGTGACTCAGGGCACGATCAAAATTAATGCCGATAAGGTCGTCGTCACGCGTCCGGGCGGTGAAGACGGTAAAGAAGTGATTGACGGTTATGGCAATCCGGCGACCTTTTACCAGATGCAGGACAATGGTAAACCGGTTAAAGGCCACGCCTCACAGATGCACTATGAGCTGGCAAAAGATTTCGTCGTCCTTACCGGTAAGGCTTATCTGGAACAACTCGATAGCAACATCACGGGCGATAAGATCACCTATCTGGTAAAAGAACAGAAAATGCAGGCCTTCAGTGAGAAAGGCAAACGCGTCACCACCGTTCTGGTTCCGTCGCAATTGCAGGACAAAAACAAGACCAAGGCTCCGGCAGAGAAAAAAGGTAACTGATTCGTTATGGCAACATTAACTGCAAAGAATCTTGCAAAAGCCTACAAAGGCCGTCGTGTGGTGGAAGATGTCAGCCTGACCGTCAACTCCGGGGAGATCGTCGGTCTGCTCGGTCCTAACGGTGCGGGCAAAACAACAACCTTTTACATGGTCGTCGGCATTGTGCCGCGCGATGCTGGCAACATTATCATTGATGACGAAGATATCAGCCTGCTGCCTCTGCATGCGCGTGCCCGCCGCGGTATCGGCTACTTACCGCAGGAAGCCTCTATTTTTCGTCGCCTGAGCGTGTTTGATAACCTGATGGCAGTGCTGCAGATTCGTGACGATCTTTCCAGCGAGCAGCGTGAAGATCGCGCCAATGAGCTGATGGAAGAATTTCATATCGAACATCTGCGTGACAGCATGGGACAGTCGCTCTCCGGTGGGGAACGCCGCCGCGTGGAGATCGCCCGTGCGCTGGCCGCTAATCCAAAATTTATCCTGTTGGATGAACCGTTTGCCGGTGTTGACCCAATTTCCGTCATTGATATCAAACGTATTATTGAACACCTGCGCGACAGCGGGCTTGGCGTGCTGATTACCGACCATAACGTGCGCGAAACGCTGGCTGTTTGTGAGCGCGCCTACATTGTGAGCCAGGGACACCTGATTGCACACGGTACGCCGACAGAAATCCTACAGGACGAGCACGTTAAACGCGTATACCTTGGGGAAGACTTCAGACTCTGATAGGGTAGTAGACTTCACGTCACCGCAGGAGACAACAACTCTGAACATGAAGCAAGGTTTGCAACTCAGGCTTAGCCAACAACTGGCGATGACGCCTCAACTACAACAGGCTATCCGTCTGTTGCAGTTGTCCACGCTGGAACTTCAGCAAGAACTTCAGCAAGCGCTGGAAAGTAATCCACTGCTTGAGCAAACCGATCTTCACGACGAAATTGATACCCAGGAAAAACAGGACAGCGAAACCCTCGACACCGCCGATGCTCTCGAACAAAAAGAGATGCCGGAAGAGCTACCGCTGGATGCCAGTTGGGATGAGATTTACACCGCAGGGACGCCTTCGGGCACCAGCGGAGATTACATCGACGACGAGCTGCCTGTGTATCAGGGTGAGACCACGCAATCGCTGCAAGATTACCTGATGTGGCAGGTGGAGCTGACGCCATTCTCAGATACCGATCGTGCTATTGCCACGTCAATTGTGGATGCAGTCGACGAAACGGGCTATCTCACCGTCACACTGGACGACATTCTCGACAGCATGGGCGATGACGACATCGGTATCGATGAAATCGAAGCCGTGCTTAAACGCGTTCAGCGTTTTGATCCCGTGGGCGTGGCGGCCAAAGATCTCCGTGACTGCTTACTGATCCAGCTTTCGCAGTTTGACAAAGCCACGCCATGGCTGAAAGAAGCACGTCTTATCATCAGCGATCACCTTGATCTGCTCGCCAACCACGACTTCCGCACCCTGATGCGCGTAACCCGACTGAAAGAAGAGGTGCTGAAAGAAGCCGTCAATCTTATCCAGTCTCTGGATCCAAGACCCGGGCAGTCTATCCAGACCGGTGAACCAGAGTACGTGATCCCGGATGTGCTGGTGCGTAAGCATAACGATCGCTGGGTAGTCGAACTCAACAGTGACAGCATTCCGCGTTTACAGATCAACCAGCACTACGCAGCGCTGTGCAATAACGCGCGCAATGATGCTGACAGCCAGTTCATTCGTAGCAACCTTCAGGATGCGAAATGGCTGATTAAAAGTCTGGAAAGCCGCAATGACACGCTATTGCGCGTTAGCCGCTGTATCGTTGAGCAACAACAAGCCTTCTTTGAGCAAGGTGAAGAATATATGAAACCGATGGTGCTGGCGGATATCGCCCAGGCCGTCGAGATGCATGAATCAACCATTTCCCGAGTGACCACGCAAAAGTATCTGCACAGTCCGCGCGGCATTTTTGAATTGAAGTATTTCTTCTCCAGTCACGTCAACACTGAAGGCGGAGGCGAAGCCTCTTCTACAGCTATCCGCGCACTGGTGAAGAAATTAATTGCGGCCGAGAACCCTGCGAAACCGCTGAGCGACAGCAAGTTAACCTCTATGCTGTCAGAACAGGGTATCATGGTGGCGCGCCGCACCGTTGCGAAGTACCGAGAGTCTTTATCCATTCCGCCGTCTAACCAGCGCAAACAGCTGGTTTGACCCAACCGATAAGGAAGACACTATGCAGCTCAACATCACTGGAAATAACGTCGAAATCACTGAGGCCCTGCGCGACTTTGTCACCACAAAGTTCGCCAAGCTTGAGCAATATTTCGACCGGATTAATCAGGTCTATATTGTGTTGAAAGTGGAGAAGGTCACACACATCTCGGATGCAACACTGCATGTGAACGGTGGCGAAATTCATGCCA
Source organism: Citrobacter sp. Cpa228 (assembly GCF_030333085.1). Taxonomy (NCBI): domain Bacteria; kingdom Pseudomonadati; phylum Pseudomonadota; class Gammaproteobacteria; order Enterobacterales; family Enterobacteriaceae; genus Citrobacter; species Citrobacter sp. Cpa228. Next base: position 73,948 of record NZ_JAOWGQ010000037.1, on the reverse strand, counting down.
GCGCGGAAGGTCAGGATATGTACGCCGCCATTGACGGTTTAATTGATAAACTGGCTCGGCAGTTAACAAAACATAAAGATAAACTGAAACAGCACTAACTTGTCCGGGCAGTTAGCGGGTGCAGGACGGCCTGTTGTGCAGCACAACGGGCCATTTGTACAGTTAGCGCTTAGGTGAAATTATGACAAATAACGATACGACTCTACAACTGAGCAATGTTCTTAACCAGGAATGTACGCGCGCGGCCGTTCACTGCCAAAGCAAGAAACGCGCACTGGAAATCATCAGTGAACTGGCGGCAAAACAACTCAGCTTGCCTCCTCAGGTGGTATTTGAAGCCATTCTGACGCGCGAAAAAATGGGCAGTACCGGTATTGGCAATGGTATTGCCATTCCGCATGGAAAGCTGGAAGAAGACACGATGCGCGCAGTGGGCGTGTTTGTGCAACTTGAAACGCCGATTGCTTTCGACGCCATTGATAATCAACCCGTCGATCTGCTTTTCGCCCTGCTGGTCCCGGCGGACCAAACCAAGACGCATTTGCATACGTTGTCACTGGTTGCCAAACGTCTGGCAGATAAAACCATCTGCCGCCGCCTGCGCGCCGCGCAGAGTGACCAGGAGTTGTATCAAATCATCACTGACACCGAAGGTGGACAGGATGAAGCATAACAACCCAATGGCATCTTTTTCTGTCGTTGTGAGGAGAAACAGTACATGGTACTGATGATCGTCAGCGGTCGTTCAGGGTCAGGTAAGTCTGTCGCCCTGCGCGCGCTGGAAGATATGGGTTTTTACTGCGTGGATAACCTTCCCGTCGTGTTGTTGCCCGATCTGGCTCGAACCCTCGCCGATCGCCAGATATCTGCGGCTGTCAGCATTGATGTGCGCAACATGCCCGAGTCCCCGGAGATTTTTGAGCAGGCCATGAGTAACCTGCCTGAAGGCTTCTCACCACAGCTGCTGTTCCTTGACGCCGATCGAAACACCCTGATTCGCCGCTACAGCGATACGCGCCGTTTACACCCGCTGTCCAGCAAGAATTTGTCCCTGGAAAGCGCTATCGATAAAGAAAGCGATTTACTGGAGCCGTTGCGTTCGCGCGCTGACCTGATCGTAGACACCTCTGAAATGTCTGTGCACGAGCTGGCGGAAATGTTACGTACCCGACTGCTGGGCAAACGTGAACGTGAATTAACGATGGTATTTGAGTCCTTTGGCTTTAAACACGGAATCCCTATTGATGCGGATTACGTCTTTGATGTCCGCTTCCTGCCTAACCCGCACTGGGATCCAAAGCTGCGCCCGATGACCGGTCTTGACCGCCCCGTCGCCGCCTTCCTCGACAGACACACAGAAGTACACAATTTTATCTACCAGACGCGCAGCTATCTTGAGCTATGGTTACCCATGCTGGAGACCAACAACCGCAGCTATCTCACTGTAGCCATCGGCTGTACCGGCGGGAAACACCGTTCGGTGTATATTGCAGAGCAACTGGCAGACTACTTCCGCTCACGCGGTAAAAACGTGCAGTCACGCCATCGTACGCTGGAAAAACGCAAATCATGACCGTGAAGCAAACTGTTGAAATCACGAATAAGCTGGGCATGCATGCCCGGCCGGCAATGAAACTGTTTGAGCTAATGCAGGGTTTTGAAGCAGAAGTTCTGCTGCGTAATGATGAAGGGACGGAAGCCGAAGCAAACAGCGTTATCGCTCTGTTGATGCTGGATTCCGCCAAAGGACGCCAGATAGAAGTTGAAGCCACGGGTCCGCAGGAAGTTGAAGCCCTGGCTGCGGTGATCGCCCTGTTTAATTCAGGGTTTGACGAAGATTAGTCTCGTAGGCCGGATAAGGCGTTTACGCCGCCATCCGGCGATACAGCCGAGCCTTATAATGCCTGATGGCGCTACGCTTATCAGGCCTACAAAATTCACCGCAACCTTCAGCTAATACAGCTTATTTTCCCGCATAAACGACTCACCGCCTAACTGGCGCATTTGGCGCATAATCCACGCCTGGCGGCTACGTACATAACCAGAAGGCGCATTCGCCTTAAAACGCAAAGGATTGGGTAATACCGCCGCCAGCAAGGCCGCTTCAGACAGGCTCAACCGACTGGCTGGCTTATCGAAATAGCGCTGCGCCGCCGCCTCCACGCCGAAAACCCCATCGCCAAACTCAGCAATGTTCAGGTAAACGGTCAGAATGCGTTTCTTGCTCCAGACCGTTTCCATACCCAGCGTGAGCCCGGCCTCGAGCCCTTTGCGCACCCAGCTACGCCCATCCCACAAAAAGAGGTTTTTTGCCGTTTGTTGCGATAACGTCGAGGCGCCGCGAATACGGTTTTCATTACGTTCGTTATGCGCCAGCGCTTTCTCTATCGCAGAGACATCAAATCCCCAGTGGTCGGGAAACTTCTGATCCTCCGCGGCAATCACCGCCAGCCCCATCCACGGTGATATCTCATCCATACTGACCCAGTCAGAATGCGCCACATAACCAAAATCACCGGACAGCCATGCGCCCAGTTGCCGCTCAATCATGACCGCCGAGAAAGGTACAGGCATCACGCTGAAAAGTGCGATGCCCCCGCCCCAGAATACGGCGAGGACAATCACCGCCCGCAGAAAGATACGTCGCAGTAAGGCGGTAATGCCTTTTTTCATTCAGCTAGCACCAGCACACGCGAGACCAGCTTATCGATACCGCTTGCGGCCTGAGCAATATCCTGCGCCAGCATGTAAGCAGGCGTGGTGACAACTTTATTATCTTCATCAACCACAATGTCATCGACCGGGCACGGCACATGTTCAGCGCCCATCTCTTCCAGCACTTCTGCCGTATCGATATCAGTACCGATGGTCAGACGCAGAGGGAAGTCAAAAATTTTAGGTAACATAGCGGGCGCAATGCACATAAAACCCAGCGGCTTACCGGCCTGATGCAGCGCCTTTGCCAGCGCGGCTAAGTCGCTATCAACCCGACACTCACTGCCCTGGCTGGCAAAATTACTCAGATTTTTTGCTGCGCCAAACCCGCCAGGCACAATTAGCGCATCCAGCTCCGTTGCGGCCGCCTGAGCCAGGGGGCGAATATCACCACGCGTAATACGCGCAGCTTCAATCAGGACATTGCGCGTTTCCGGCATCGGCTCGCCCGTCAGATGATTAATCACATCCGCCTGCTGTTTATCTGGGGCAAAGCAGATGGCCTGAGCACCATTGCGGGCAATAGCCAGCAGCGTGAGTACGGCTTCATGGATTTCTGCACCGTCATACACGCCACATCCGCTGAGCACTACGCCAACTTTTTTCATCGTGATACTCCTTTCGCAACTGACTGAAGCATATTAATAATTCTGATTAGAATGCCACGCTTCACACATTTAACTGATTCATGTAACAAATTATTTAAGATTTGCTATCTTAACTGCGTGCGGCCTGAAAATTAGGACTGCGCCCTTGTAAACAATGATAATAATTTACGGCGCAGCCACGATTTCCCTGGTGTTGGCGCAGTATTCGCGCACCCCGGTCAAGCCGGGGTCATTTTTTTTCCACGCTCGTAACCCAGGCTCTTAAAACCGCCACGTCGTGCTGCCACTCCTGCTTCATCTCTTCAATCCATTCACCTACATTATCTTCCCAGGCAGGAAGGTCCGGCGACTGGATTTGCTGACCTAACTGTTGCAGGTGACGCAGCCCTACTGAACCTGCCGCGCCTTTAATTTTATGGCCTTCCTCAACCACGCCTTTTTTGTCCCGAGCGGTCAGATTAGACTCCAGCACGCTCAGATATCCCGGCATCATCTTCTCAAACACCGCCAACCCGTCGGTAATTAACTTCGGTCCCACCAGTTCGAGGTATTGTTCCAACATAGGAATATCTAACAGCGCTTGCGATTTACTGCTCTCTTCAGATGTCACAGTGCTCTCCTCTTTGTTTCGGGTATCCCAGTATTTTTTGATCATGGCGGTTAACGCCGGAACTGACAGCGGCTTACTCAGCACGTCGTCCATTCCTGCATCCAGATATTCTTTTTTATCTTTCAGTACGTTGGCGGTGAGAGCCACCAGCGGTGGGAGATCCTCACGGGGGTATTTTTGCGTCAGCTCGCGGGAGATATCGAGCCCGGTCATATCCGGTAGCTGAATATCCAGCAGCACCAGGTCATATTCCCCCGGTTTGAACATGTCCAGCGCGGCTTGTCCGGTCATCGCGACATCCACGCTATTGCCCAGCTTTTCCAGCACCGAACGCGCTACAATGACGTTCAGTTCAATGTCTTCCACCAGCAGCACATTCAGGGCTGGCAACGGCATTTCATCGTCTTCAAAAGCATCTTCAATCTCTTCGGCCACGGCAGGAGCATGCACGGTTAGCGTAAAGATGGAGCCTTTCCCGGCCTGGCTGGAAACCGTAATATCACCGCCCATATTTTTCGCCAGACGGCGAGATACCGCGAGGCCAATCCCGGTTCCCGTTGCCGGTTTACCACCATGGCTGTCCTTCACCTGATAGTACATGGCGAAGATTTTATCCTGTTCATCCTGTGGAATACCGATCCCAGAATCCTCCACCTCAAAATGCAGTATGTCTCCCTCGTCATAGCGCGCCCGCACGGTCACCTGCCCTTGCTGGGTGAATTTCACGGCATTGCTGATCAGATTCCACAGAATCTGGCGCAGACGCGTTCCGTCTGTGATGACCTTATGCGGCAGCGGTAGCGTCGGCTCAAGAACAAAGCGCAGCCCTTTTTGTTGCGCCTGCAGGCCGGAGAGGTTTTCCAGATCAGCCATAAAGCTGGTGAAATCGATTGGCTGGTTATCGAGCTGGACTTTGCGCCGTTCCATCTTATCCATATCGATAATATCGTTGAAAATGTTCCCCAGCGTCACGGCGGAAACATGGATAGTTTTGAGATATTTTTCCTGCTCAGCGGTTAACTCTGTATCCAACAGGATCCGACTTAAACCGACGATACCGTTAAGCGGCGTACGCAGCTCGTGGCTGATCGTAGAGATAAAGGTGGTCTTGTCACGGCTGGCGCGCTCAAGGGCGTCCTGATAGCGCTTACGCTCGGTAATATCACGACCAAAGCCCATCAGACCATGTCGCTTCCCGACGCGGTCGTAGTAAGGCACTTTACGGATCTCAAAGCAGGCTTTGCGCCCGTCCGGATAGTCGAGCCATTGCTCATAGGTCAGTGAAACGTTATGGCGGAATACCTTCTCGTCGGTTTCAATCACTTTTTCCGCCGCCTCTGGCGAATACACATCAGCCGGTTTTAAATTCACCAGTTGCTTTTCGCTCTTACCGGTCAGCAGCTCCATAGCACGGTTACAGCCGGAAAATTCTTTATCTTCATTGCGATAAAAAACCAGGTCCGGTGAAGCATCAAGGAAAGAACGTAAAAATGAAGATTGTTGCTCAAGCTGGATCTGCGCTTCTTCACGCTCTTTGATTTCGACTTTCAGTTGTTCAAACGTCTCCTGCCGCTCAGCTTCCGCCTTTTCACGTTCAACAATCTCCTGATTGAGCTGGGCAATATTATCCTTCAACTGCACATTAAGCTTGAGATCGCGCTCACGCATCTCTTCCAGCTTCTGTACCAGTCGTGACAGACGTTGCCGGGACTCTTCCAGTTGTTCAACCACCACCGACAGGAAGTAGACGGCCCAGGGGGTAATTAACAGGCCAAAAAAGATAGAACGGATGACATCAATGCTTTCTACCTGCCCATGCAGCACCATGGTGACAGCCATCTGCACCACGATTGCCAACACAACCAAAGCCAGCGCCAACAGCAGCGAAAAGCGCACCAGACCTAACTTCATCATCAGGTCGACATAGTATTGCGCCAGCATACGAATTTGCTTCATAGAGGGTTCCTTCACGACAACTTGGCACAATAATACTCAATTCTCAGCGTGACGTTTAAGATTGTGCAAGAAATGCGGGGGTTATCGGTGAAATGGCTGGGTAGGCGGTAGGCCGGATAAGGCATAGCCGCCATCCGGCAATGTGCGCCGGGCCGCCTGATGGCGCTTCGCTTATCAGGCCTACATGACTACGGAGGGTTAGATCCCCGGCTGAATCCACGGCGTACCCAGCGCCGAGCCTTGCACGCCGTGCTCATTAAGGTACTTATCCAGTTCAACCATCCCGGTCCAGCGATTTTCACACCACAGAGGTGCCAACAACGTTGGGCGGCGCGCGCTGGCGGAAATGCGGTGATAAATTACCTCGGGTGGTGTATGGCGAATCATCTCCCCGGCAGTGACCGTGTACTCATCCAGTTCGATGCCGTGCAACCGTCCGGCCTCCCAGGCTTTCGCCATCGTACTGCCTTTCACAATATGCAGCGGATGCAGCTTAATACCGTCAACACCCGTCTCCACCACACGCTCCATGGTTTGCAGGCATTCTGCCTGCCCTTCTCCCGGCAGACCGACAATCAGGTGCGAACAGACTTTCAGCCCGCGTTCACGCGCCAGTCGCGTGGTGTTCTGGTAGCAGGCAAAATCATGCCCACGATTAATGCGATGCAGCGTCTTGTCATGGGCCGTTTGCAAGCCCAGTTCCAGCCACACTTCGTAGCCCTGATCCTTGTACTCGCATAGCAGATCGAGCACGGCACCCGGCACACAGTCAGGGCGAGTGCCAACACACAGCCCGACGATGCTGGCCTGACTGACCGCCTGTTGGTACATCGAACGCAGCACCTGTACTTCCGCGAAGGTACTGGTATAAGCCTGAAAATAGGCCAGATAGCGCTTCGCGCGATTGACCAACTGCGCCTGATGCTCAAGCTGTTCAGCGATAGAATGATGCTGCTGCGCTTCGTCAGCAAAGGAGGCGACATTACAGAAGGTACATCCGCCACGTCCAATGGTGCCATCGCGATTTGGGCAGCTAAACCCGCCGTGCAGCGTGAGTTTATGAACCTTTTGCCCATAACGGCGAGAAAGATCCCCACCAAACATATTGACTAATTTCTGTAACTGCATAATCTGATAGACCGCGCCTTGAAAAGAGGCCAAAGCCTGCCATTTTTAGCCCCAGTCGGCGATGACCTGGATCAATCGCCCTGGTGAGCCTTTATTTATTGAATAACAATTCAAAATAATCGAAATTTCATTCAATCAAAAAGTAATTACTTTTCCTTATATCTCGCTATTTTTTTTATCTTCTGATGGCTCTCACATAAAAACAGTATCTTTAAGACGCCAAAAGTCTACAAACCAGCATAAAATACCAAACATCGGGATAAACAAAGGGAGGACGGGAGATAACCGGCCTTTCTGACAGTGAGACAGATCACACTTCACCAGCGATCACCCGCTGGTAAAATCAATGTAAAAAAGCCTTTCTTTTCAATGCATTCATAAAGTTAATCGCCCTATAGCACATTTTTGCATAAATAAGATTGCCATTTGACCTGTGTGTGGATTCCCGATAACTTGGAAATCCGCTGGAAGCTTTCTGGATGAGCAGTCTGCTCATCATATTTATGCAGTAATTGAGATTCCCTCTGAAGCAAGTCCTCAAACTTGTTTGACCTATGCGAAAAGGATAAAGAGGGCGAATGCGAGGTGAGCGTATGAAACGCAAACCCCGTCGCCATGCTCTTGGTGTGCCCGTGCGCAAACGGTATCGGAGAGGTGTCCCGCAGAGCCTGGGGAGGTTCACTGATATGTTGTACGATAAATCCCTTGAGAAGGATAACTGTGGTTTCGGCCTGATCGCCCACATAGAAGGCGAACCTAGCCACAAGGTAGTGCGTACCGCCATACACGCGCTGGCCCGTATGCAGCACCGTGGCGCAATTCTTGCCGATGGCAAAACCGGCGATGGTTGCGGCTTGCTGTTACAAAAACCTGACCGTTTTTTCCGCATTGTTGCGCAAGAGCGCGGCTGGCGTTTAGCTAAAAACTACGCCGTTGGCATGATCTTTTTAAATAAAGACCCCGAACTGGCGGCGGCATCTCGTCGCATTGTTGAAGAAGAATTGCAGCAGGAAACCCTGTCGATCGTAGGCTGGCGCGACGTGCCAACCAACGAAGGTGTTCTCGGTGAAATAGCCCTTTCCTCCCTGCCTTGTATTGAGCAAATTTTTGTCAACGCCCCTGCTGGCTGGCGTCCACGCGATATGGAGCGCCGCCTGTTCATCGCACGCCGTCGTATCGAAAAACGCCTCCAGGACGATAAAGACTTCTACGTCTGTAGCTTATCGAATCTGGTCAATATCTATAAAGGTCTGTGCATGCCGGCGGATCTGCCGCGCTTTTACCTGGACCTGGCAGACCTGCGTCTGGAATCGGCCATCTGCCTGTTCCACCAGCGCTTCTCCACCAACACCGTGCCGCGCTGGCCACTGGCGCAGCCATTCCGCTATCTGGCGCACAACGGAGAAATCAACACCATTACCGGCAACCGCCAGTGGGCGCGCGCCCGTACCTATAAGTTCCAGACCCCGCTGATCCCGGATCTGCACGACGCCGCGCCGTTTGTTAACGAAACTGGCTCAGACTCCAGTTCGATGGATAACATGCTGGAACTGTTGCTGGCTGGCGGGATGGACATTATCCGCGCCATGCGCTTACTGGTTCCACCGGCCTGGCAGAACAACCCGGATATGGATCCGGAACTGCGCGCGTTCTTTGATTTTAACTCCATGCACATGGAACCATGGGACGGCCCGGCAGGTATTGTCATGTCAGACGGTCGTTTTGCCGCCTGTAACCTTGACCGTAACGGCCTGCGCCCGGCGCGCTATGTCATCACCAAAGACAAACTGATTACCTGCGCCTCTGAAGTCGGGATCTGGGATTATCAGCCGGATGAAGTGGTCGAGAAAGGTCGCGTCGGACCGGGCGAACTGATGGTTATCGATACCCGCAGCGGACGCATTCTGCATTCCGCCGAAACTGATGACGACCTGAAAAGCCGTCACCCGTACAAAGAGTGGATGGAGAAGAACGTCCGCCGTCTGGTGCCGTTCGAAGACCTGCCAGACGATCAGGTCGGCAGCCGCGAACTGGACGATGACACCCTCGCCAGCTACCAAAAACAGTTTAACTACAGCGCCGAAGAGCTAGACTCCGTCATTCGGGTACTGGGAGAAAACGGTCAGGAAGCCGTTGGGTCAATGGGTGACGATACTCCGTTTGCCGTGCTCTCCAGCCAGCCGCGCATTATTTATGACTACTTCCGCCAGCAGTTTGCGCAGGTCACCAACCCGCCGATCGACCCGCTGCGTGAAGCACACGTCATGTCGCTGGCCACCAGCATCGGTCGTGAGATGAACGTCTTCTGCGAAGCCGAAGGCCAGGCGCACCGCCTGAGCTTTAAATCGCCGATCCTGCTGTACTCCGATTTCACCCAGCTCACCACCATGAAAGAGGAGCATTATCGCGCTGACCGTCTGGATATCACCTTTGATGCGACCGAAACTACGCTCGAAGAGACCGTCAAAGCATTGTGCGATAAGGCGGAACAGATGGTGCGCAACGGCACGGTGTTGCTGGTACTCTCTGACCGCAACATCGCCAAAAACCGTTTGCCGGTTCCGGCGCCAATGGCCGTGGGCGCAGTGCAAACGCGTCTGGTAGAACAAAGCCTGCGCTGCGACGCCAACATTATCGTTGAAACCGCCAGTGCCCGTGACCCGCACCATTTTGCTGTCCTGCTCGGCTTTGGCGCGACGGCAATCTATCCGTATCTCGCGTATGAAACATTGGGACGCCTGATCGACACTCAGGCGATTGCCAAAGATTACCGGACCGTGATGCTGAACTACCGTAACGGTATCAATAAAGGTCTGTACAAAATCATGTCCAAGATGGGCATCTCGACCATTGCCTCTTACCGCTGCTCGAAGCTGTTTGAAGCCGTTGGTCTGCACGATGATGTGGTTGCGCTGTGCTTCCAGGGCGTGGTTAGCCGCATCAGCGGCGCAGGATTTACCGACTTCCAGCAGGATCTGCTGAACCTCTCCAAACATGCATGGCTGGCGCGTAAGCCCATCAGCCAGGGCGGTCTGCTGAAGTACGTCCACGGCGGCGAATACCACGCCTACAACCCGGACGTGGTGCGCACGCTACAACAGGCAGTGCAAAGCGGCGAGTACAGCGACTATCAGGAATACGCCAAGTTGGTCAACGAGCGCCCAGCGGCCACGCTGCGCGATTTGCTGGCGATTACGCCTGGCGATGAAGCGGTAAGCATTAACGAGGTCGAACCTGCGACCGAACTGTTTAAGCGCTTTGATACCGCCGCCATGTCTATCGGCGCATTAAGCCCGGAAGCACACGAAGCGTTGGCCGAAGCGATGAACAGCATCGGCGGTAACTCGAACTCCGGCGAAGGCGGCGAAGACCCAGCGCGCTACGGCACCAACAAAGTCTCCCGTATCAAGCAGGTGGCTTCTGGTCGCTTCGGCGTAACCCCGGCGTACCTGGTCAACGCCGACGTGATTCAGATTAAAGTCGCTCAGGGCGCGAAACCTGGCGAAGGCGGTCAATTACCGGGCGACAAAGTCACCCCGTACATCGCCAAACTGCGCTATTCGGTACCGGGCGTAACGCTGATCTCCCCGCCGCCGCACCACGATATCTACTCTATCGAGGACTTAGCGCAGCTGATTTTCGACCTCAAACAGGTCAACCCGAAGGCGATGATCTCGGTGAAGCTGGTTTCCGAACCGGGCGTCGGCACGATCGCCACCGGCGTGGCGAAAGCCTATGCGGATCTGATCACCATCGCTGGCTACGACGGCGGCACTGGCGCAAGCCCGCTCTCCTCCGTGAAATATGCAGGTTGCCCGTGGGAACTCGGTCTGGTGGAAACCCAGCAGGCGCTGGTGGCTAACGGTCTGCGTCACAAAATTCGTCTGCAGGTCGATGGCGGTTTGAAAACTGGTGTCGATATCATTAAAGCAGCGATTCTGGGTGCAGAGAGCTTCGGTTTCGGTACCGGCCCAATGGTCGCGCTGGGCTGTAAATATCTGCGTATTTGCCACCTGAACAACTGCGCAACCGGTGTTGCAACTCAGGATGAGAAACTGCGTAAGAACCACTATCACGGCCTGCCGTTCAAAGTGACCAACTACTTTGAATTTATCGCTCGTGAAGTGCGCGAGCTGATGGCGCAACTGGGCGTTACCCGCCTGGTGGATCTGATTGGTCGTACCGACCTGCTCAAGGAGCTGGATGGATTTACCGCCAAACAGCAGAAGCTGGAACTGTCTCGTCTGCTGGAAACCGCCGAACCGCATCCGGATAAAGCGCTGCATTGCACCGAGAACAACCCGCCGTTTGATAACGGCGTGCTGAACGCCCAGCTGTTGCAGCAGGCGAAGCCGTTCGTCGATGAGCGCCAGAGCAAAACCTTCTGGTTCGATATCCGCAACACCGACCGTTCCGTTGGCGCGTCGTTATCAGGTTATATTGCCCAGACTCACGGCGATCAGGGGCTGGCGTCTGATCCGATCAAAGCGCACTTCAGCGGTACTGCAGGCCAGAGCTTTGGCGTGTGGAACGCGGGCGGCGTGGAGCTGTATCTGACCGGCGATGCCAACGACTATGTCGGTAAAGGCATGGCGGGCGGCCTGCTGGCGGTACGTCCTCCGGTTGGCTCTGCTTTCCGTAGCCATGAGGCGAGCATCATCGGTAACACCTGCCTGTATGGCGCCACCGGTGGTCGCCTGTTTGCTGCGGGTCGTGCGGGTGAGCGCTTTGCGGTGCGTAACTCCGGCGCAATTACCGTGGTTGAAGGTATTGGCGACAACGGCTGTGAATACATGACCGGCGGCATCGTCTGTATTCTCGGCAAAACCGGCGTTAACTTTGGCGCAGGCATGACCGGCGGATTCGCCTACGTGCTCGACGAAGACGGTGAATTCCGCAAACGCGTAAACCCGGAACTGGTCGAAGTGCTGAACGTGGACTCGCTGGCTATCCACGAAGAGCACCTGCGCGGCCTGATTACCGAGCACGTACAGCATACCGGTTCTTCACACGGCGAAGAGATCCTGGCTAACTGGCCCGCGTTCTCAGCGAAATTCGCGCTGGTAAAACCAAAATCCAGTGATGTGAAAGCACTGTTGGGTCACCGTAGTCGTAGCGCAGCTGAGCTGCGTGTGCAGGCGCAGTAAGGGGTAGCAGCAATGAGTCAGAACGTATACCAATTTATCGACCTGCAGCGCGTTGATCCGCCAAAGAAACCGCTGAAGATCCGTAAGATCGAATTTATCGAGATCTACGAGCCGTTTTCTGAAGGTCAGGCCAAAGCACAGGCAGATCGCTGCCTGTCCTGCGGTAACCCGTACTGCGAGTGGAAATGCCCGGTACATAACTACATCCCGAACTGGCTGAAGCTGGCTAACGAAGGACGTATTTTTGAAGCAGCAGAGCTGTCGCACCAGACCAACACGCTGCCGGAAGTTTGCGGTCGTGTCTGTCCGCAGGACAGGCTGTGCGAAGGTTCATGTACGCTGAATGACGAATTCGGCGCAGTGACCATCGGCAATATCGAGCGTTATATCAACGATAAAGCCTTCGAGATGGGTTGGCGTCCGGATATGACCGGCGTTCGCCAGACGGACAAACGCGTGGCGATTATCGGTGCGGGTCCGGCAGGTCTGGCCTGTGCGGATGTACTGACCCGCAACGGCGTGAAGGCCGTTGTGTTTGATCGCCACCCGGAAATCGGTGGTCTGCTGACCTTCGGTATCCCGGCCTTCAAGCTGGAAAAAGAGGTGATGACCCGCCGTCGTGAAATTTTCACCGACATGGGCATCGAGTTCAAACTCAACGTCGAAGTGGGCCGTGACGTGCAGCTCGAAGCGTTACTGAAGGATTACGACGCTGTGTTCCTGGGCGTCGGCACCTACCAGTCGATGCGCGGCGGGCTGGAAAACGAAGATGCTGATGGCGTGTTTGATGCCCTGCCGTTCCTGATTGCCAATACCAAACAGTTGATGGGCTTTGGCGAAAGCAGCGACGAGCCATACATCAGCATGGAAGGCAAACGCGTCGTCGTACTCGGCGGCGGCGATACCGCGATGGACTGCGTGCGCACTTCGGTTCGCCAGAATGCTGCACACGTCATCTGCGCCTATCGTCGCGACGAAGAGAACATGCCGGGTTCCAAACGCGAAGTGAAAAACGCGCGTGAAGAAGGCGTCGAGTTCCAGTTCAACGTCCAGCCGTTAGGCGTGGAAGTGAATGCCAACGGTAAAGTGTGCGGCGTGAAAATGGCGCGCACCGAAATGGGCGAACCGGATGCGAAAGGTCGCCGTCGTGCGGAGATCGTCGCCGGTTCCGAACACGTTGTTCCGGCTGATGCGGTGGTCCTGGCGTTTGGTTTCCGCCCACACAGCATGGAATGGTTGAAAGAGCACAGCGTCGAGCTGGACTCTCAGGGGCGTATTATTGCTCCGGAACGTAGTGACAACGCTTTCCAGACCAGCAACCCGAAAATCTTCGCCGGTGGCGACATCGTGCGTGGTTCGGATCTGGTGGTCACCGCAATTGCCGAAGGTCGTAAAGCGGCTGACGGGATCCTGAATTACCTGGAAGTGTAAGTCAGCTTTTTCTGGCATCTTATCGTCCTCCGGGGATAAGATGCCAAATTCCTTCCGCAATACTGCCAAACCTGTAGATTAAGCCAGTATCACAACTCATTTTCTACGGTGTTCGCCATGCCTGGCGGCGTATTCAGCTATATCCTGCTGAACCCACTTTTTAATCGTAGCCTTGCAATATCCCCGGAGGTCAGTCATGCAGAATAACACCATCACCCTAACTCAAACCCGTCTGCAGGGGCGTGAAGGATTGTGGCAAATCACGATTGAAAACGGGCGTTTTAGCCGTATTGCCCCCCAGGAAACAGCATCTGCGCCACAGGGCGAGGTGCTTGATGCTGAAGGCGGGCTGGCCATTCCCCCTTTCGTTGAACCACACATCCACCTCGACACAACGCAAACGGCAGGGGAGCCCAGTTGGAACCAATCGGGTACGTTGTTTGAAGGTATTGAGCGCTGGGCCGAACGCAAGGCGATGCTCACCCACGAAGACGTGAAGACCCGCGCCATGCAGACCCTCAAGTGGCAGATGGCCAACGGCATCCAGTATGTCCGAACTCACGTAGACGTTTCCGATCCTACGCTGACGGCACTGAAAGCCATGCTGGAGGTGAAGCAAGAAGTCGCGCCGTGGGTAGAGCTGCAAATTGTCGCCTTCCCGCAAGAGGGTATTCTTTCTTACCCCAACGGCGAAGCGCTGTTAGAAGAAGCCGTGCGTTTGGGTGCCGACGTCATTGGCGCAATTCCTCACTTTGAATTCACGCGTGAATATGGCGTTGAGTCGCTGCACAAAACTTTCGCCCTGGCGCAGAAGTATGACCGACTTATCGATGTGCACTGTGACGAGATTGATGATGAGCAATCGCGCTTTGTTGAAACCGTCGCGGCGCTGGCACATCGCAATGGCATGGGATCGCGCGTGACAGCCAGCCACACCACGGCGATGCATTCCTACAACGGCGCATATGCTTCCCGCCTTTTCCGTCTGTTAAAAATGTCAGGTATTAACTTCGTAGCGAATCCGCTGGTGAATATTCACCTGCAAGGACGTTTTGACACCTATCCTAAGCGCCGTGGCATCACCCGCGTCAAGGAGATGCTGGAGGCGGACATCAATGTTTGCTTTGGCCATGATGACGTTTTTGACCCGTGGTACCCGTTGGGAACCGCGAATATGCTGCAAGTTCTGCATATGGGATTACACGTGTGTCAGTTGATGGGGTACGGACAAATCAATGATGGGCTAAATCTCATCACCACCCACAGCGCGAAAACCCTACACTTACAGGACTACGGTTTAACTATTGGAAATTCCGCTAACCTGGTGATTTTACCTGCAGAAAATGGATTTGATGCGGTTCGCCGCCAGACACCGGCACGTTATTCAATTCGCCATGGGCGGGTTATTGCCGAGACCGTGCCAGGTCAGACAACGCTCCATCTGGCACAGCCAGAAGCAGTAACGTTTAAGCGCTAGATTTTCTTTTCGGAAATAGCCGCAGACTCACAGCCTGCGGCAAAAACTTATGGCGAAATATTTTCTGTCAGGCAGCTAACAAACTGGCGCGCACCTTCACAACAACTTTTTTGATTTCCGCTGGAGTCCCCGCCACACAGCCCGGTTTATGTGGTTCACCCGGCATGAAAATTGCGAACGTACCAGGGATGAGCGTAATGGCCTGTTCATCATGAATTTCAGCGCACAGCTGGTAATCCTCTGCAATATGCATCTCTTCACACTGCCGGGCAGACCCCGTCATACCAAACAGAATACGCTCTTCACCCGCCAGCAGTACCTGAATATCAATATATTGCTCGTGCAACTCCGCTTTCTTTTGCTCCGGTTGCTGCGTAACAAACTGCATAACGTTCATAAAGACATTCTCGCCTTGCAGCTCATAGCGCCCCGGTGCTTTATCCTGCGGTTTTGCCGCAACAGCCTGCGTTAATGCCTGCTGCAATACCGGATGCAATCCAGCAGAAAGCTGAGACTGTAAATCCCCTGACATCATCATCATTCTCCCTGGGCCAACAGCGCGGCCCCCAGTAGTCCAGCGTCATGACGGTAATGTGCCGCCAGTAATTTCACGTGATAAGCCGCGGGTTCCTGTACCAGCCAGGCTTTCACCTGCGCCAGATAACCTTCAGCCAACCCGACGCTTCCGCCAATAACAACGCACTGGCAGTCGGTTGTTGCCTTCACATCGGCAATCAGACGTGCCAACGTGCATGCCGATCGTTGGATCAATTGACACGCCTGCTCGTCCCCCTGTCCGGCCCGGCTAAAAATAGTTTTTGCATCACATCCAGCAAGTGAGCCTTCGGCTGCCGCTGCAATCCCACGGCCAGAAGCGATAGCTTCCACGCACCCCACACGTCCACAACCACATTGCGGGCCATTCGGATCCGCCAGTGTATGACCTACATGCCCCGCCAGCCCCCCGGCCCCGGTTAACAACTTTCCGTTGCTAACCACGCCGCCACCAACACCGGTCGAGACAGTAATAAACGCCATATCGTGGTATTCCCCGCCAAGTGCATGATATTCAGCCCACGCAGCGGCCTGTGCGTCATTCACCGCCAACGTCGGGAGACCGGTGAGAGACTCCAGCGTTTGCACCAGCGGGGAATGCATCAATCCCCCCAGATTTAATGGATTCAGTGCCAGGAGCGCGCCCTCACGGATGATGCCGGTCGAGGCAATCGCCACGCGCTGAGCCTGCGCCAGCAACGGCTCAATCAGCGCTTCCAGGGCAGCTCGCAGCGCTTGTGGTGTTTTGCTGGCGGGTGTCGGAAGTTCGTGACGGTCACGCATTTGCAGGCGACCATCCACCAGTGCAGCGGCCAGTTTAGTGCCGCCGATATCAATCGCCAGGGTGGTCATAGCGCGGCCTTCTTCATCGCCGTGGTGTACCACTGGCAAATGTGTTCCAGTCGGGTAATAGCAGAACCCACTGTCACCGCCCAGGCCCCGTGACGCATGGCTTCAGCTGCTTGTGCTGGCGTGTTATAGCGTCCTTCGGCTATCACCCGACACCCGGCATCACGTAACGCTTTCACCAGCGCCAGATCCGGCTCATCTGGTGTTTCTGGTGTCGTATAACCCGACAGCGTCGTACCAATAATTTCCGCGCCGAGTTGCCGGCAGGCCAGGCCGTCTTCCAGCGATGAACAGTCGGCCATGGCCAGACAGTGATGTTGATGAATTCGTGCCAACAGTGCGGCGACGGGAACAGGGCGCACGCGGTCTGTACCATCAATCGCTATAATGTCAGCGCCCGCCTGCGCCAACGCATCGACATCATCTAAAAATGCAGTGATGCGTACCGGGGAGTCAGCAAGATCGCGTTTCAGAATACCTATAATTGGCAGCGAAACGACCGCCCGGGTCGCCCGCAGGTTCTCCACGCCTTCAATACGCAGCGCCACCGCACCCGCCTGCTCGGCTGCCAGCGCCATGGCGGCGACAATTTCAGGTTTATCCAGCGGGCTGTCAGGAACGGGCTGGCAGGAGACAATCAGTCCGCCATCAGCGGCAATTTTTTTATCCAGTAGCTCAAGTAACGACATACATCTTCCCTTTCGAATCTTGCCCGGCTCAACGCCGGGCAAGCGGATTAACTTTTTGATTTCACCATGGTGCTTTTATCGCCGCCAAACGGCACTGCCCCACTAAACGGTTTACCATCAATGGCATCATGTGTACGTAGTGCTTCAGGCCGCAGCCAGCGCTGTACACGAGACGGCATATCAAGACCAATCAGCAGGATCACGACAAAGGTCAGGCCGAAAGAGAGCGATCCCAGCGCAGTACCCAGATCCAGACGTTGTGCAATCAGCGCTCCGATGATCGGCGCCAGTGCCCCACCAAGTGCCCCGACGTTGTAGGTAAACCCCAGGCCTGCGGCACGTTGGTCGGTATCGAAATAACCACCAATGAGTTTTGGTAAGATCCCGGAGATCCCCTGCCCAAGCATTTGCTGGAAAAACAGCAGTAAACCCAGGACCCAGACGTTGGCTCCGCCAATCGCAAACACAGGGATAATCAGCAACTGCGAGGCCAGCAGACTGCACACATAAGCCTTACGGGTACCCAGCCAGTCGCCAAGGAAACCACCGACGCAGCAGCCAACCGCCGCACCAAAGCCGCTAAAGAACAGGACCCTGGCAACCGTTGAAGGGTCATACATCAGTTCAGTTTTCAAATACGTTGGCAGCAGCGCCTGAATCGGCCACGAGTAGAGAAACGCGAACAGCACGACAACCATCAACATCACCCCCGTCGGCCAACGTTTACCGCTGCTTTGCACCATAAAGCTAATGAAGATGAAGGCACACATCAGCCCGAGGATCGCCACGATTGCCGCATTTTGCAGGTCGCCCGCAAAACAGAACCACAGCGCAGTCGCCGCTACGATGGTCATCAAGATATTGATTACCCGATGTTCGCCCCGATAGAGAATGTCCACCATCGTGCGTACCGGCGCTTTACCTTCGTGTTTTTCTTTCCAGTCCTCTGCCTCCGGAATATTTTTACGCAGCCAGAGGGCAAAGATAATCGGCAGAATGCCGATGAAGAACAGCGCACGCCATCCCCAGACCGGAACCACCAGGCTATAAACCTGGGCGGCAATCACTGCGCCAACGGAGAAACCGGAAATCAGGAAGCCACTGGCTTTGTTTCGCAGGTGCTTAGGCCAGCTTTCAATAACGTAGGTGGCGCTGGAGCCGTACTCGCCGGCCATTCCCATACCGATAACCAGGCGGGCGATAAACATGGTGGTGTAGCCCGGTGCGAAGCCGCAGGCCAGCGTCCCCACAGAGAATAGAATGATGCTGGTGACCATTGCCAGGCGACGTCCATAGCGGTCACCCATCGCACCCAGCATTAACCCGCCAAACCAGCGAGAGATGAAGGCGGCTGAAATCAGGCTGGCCGCCTGCACCGTCGTCAAACCGAATTCACCTTGTACTTCTGTCAGCACAAGGGCGATTAACACAAAATCAAAACCATCAAGCAGATACCCCAACCAGGCGGCAGAAAATGCCCGCCATTGTGCCCGGTTGAGATGGCGATACCACGGGATGCTCTGGGGTGAAGTACGCATTTTACTCTCCCGACGATCTTTTGTTGTTGTGCCGGATGGCGGCTTCGCCTTTTTCCGGCCTACGGTCGAAAAATCCAGGCCGGGCAAGCAAAGCGCCCCCGGCTACCCGCGGTTACGCTTTTTCCGCCAGCAGTTGGTTTGCCAGCGCTTTCAGTTCTGGCAAATATTGTTCATCTACGGGAGCGAACGGTTTACGGCACAACGGTACAGAAACCACATCCATATAGTGCAGTACCGTTTTCAGACCGCGGAATACGCCAACCTTGATGAGCAGATCGATAACCTTATTGCACTCGGTTTGCAGCTTTTGTGCAGCCCGGATATCGCCTTCTTTGAGCGCTTTCACAATTCCCTGATAACGCCATCCCATGATGTTGTAAGTACTGCCAATCCCACCATCCGCACCGGCCAGCAACCCAGAAGCGAAAATCTCGTCATAACCGTTGTAAAGCACCAGATCGGGGTGAGCGCGGCGGATCTGTTCCATCTGATAGAGATCGCCTGAGGTTTGCTTCAGCGCGCCAACACCCGGCAACGTCACCAGCGTGTTGATCTGATCCAGCGTCAGTTTTACGCCGCTCAGTGCCGGGATGTTATAGACCACCATCGGTAAACCCTCAGCGGAATCAATAATTGCGCGGTAGTGATCGCAATGTTCTTCAAAGCTGAACGGATAGTAAAACGGGGTAACCGCGGAAACTGCGTCAAAACCATAACGGTGTGCGGCGCTCGCCAGCTGCTGGCTTTCTTCAGTACTCACCGTGCCAACGTGGGCAATTAAGGTCATTTTACCTTTCGCTTCTTCAGCAACAATTTCCAGCACCTGCTCTCTTTCAGCACGATTCTGCACAAAAGCTTCCCCCGTTGAGCCACCAACATAGAGCCCATCAACGCCCTGCCCGATGTTGAAGCGCACCAGACGACGCAGGCTCTCGATATCCAGTCGCTGTTGGTTATCGAATGGGGTTAACAATGCCGGCATTACGCCTTTTAAATCTCTTGCCATAACGACCTCTGTCAATGATTAGTGTTGACTGACTGCATACCTTTATACCTGTTATACCAGATCAAATAAGCAGCAATACAATACGGAACGCTTATAGTGCGATCTGCTTCACTAAACGATCGTCGGGATCGCGATCACTTACGCAATTTTTTGTTTTTACTGAGGGCGTGCCAGGTGGCGGAAACGCTGTTGAGATGTTCTTGTAATGCGCGGTCGGCTTCATCAGGATCATGCTGACGAATAGCCTCAACAATATCAATGTGTTGTTGATAACTCACGTTATTGTGCTCGTACAGCTCTTGATCGGGGACGGTTGGACGTGCGGCAATCAGCCAGTCCAGCAGCGCGACGTGGATCGCCATAAAGATAGGATTACCGGGGATCTCTGCCAGCACACGGTGGAAGTCAACGTCTGAACGGATGAAGAGCGCATTGTCTTCCAGCGACTGACTGTTGATCTCCAGTGCTTTCGCCAGTCTGTCGATTTGCTCGTCAGTGGCATGCTCTGCGGCATAACGCACCAGGCTGGATTCAAAGAACAAGCGCAGCTGCTCAAAATGGGAAATACCACCAGGATGTGAGAGAAAATCTTTCGCCATGCCGGACAGTTCACTGATAATCGTATCGGCCGAAGGACGTGAAACGCGGGCGCGTTCACCGTTGTTAATTTGCACCAGACCTTTGCGTTTTAACGCGGCCAGGGCTTCTCGTACAGAAGGACGGCCAACATTGAAGAAAGCCATCAGTTCTCGTTCTGACGGCAACTGTTCCCCTTCGCCAAATTCCCGACGGCGAATCATCTGCTCCAGTTCTTCTTCAACCATTTCAGACAGTTTTTTACGCGCCAGCGGGCGGCTGCGTAAGCTACGGCCAATGGTGGATGGAGAGTCTTCAGCTTGCGAATCAAATGCGTTCATAGGGTCCATTCAGCTAAGTCGTGGTGACAAATAACAGCGGGTTCATCGTAACACAGGATCGAAAGCAGGGTGAAATGGTGGTCAGTGGGGGATAAGCTCATACAAATAATATATAAAATTTCTATATTTAAATATGAATGATTGAGTGGACAGTTTTTTATTACCATGGAGGAAAACTAACTTTATGAAATCCGCGAATATGATCTTTAAAATAAATCATAAGGCACTATTTTAAAACGAAAAATAACCAATGCTCGATTATAAAAACACGATATCCACTCCAAAATACATGCCAGAAAAAATATAACATCCGCATTTAAAACAGCGTTATTACCGGATTTATCTTCTTCTCTGGCATGGAGTGAAAAAATGTTCGGCATTATTATCTCTGTCATCGTTTTATTAACGATGGGTTACCTGATCCTCAAAAACTACAAACCACAGGTAGTACTGGCAGCAGCCGGGATCTTCCTGATGATCTGCGGCGTCTGGTTGGGGTACGGCGCACTGGTCGCCAGCGACAAAAGCAGCGGTTATCTGCTGGTCGATATTTATAATGAAATTCTACGTATGCTTTCAAACCGGTCGGCAGGCCTTGGGCTGTCCATCATGGCAGTAGGCGGTTATGCCCGCTATATGGACAGAATGGGAGCCAGCCGGGCAATGGTCAGCCTGTTGAGCCGCCCACTCAAGCACATCCGCTCACCCTATATTGTGCTTGCCGCGACGTATGTAATTGGTCAAATCATGGCACAGTTCATCACCAGTGCTTCCGGATTGGGCATGCTGCTGATGGTTACGCTCTTCCCAACGCTGGTCAGCCTGGGCGTGAGCCGTTTATCCGCGGTAGCGGTCATTGCCACCTCGATGTCGATTGAATGGGGCATTCTGGAAACTAACTCAATTTTCGCCGCACAGGTTGCGGGGATGAAAATAGCCACTTATTTCTTCCACTACCAACTTCCTGTCGCATCCTGCGTCATCATCGCCGTCGCCATCGCACACTTTTTCGTTCAACGCCGGTTTGATCAAAAAACACAACCAGACAGCACAGGCTTCAGTGAACAAAAGACGCTGGAAGATGTGCCGCCACTCTATTACGCCATTTTACCGGTGATGCCGCTGCTCCTGATGTTGGGTTCGCTGTTGCTGGCGCATATGGGATTAATGCAGGCAGAGTTGAATCTGGTGGTGGTGATGCTAATGAGCTTGACGCTGACCATGTTTGTGGAGTTTCTTCATAAACATAATCTGCGTGAGACTATGGATGATGTGCAGGCGTTTTTTGACGGCATGGGAACACAATTTGCCAACGTCGTCACACTGGTGGTGGCCGGTGAGATCTTTGCCAAGGGTTTAACCACTATCGGCACCGTTGATGCGGTGATTAAAGGTGCGGAACACTCCGGGCTTGGCGGTATCGGTGTGATGATCATTATGGCCGTGGTTATCGCCGCCTGTGCAATTGTAATGGGATCCGGGAATGCACCGTTTATGTCATTCGCCAGTCTGATCCCGGATATTGCTGCGGGGCTGCATATTCCTGCGGTTGTGATGATTATGCCGATGCACTTCGCCACCACGCTGGCACGTGCGGTTTCACCGATTACCGCTGTGATTGTCGTGACATCCGGTATTGCTGGCGTGTCGCCTTTTGAGGTAGTAAAACGGACAGCCATCCCAATGGCGATAGGATTTGTGGTCAATATGATTGCCACTATCGCGCTGTTTTATTGATATCTGACGCAGAATGCAAAACAGGCCCGCAAGGGCCTGTTTGATTATTTCACTACGCGTAGCGCCGGACGCCCACCGCGAGGAGGCGGCGGTGTGTCGTCAGGATCGTCATCGTGATTATCCGGTTTATCGCCATCAATCACCGACATCACCGTTTCGTTTTCGCCTTCAGGCACGACATCGTCATCATTGAGGCTGTCGACATCTTCGTCATAGGCCGCTTCAGGTTCAAACATCGTTCCTGCGCCGTTTTCACGGGCATAGATCGCGAGTACCGCCGCCAGTGGTACGGAAACGTTGCGCGGCACGCCGCCAAAGCGCGCGTTAAAGCGCACTTCGTCGTTTGCCAGTTCCAGATTGCCCACGGCACGCGGCGCAATATTCAAAACAATTTGCCCGTCACGTGCATATTCCATCGGAACCTGCACGCCCTGGAGCGTCACATCCACCACCAGGTGCGGCGTGAGCTGGTTGTCTAGCAACCACTCATAGAATGCGCGCAGCAGATACGGACGGCGTGGCGTTAACTGTGGCAAATCCATACAGGTTAA
Source organism: Citrobacter sp. Cpa228 (assembly GCF_030333085.1). Taxonomy (NCBI): domain Bacteria; kingdom Pseudomonadati; phylum Pseudomonadota; class Gammaproteobacteria; order Enterobacterales; family Enterobacteriaceae; genus Citrobacter; species Citrobacter sp. Cpa228. The sequence goes on along the minus strand of NZ_JAOWGQ010000037.1, from coordinate 51,034 downwards.
CCCCGGCCCAGACGCATTTCACGTTCAGGCTCAGTCAGAGAAGCCAGGAAAGAGTCACGTTCGAAGACGCGAGTCATGTACCCTTTCAGTTCTTTCGAACCCGCACCGTTGAATTCAATACCCAGCTGCGGTAAACGCCACAGCAGCGGCGCCAGGTAGCAATCTACCAGGCTGAACTCATCGCTCAGGAAGTAAGGTTTCTGGCCAAATACTGGCGCAATTGCCAGCAGTTCTTCGCGCAGACGCTTACGCGCGACTTCGGCTTCAGAAGCAGAACCGTTCACGATGACGTTCATCAGCGTGTACCAGTCTTTTTCAATACGCTGCATGTACAGGCGGCTCTCACCACGCGCAACCGGGTAAACCGGCATCAGCGGAGGATGCGGGAAACGCTCATCCAGGTATTCCATAATGATGCGAGATTCCCACAGGGTCAGCTCACGATCCACCAGTGTCGGGACGCTCTGATTCGGGTTGAGGTCGATCAGATCCTGCGGTGGATTGTCCTTTTCCACGTGCTCAATCTCGAAACTAACACCTTTTTCAGCCAGCACGATGCGGACCTGATGGCTATAGATGTCAGTAGGACCAGAAAACAGCGTCATTACCGAACGTTTGTTGGCAGCGACAGCCATGAAAACCTCCAGGTATATTCAGAATTTTTACTGCTACCAGCCACTATGTGACCAGCCAGAAGTGATGTCACCCAGATTCGGGAAAGTCATTACTGTTCAAAATACAAACAAAAAATGAACAATACCGGATATTTGGGCAGAAAATTGGATGATAGTTTACCAGATTTTGTGACCTTTGTGGTGAGTCGATTCTGGAAATGGGGAAAAAGAGGTGGCAATCAGCGGATTACCGTGGTTCTACGCGGAGAAATAACCATAAAAAAACCCGCCGAGGCGGGTTTTTTCGCAAATTGTCGTCTGCCGGAGCAGTGTACAATTAACGTTTGGAGAACTGAGGACGACGGCGTGCTTTACGCAGACCGACTTTCTTACGTTCAACCTGACGAGCATCACGGGTAACGAAGCCAGCTTTACGCAGTTCGCCACGCAGGGATTCGTCGTACTCCATCAGAGCGCGGGTGATACCGTGACGGATCGCACCAGCCTGACCAGAGATACCACCACCTTTAACAGTGATGTACAGATCCAGTTTCTCAACCATGTCGACCAGTTCCAGCGGCTGACGAACTACCATGCGGGCAGTTTCACGACCGAAGTACTGTTCCAGAGAACGTTGGTTGATTACGATTTTACCACTGCCCGGTTTGATGAAAACGCGAGCTGCGGAACTTTTGCGGCGACCAGTGCCGTAGTATTGATTTTCAGCCATTGCCTATAATCCCGATTAGATGTCAAGAACTTGCGGTTGCTGTGCCGCGTGGTTGTGCTCGTTGCCAGCGTAAACTTTCAGTTTACGGAACATAGCACGACCCAGCGGGCCTTTTGGCAGCATGCCTTTAACCGCGATTTCAAGCACACGCTCAGGACGGCGAGCAATCATCTCTTCAAAGGTCGCTTGTTTGATACCACCGATGTGACCGGTGTGGTGATAGTACACTTTGTCAGTACGCTTGTTGCCGGTTACAGCAACTTTGTCAGCGTTCAGAACGATGATGTAATCACCGGTATCTACGTGCGGAGTGTATTCCGCTTTGTGCTTACCGCGCAGGCGCAGAGCCAGTTCGGAAGCCAGACGGCCCAGAGTTTTACCGGTCGCGTCAACAACATACCAGTCGCGTTTTACGGTTTCTGGTTTAGCTGTAAAAGTTTTCATTAAAAGCTTACCCAAATAAATAAGTTACACGTTGGTGAACACCCAAACGTTTTGTCAGTTGAGGTTCACACGACATTGTCCAGCAAACCTACCCCTTCGAATAGCCTATGCCGGCGCATAGAAAGTTTTGGGAAAAAAACTCTCTCGTAACGTGGGGTCGCAAGATTATAGAGAAGTCAGGGTCAAAGATCGACCCCTTTATGTGATTTGCGGCAGGTTTAACCGGCTAAATGTTCCCGCTTCAGATACTCCTCGCTTTGCATCTCCTGCAAACGCGACAAACAACGCTGGAATTCAAACTTCAGGCGCTCGCCCTGGTAGATTCCATATAAAGGCGCTGCGGCGCTGACCACCAGCTTAACGTGGCGTTCGTAGAACTCATCAACCAGCGCGATAAAGCGTCGTGCCTCACTCTCCATCAGCGTCGTCATGACCGGTACATCAAACAACAGCACAGTGTGGAACAGGCGCGACAGTGCAATGTAGTCATGCTGGCTACGCGCATCGACACAGAGCGTAGTGAACGATACCGCCAGCGTTTGGTTCTCAACGGCCAGCGTCTGCATCGGACGATGATTGATCTCCAGCGTCGGCGCATGTTCACCTTTGGTTCCCGCTAATGCCAGCCAGAGTTTATCCATCTGTTGGCGGGTTTCCTCATTCAGTGGCGACAGCCACAAATGCGCCTGCGTTAAGGTGCGCAGACGATAATCGACGCCAGCATCAACATTCATGATGTCGCAATGCTGTTTGATAGCATCAATGGCAGGAAGAAAACGCGCACGTTGCAAACCGTTACGATACAGTTCATCTGGCGGAATATTGGAGGTCGCGACCAGCGTAATGCCACGGGCAAACAGCGCCTTCATCAGGCCGCCGAGCAGCATGGCATCGGTGATGTCAGAAACAAAAAACTCGTCAAAGCACAGCACATCCGTTTCGGTTTTGAAGCGGTCAGCAATCACTTCCAACGGGTCGGTCTGGCCTTGCAGAGCCGTCAGCTCTTCATGCACGCGCAGCATGAAGCGGTGAAAGTGCAAACGCTGTTTACGTCCGCCAGGCAGACTATGGTAGAACAAATCCATCAGCCAGGTTTTCCCGCGCCCTACGCCCCCCCACATATACAGACCACGCACTGGCGTGTTTTCTTTCGGCTCACGTTTACCCAGCAATTTACCAAAGCGGGCCATCAGTCCACTCTCCTGCGCCGCTGGAGGTGCAATCGTCGTGAGCTCCTGGTAAATCGTTTCCAGTCGATTCACCGCTTCTTGTTGTACGTTGTCGGGTTGATGGCTGCCGTCGTTAAGGGCCTGCAGGTATCGCGATGTCGGGGAAAGGCTTTGCATGATGTTATTGTTATTCCTTGAGAATCGATGTGCCGTCGCTCACGGTTGACGAAAAAAAGGCCGTTCTACATTACGTGATATAAACACGGGATTCCACTTCTACGGGATTAGCGGTTATAGTGGCATAATCAGGCGCAGGCATGGAGCCTAAAGCCAACACCCTACGGAAACACAAGACAACGGGAGATGTTCATGACCTGGGAATATGCGCTAATTGGGTTAGTCGTCGGTATCATTATTGGTGCTGTAGCCATGCGTTTTGGTAATCGTAAATTACGCCAACAGCAGGCATTACAGTACGAACTGGAAAAGAACAAAGCTGAACTGGAAGAGTACCGCGAAGAGCTGGTGAGTCATTTCGCCCGCAGCGCTGAGCTACTGGATAACATGGCTGATGATTATCGTCAGATCTATCAGCATATGGCGAAAAGCTCCAGCAGCCTGCTGCCGGGCATGTCAGCGGAAAACAACCCATTCCGCAATCGTCTGGCTGAGTCTGAAGCAGGTAACGATCAGGCGCCGGTTCAGATGCCGCGTGACTATTCCGAAGGGGCTTCCGGCCTGCTGCGTAGTGGCGCAAAGCGCGACTAAACGCACATCGTTAAGAAATTTATTGGGCGCAGCAATTGCGCCCTCCGCTTCTCTTCCCGTCCCAGCTATTATTTAGTCGTTAGCCTCATTGTGACCAAACCGAAAATTCAATAACATCAAACTGTTTTGAATCATCTTCCGTTTACTCAAGGTACGAGAGCAGGATCCATGAAAAAACAAACCCAGCTGTTGAGTGCATTAGCGTTAAGTGTCGGGTTAACTCTCTCGGCGCCATTCCCGGCCGCAGCGTCGATTCCCGGTCAGGTTCCCGGGCAGGCTGCGCTCCCCAGCCTCGCCCCGATGCTGGAGAAAGTGTTACCTGCCGTGGTGAGCGTAAGGGTCGAAGGTACCGCCACTCAGGGGCAGAAAGTCCCGGAAGAGTTCAAAAAGTTTTTTGGTGATGATCTTCCCGATCAACCTTCCCAACCTTTTGAAGGGTTAGGTTCCGGGGTCATTATTGATGCCGCCAAAGGCTACGTCCTGACCAATAACCACGTCATTAACCAGGCGCAAAAAATCAGCGTCCAGCTTAATGATGGCCGTGAGTTCGACGCTAAGCTTATCGGCAGCGACGATCAGAGCGACATCGCTCTGCTGCAAATTCAGCATCCCAGCAACCTGACGCAAATTGCCATTGCCGACTCCGACAAACTCCGCGTGGGTGACTTTGCTGTCGCCGTCGGTAACCCGTTTGGCCTGGGACAAACTGCCACCTCTGGCATTGTATCGGCTTTGGGGCGCAGCGGGTTGAACCTCGAAGGTCTGGAAAACTTTATTCAGACTGACGCTTCCATCAACCGGGGTAACTCTGGCGGTGCATTGCTTAACCTCAACGGTGAGCTGATTGGTATTAACACCGCGATTCTGGCTCCCGGCGGCGGCAGCATTGGGATCGGCTTTGCTATCCCCAGTAACATGGCGCGCACGCTGGCGCAGCAGTTAATGCAGTTTGGCGAAATCAAACGCGGTCTGTTGGGTATTAAAGGGACTGAAATGACCGCTGACATCGCTAAAGCATTCAAACTGGATGTACAACGTGGCGCGTTTGTCAGCGAAGTTCTGCCTAACTCTGGTTCCGCAAAAGCGGGGGTGAAATCCGGTGATGTTATTACCAGTCTTAACGGCAAACCGCTCAGTAGTTTCGCCGAACTGCGTTCACGTATTGCGACAACCGAACCGGGGACCAAAGTCAAACTGGGCCTGCTGCGTAACGGTAAACCACTGGACGTTGAAGTGACGCTGGATACCAGTACATCATCTTCCGCCAGTGCGGAAATGATTGCTCCGGCGTTGCAAGGAGCCACGCTCAGCGACGGGCAGCTAAAAGATGGTGCCAAAGGCATTCGAATTGATAACGTTGAAAAAAGTAGCCCAGCTGCACAGGCCGGCCTGCATAAAGATGACGTTATCATCGCCGTTAACCGCGATCGGGTGAACTCGATTGCCGAAATGCGCAAAGTGCTGGAAACGAAACCGTCAATCATTGCTCTGCAGGTCGTTCGTGGAAACGAGAGTATTTACCTGCTTTTGCGTTAACCAGGACAACCGGACATCAGCCCCCCGTGTGATGTCCGGTAAACTCGTGATATGCTGCTGCCGTTCCCTTTTTTAATGACGCCGCCATCATGTTTGTGAAGCTTTTACGTTCGGTCGCGATTGGTTTAATCGTCGGCGCCATTCTGCTGGCCGCGATGCCCTCTTTGCGAAAAATTAATACGCTTACCGCACCACAGTTCGACAGCACAGATGAAACACCTGCCAGCTATAACCCGGCAGTTCGCCGTGCTGCGCCTGCCGTGGTCAACGTGTACAACCGCAGTATGAACAGCACGACGCATAACCAGCTTGAGATCCGCACGCTCGGTTCAGGCGTGATCATGGATCAGCGCGGCTATATCATCACCAACAAACATGTCATTAATGATGCCGACCAAATCATCGTCGCATTGCAGGATGGGCGTGTCTTTGAAGCGTTGCTTGTTGGCTCCGATACCTTAACCGACCTTGCGGTGCTGAAAATCAACGCAGCAGGCGGGCTGCCGACGATCCCGATTAATAACAAACGTGTACCGCATATTGGTGATGTCGTGCTTGCCATTGGTAACCCGTACAACCTCGGACAAACCATCACTCAGGGGATCATCAGCGCCACGGGTCGTATTGGCCTGAACCCAACGGGTCGGCAAAACTTCCTGCAAACAGATGCATCCATTAACCATGGTAACTCTGGCGGTGCGCTGGTTAATTCTCTGGGTGAGTTGATGGGGATTAACACACTGTCGTTTGATAAAAGCAATGATGGTGAAACGCCGGAAGGGATTGGCTTTGCCATTCCGTTTCAACTGGCGACGAAAATCATGGATAAGCTGATTCGTGACGGGCGCGTTATTCGTGGCTACATCGGCATCAGCGGGCGTGAAATTGCACCGCTGCATGCACAAGGTAGCGGCATGGATCAAATTCAGGGGATTGTCGTGAACGAAGTGGCACCGGATGGTCCGGCGGCCCAGGCCGGAATTCAGGTCAACGACCTCATCATTTCGGTCAATAATAAACCGGCAGTATCAGCGCTGGAGACCATGGATCAGGTCGCTGAGATTCGCCCCGGTTCGGTTATCTCCGTGGTCGTGATGCGCGATGATAAGCAATTGACGCTGCAGGTCACGATTCAGGAATATCCGGCGACCAACTAACGCGGATATAAAAAAACCGGAAATCATCCGGTTTTTTTAACATTTCGATGGGCTTGTAGGCCGGATAAGGTGTTTACACCGCATCCGGCATCTGTATGCCTGATGGCGACGCAAAACGTCTTATCAGGCCTACCGAAAAGCGTTATTTAACGAACTCTTCGCCCAGCGTGATATCTTTCTTCAGCGTGTCCAGCATGCCTTCCAGCGAGCTTTGTTCGAACGCGCTCAGTTTACCGATGGACTGACGTTCTTCTACGCCATTTTTGCCCAGCAGCAGCGGCTGAGAGAAGAAGCGGGCGTATTGGCCATCGCCTTCAACGTAAGCGCATTCCACCACACCTTTTTCGCCGCTCAGCGCGCGAACCAGTGACAGACCGAAACGTGCTGCAGCCTGACCCATAGACAGGGTTGCAGACCCGCCACCGGCTTTTGCTTCCACAACTTCAGTACCCGCGTTCTGAATACGTTTGGTCAGGTCAGCCGCTTCTTGTTCAGTGAAGCTTACGCCAGGAATTTGTGACAGCAGCGGCAGAATGGTCACACCAGAGTGTCCACCGATAACCGGGACTTCAACGTCGCCAGGCTGCTTGCCTTTCAGTTCCGCCACAAAGGTGTTGGAGCGGATGATGTCCAGCGTAGTTACGCCAAACAGTTTGTTCTTATCGTATACGCCTGCTTTTTTCAGCACTTCAGCAGCGATAGCAACGGTCGTGTTCACTGGGTTAGTGATGATACCGATACACGCTTTCGGACAGGTTGTAGCAACCTGCTGCACCAGATTCTTCACGATGCCAGCATTCACGTTAAACAGGTCAGAACGATCCATACCTGGTTTACGTGCAACACCCGCAGAAATCAGCACCACGTCAGCACCTTCCAGTGCAGGGGTCGCATCTTCACCGCTGAAGCCTTTGATTTTCACAGCAGTAGGGATATGGCTCAAATCAACGGCCACACCAGGCGTTACTGGAGCGATGTCGTACAGGGAGAGTTCTGAACCTGAAGGCAGTTGGGTTTTTAACAGTAATGCTAGCGCCTGACCGATACCACCAGCAGCGCCGAGGACTGCAACTTTCATCCTAAACTCCTTATTATATTGATAAGCAAAATGTCTATTGCTCCGCGGCGGCGACCTTAATTCACAAATCCAACGAATTCAATAACCACGCTTCAAGAATGCGTAGTCACGCAAATTTGGCTTTTATGCATTTAACTTACGTAAAATAAAACCTAAGTTACGTAATTCAAAACCACTCGCACAGTAGAGCAACTTTCCAACAGGTGCTGACAATATACCCTACAGCCCTCTCAAAACAACATCAATTTGATAACATTTAATTTACTTTTAATCTTATTTGCGAGCCGTGACACAGGCATGTTTCTTGATAACGAAATTTGATAAAATCCCGCTCTTTCATAACATTATTTCAGCCTTGAACGAGGCAGACCGTTTGCATAAAAATTCATCTGTATGCACAATAATGTTGTTTCTACCGCCATATTACGGGTGACTTATGCGAAGCTCGGCTAAACAAGAAGAATTAGTTAAGGCGTTTAAAGCGCTACTTAAAGAAGAAAAATTCAGCTCTCAGGGCGAAATCGTCCTCGCGTTGCAGGATCAGGGCTTTGATAATATCAACCAGTCCAAGGTTTCACGCATGCTGACCAAGTTTGGTGCCGTGCGTACCCGCAATGCGAAAATGGAAATGGTGTACTGTCTGCCTGCAGAGCTGGGAGTCCCGACAACGTCAAGCCCGTTGAAAAATCTGGTGCTGGATATCGACTACAACGATGCCGTTGTCGTTATTCATACCAGCCCAGGCGCTGCGCAGCTGATTGCCCGCCTGCTGGATTCACTGGGTAAAGCAGAAGGCATTCTTGGAACGATTGCTGGTGACGATACCATCTTCACCACACCGGCCAAAGGTTTTACGGTAAAAGACCTGTACGAAGCCATTCTGGAACTGTTTGAACAAGAACTGTAATCCCCTTCCCCGTCACGCCCAGTGGCGGGGGAAAAATCTCTCTTTTCTGCTCCCCTCCGCAACTTTCCACTACCGAACATTTAACAAATAGTGCGTTTCACCGCCAAAATACATTCACACAGTGAATGATACACATCAAAAACGCACAATTTGCAAAATATCGTATCTGAATGAATTAATTGATTTTATTTTCAAAAATAAGTTCTAACCTGTATTTTTAATTCCATATAGTTATAAAAAATACTTTTTTTAACACTTAATTACCACGGAAACAATTAGCGTGGTATTAATTTATCACGTGATTAGTGTATACTTGATTTTGTGATGAGGGTCACGAAACAAAGACCCTTAATAAAAGAATTCGACGAGGTAAATATCATGAAAATCAAAACCACTGTTGCAACTTTAAGCCTTCTCTCAGTTCTCTCTTTCGGTGCAAGCGCCGCTGTTAATCAGGTGAACTCGCAAGAAGCACAAAATCTGCAATCCATGGGTACCATCTCTGTATCTCAGATCGGTAGCTCACCAATGGATATGCGTCAGGCAATCGCCGCTAAAGCAGAAAAAGCGGGCGCCAGCAGCTATCGTGTCACTGAACTCCGTGAAGGTGCTCACTGGCATGCAACCGCAGAATTGTACAAATAAACCCTCGTCGTCTAGTCCGACGACTTGCCCCCGCCTGCCGGGGGCTTTTTTATGCCTGTTTTGAGTGGCGAACGTTAAAGCGTAACTGTCCTTCGAGCTCTTCTTCTGCTTCATCGAACAGTAAAATTAGCGCGCCATATCGCCTGCGTAACTTATCCGGTAAATGGACAAATTCGATTTCCAGAGGTAACGGCAAGATTTCCCCAACCACAACCTCCCACAAAGAATCTAAATCAACCACCTTTTCCCGGGCCAGACCGAATGTACGTGCAAACTCACGGTAGAAATCACTCTGATTTTCAATCTCGTCAAAATCAAACGTATAGATATTCATCTATAGCCACCATCCCGACGCCAGTTACTCAACAGACCACCGATATGCAGGGTCTTCCTCAACCTGTTTCCCCTGTATCCCGCCAGCAAAATTTTATGCTCCTGCGATCCAGGCATCGTTTATCACCCCAGCTAAATGCTCGTCTTAAGTATAGCCCTGCCTCAGTGTGCGTAATACGTCAGGAATGAACTGTTCATCGTTTAGACAAAGAGAGATACATCACATTTTTGTGCAAGCCTATGGCTGCGTTTCAGAAACAGTATGAAACACGTTGGCCATAACTTTCTGAAAAATAATAGATCAGATATTTATCTGATTTTTTCAATATAAAAATCATATCAATAACCGTATTTATCATATTTGATTTGAAATTGAAGCCGCCACAAAATGCCTGCGACTGAATAGTCTCTGGAGTCGATATGTCCATGTCTGTTGTCAACGATACCCCGTATGAAGCGGCTGAATTTCTGCGTGCTGCAAAACCCAATTTTCATCCACGTGTCGCTCTGATACTTGGGTCAGGTCTGGGGGCACTTGCCGATCGCATGGAAAATAAAACCACGCTTTCATATCAACAATTACCTGGGTTTCCGGTCAGCACCGTAATCGGCCATGCCGGGGAAGTGGTGATGGGAACGCTTTATGGTATCAACCTCATCTGCATGAAGGGGCGTGGGCATTTTTATGAAGGGCTGGGGATGGGCATCATGACCCATGCCGTACGTACCTTTAAACTGTTGGGCTGCGAATTTTTATTCTGTACCAACGCCGCGGGTTCGCTGAACGTAGATATTCCTGCAGGTAGTCTGGTCGCCCTCAACGATCACATCAACACCATGCCATCTACCCCACTTGTCGGGCCGAACGATGAACGCTTTGGTCCTCGCTTCTTTAGCCTCGCTAACGCATACGATCGCGAACTGCGCCAGCAGCTTCACGGAGCCGCAGAGCAGTTGGGTATCACGCTTCATGAAGGGGTTTTTGTCTCTTATCCTGGACCTAATTTTGAGACAGCTGCGGAGATTCGCATGATGCAGCGTATGGGCGGCGATGTCGTCGGTATGTCGGTGGTACCGGAAGTGATAGCTGCACGCCACTGTGGCCTGAAAGTACTGGCCGTTTCAGCCATCACGAATATGGCTGAAGGCCTCAGTGATGTTGAGCTTTCCCATGAACAAACGCTGAAATGCGCTGCCATGGTAACTGAAGATTTTATTCGTTTGATCGGCCAGTTCCTCAAGCAGTACGCCTGATCGTGGTTCCGTAGACGGACAGGTCGCCCTGCTCCGTCTGGAGAAAAGTTATGCCAGACAATCAGTTTCCTCATGCAAATCTCAATGCCGTTTCGTACCTGAGCTATTACTTTGTTGGCGCACTGGTGTCGACACTGGGGATTGTGCTTGGGCCACTTTGTGCCGCTTTTCATAAAGACCCCAGCTTTATCGGGCAGGTCTTTACTCTGATGAACATCGGAATGTTTGTGCCTATTATGCTTGGCGGCATTCTGATGAAAAAATGGGGGCTGAAAAAACCATTAGTTATTGCTGCAACGCTCACCGTGATTATCAGCGCAGTACTTTTTATCCAACCAACCTTAACGTTGTTTAGCATTGCAGTGGCCGGAATTGGTGCCTGCGGGGGCGTGTTTATGACCATCGGCAGTTATCTGGTGGTCCGTATTAATCCCGATGAAAAGAGCCGCTCTTCCAGTCTGATTTTTACCGATTTCTTTTTCAGCTTTGCCGGAGCAACCCTTTCTTTACTGTTAACCTGGATGTTTAAACTGGGTGCCAGTTGGATTGCGATGTATGGGATTATGGGCGGTCTGGGCACGCTGATATTGGCACTTACCCTGCGTTGTCGCTTCCCATCGACAGAGGCTGCGCAGCCGCAGCAACACGAGAAAACGGAAGAGTCAGAACCTTGGGGGATCTCTGTCTATTTGATCTGTTTTACTCTCTTTGCTTTCCTGCTGGCTGAACCCATTTTTACCATGTGGACACCGGGCTACCTGCAATCGCGTTTTACACTTCAGGCGCAGGATGCCGCGCTATTCACTACTGTGTATTGGGTGACGAAAGCCATTGGCCTGTTCCTGAATCGATTCACCGTGAAGTGGATGAAACTGCGCACTTTCCTGCTGATCTGCGCAAGTATTGGTCTGCTCTCCATTGCGCTGATTGCCAACAGCAACAATACCACGCTGATTCTGATAGCGTGCAGTGTGTTTGGTTTCTTTAACTCCGGTTTATTCTCCGGCCTGATGAGCTATGGTTCACTGCAGGTGAGTCGCAGTTCACCAACCTTGATCTCCGCCTTGTTGACGTGCGGCACAGTAGGCACGCTACTGTTTGCCAGCGTCTCCTCCATGGTAAACAACCACTTTGGCCTGCAGGGGGCGGTGAATACGTCAACTGTTGCCTATTGTGTGTTACTGCTGACGCTGGTTATCGCTGTCACCTGCAGCCAGGCCGAGCGTCTCGCCCGCCCGCCATCCGCTGCGGTTTGACAAGCTTTGGGGAGGACGGCATGATGCCGTTTCTCTCCCTCTCTTACGCGTAACCAGCATGATTGATCTCCAGGCCAATAGCCGAATTCGTCTTCGAACATTGCGTTATTTTCAGGTTCTCGCTGACGAGCTGCACTTTGGCCGGGCCGCGGCCCGGTTAAACATCTCTCAACCACCGTTGAGTATGCAGATTAAAGAACTGGAAGAGATCCTTGAAACGACGCTATTTGAGCGTACCAGTCGTAAAGTGGTTCTCACGCGAGCCGGGCAGGTATTGAAAACGGAAGTCGATCGTATCCTGAGTACCACCGATCAATCCCTCAATTATGTGCGACAGATTGGCCGTAGCGAACATCAGCATTTCAACATTGGGATAGTCGGTAGCGCACTGTGGGGGACGCTGCTTACACGTCTAAAGGATTTTAAGAAGCAACAGCCGTACGTAAACTGGAGCTTGCAGGAGCTTTCCCAACATCAGCAAATTGAAGCCTTGCATGCCCGGACGATTGATATTGCGATTAGCCGGAACGTACTGCCCCAATCCGAGACGAATATTCGTAGCCAATTGATTTCCCGCGAAGCGGTTGCTCTCGCCGTACCTGAACACGATCCTCTCTGCCAACACCAAAGCGTCTCACTGGCGATGCTCGCTGAACGCCCCATCATTTCGCTTTCATTCAATCAAAGCAATTTCGCCCGTCAGATACATGACCGCTGTGTTGAGGTAGGATTTTATCCTCTGATTACCCACCAGGTTAACGAACCGCAAACAGCGCTGGCGCTGGTTAGCGCAGGAATTGGTCTCTCTTTGCTGCCAGAAACCTGCGGATTGATCCACTGGCCTGGCGTTCGTTTCTTACCGTTGAATGACCCTATTCCAGCCGATCTTTATGCCTACTGGTACGACGAACCGCTTTCCACATTAATGAACGCGTTTATCATGGCATTACAGGGGCGGTAAAACTGAAACCGGAAGAGATATCCTCTTCCGGTTAGATGATTTATGAATTGCTGGTCAGCGCATGCTGGTACTTGTGCAACATTCCCGTGAGTCGTTTCACTGGCTCCGTCACCTGAGGCGGGGCTTCCCAGAGCGTTAATTTTTCCTGGTAGATATCAAGCTCCTCCAGCAACTGACTAAAGTAGCGTCGGCGTTTGTCATCATTGACTGCAGAAATAACATGATCGGCGGTACGGCGAAGCTGGCGATGAAACGCCGATAAATCGTCGTTTACCGGTACAGGCGCATCACGTAAACGCTGGTGAGCAATAATCATCGTCAGTGCCAGGCGGAACTTTGCCAGATCGCCGGGGAATTTGTTCATCAGTAAAAACAGCTGCTGATACAACGCCGGAAGGTGGTTTTCTTTACGGCGCACAACATTAGTGGTCATTGCAGAGACCGCTGCCGACACAAACTGGTTAAGCAACACGCGACCTGTTCTGTCACGCGAGTTATCCCGCACCAGCAGAATAACGATAAACGCCAATACGCAGCCGACAATCTGCCCCAGTGCACTGTCGAGGAACTGACTAAAGTGGAAGGTCATCGGGTTATCAAGCACGATGATGTTAATGGTGCTCGCCAGCGCCCCCATTGAGCCCAGACGCCGCTTCTGCACCTCAATACCCAGAAAGAATCCCAGCACCGCCAGACTCAGACACAGCAACAACATGCTTTGCTGGGTATTGGGGATAATCACCAGAAAATAGAGCGCCCCCAACGGTAATGCTGCCAGCGTGCCATAGATAAAGTCGATGGCCACCATGCGGGGGTTAGGCAAACGCATGGCCAGCGATGTGACGACCGCTATCATAACCATCGCGCCGCTACCTGATGTCCAGCCGGTCCACAACCAGAATAAGGTTCCCAGCACACAGGACAGCGTAGTACGCCAGAAGTTGACCAGCGCATGGTGACGTTCGGCGGATTCCACCTTCACCACCGGCTCGCCTTGCAGGATCTCTTCTTCGATAGCGCTAATTTTGGTATTGCTGACCACTCCGCGTTTCAACAGCAGGTAGCGCGTCGCCGCGCCGGCCCAGCTATAGATCGTCACTGGCGTATCACGCTCACCGGTCCAGACAATCACACGGCGCATCCGCTTCAATTGTTTATGTACGTCCTGCACCGTTTCAACCGGCGTATCAAACAACTCGCGGAAGGTATCGGTAATCAGTTCTGGTCGGGTGTTCTGAATAAGATAGGTTTCGCAGGATTGCGTGATGAGCGTAAGCGACAGCGTGTTCAACGCTTTGAGTCTACGATTGGCGCGCACCCAGCGTGAGGATTCCATGTTCAGGTTGCTGCGCATACCTTCAAGCGCTGCCGTACGACGAACTAAAGCGCCCCAGGCCTTGTCCACCTCTTCGCTATCACCATGCTTTATACACAGTTGCATAAGCTGATATTGCGCCACCAGAAGACTGTCTAACTCGACATCTATCTCCTGTTTCACTGAACGGGGCGAAAAGAGCAGGTCGGCGATGATAGCGCAGACAATCCCCATCACAATCTCGCTGCAGCGTTCGAGCGCAAATTGTGGCGTCAGTAGAGGCTCCGCCTGAATAGTAATGACGATAATCAACGCCGTGTAACCCGAAAGCCCCCAGGCATAGGAGTTTTCGATCTTTACCAGTGAAGAGATCCAGGTACAAAAACCGGCCCAGATACAACACACCAGGATCATCAATAGCGGCGCACGGATCATACTGATAATAATGATCAGCGCGGCAATACAACCAATAAATGTCCCGACAATACGCAGCATACCGCGGTAGCGGATAGCGCCTGAATAAGGTTCTCCGCCAGCGGCAAAGGCTGGACCTGCCGCCACAATGGCTGCGGTAAGTACCGCCCAACGAGGGGTCTCAAGCTGAAAGTGAAAGCCAACGAACAGCGCCAGTACAATCGCGCAGGCCAGCTTTACCGCAAAGCGGATATGCTGATTGGCAATGGAGAAAATGCCCATCACAATTAACCAAACTCGCGCAGACGGTGCGCCATTTTACGGAAGAACGACTCCTGGCTGGCATCGCGATCCTGCTTGCCGGTAATGACGACGGTCGCCGTCGTCCCGGCAGGCCACAAGGTTCCCTGCTGCTCATCAAGACGAATACGCACCGGCACGCGCTGCGCCAGACGCACCCATTCAAGATTGGAGTCAATGGTTGCCATACCTTTCGCATCCCGCGTGCTGCTGGCATTCGTTACGCCAGCCGCCACGCTATCGACGGTGCCTTTCAACACATTATTACTGCCAAGCGGGGTGATTTCAGCGCGATACCCAGGGCGGACGCCTTCCAGTTTGGTTTCTTCCATATACGCCAGCACATAGAAAGAATGCTGTTTGACCAACGCCACCGCCGTGGAGCCGCGCGTGATAAATTCGCCGCTATAGACGTTCAGGTTAGTCACCCAGCCGTCTGCCGGCGCGCGGATAACGGTATGTTCCAGATCTAATTTCGCCAGGTCGCGGGTCGCTTGTGCTTTCGCAAGCTGGTGTAATACGGTTTGCAGGACGTTGTTTGATTGGTCGATCTCCTCACGAGACATAGCCTGCACGCCCAGTCGGTTACGACGACCAGCCTCCTGGCGTTTTTCCTGCGCCAGTACCTGATAATAGGCCACGTCAGCTTCGGCCTGCTCGAGGGCTTTTTTATAGCGTGGCTGGTCGATGGTGAACAGGATCTGATCCTTTTTCACCAGTTGGTTATCATGGATGTTAACGTTGGTAATAAGGCCCGCAACATCCGGCGCAATGGCAACAACATCGGCGCTGAAACGCGCATCACGCGTCCACGGCGACTCGGTGTAGAACACCCATGCGCGGAAAATAGCGATGAAGGCCAGAATGACCAGTATCACGGTAATGGCCGTGCGGGAGAGTTTTCTTGTTAGTGTTTTCACTTCAACCTCAAACGAACAGGCGCGTTATTAAATAGAACAGACAGCAATACAGCGCGGTGTTAAACAGAGCCGGATGCCAGACAAAATCATAGATGCCCGTCGGAACAAGCACCCGGCGCACCAGCCAGAAAATCGCCAGTGACAAAAGTAATTCGAAAAAAATCGGTGGGAAGGACAGACCAAACACCACGATAACGGGAAACAGACTCATGTTGACCTTGGTAACGTAAGAGAGTGCAGATGATAGATTTTCTAGCGTATGTCACCGCAGAGAAGGGCAAGGATGAGCCAGGCGAGAGCGACATAGCCGTTATTTGAATAATAATATATTAACGTAACTGTTATGCTGTTATCTATATTATGTGATCTAAATCACTTTTAAGCCAGAGTGAACAATGGAACGATTAAAACGTATGTCGGTGTTCGCCAAAGTTGTCGAACTGGGCTCCTTCACCGCCGCCGCAAGACAGCTACAAATGAGCGTTTCATCGATAAGCCAGACGGTATCCAAACTGGAAGATGAGTTGCAGGTTAAGCTGCTAAACCGCAGCACGCGCAGCATTGGACTTACCGAGGCGGGTAAAATTTATTATCAGGGTTGCCGCCGGATGCTGCACGAAGCGCAGGATGTCCACGAGCAGCTATATGCCTTTAACAACACGCCCATCGGCACCCTGCGCATTGGCTGTTCTTCAACCATGGCACAAAATGTCCTCGCCGGATTGACCGCCACAATGCTGAAAGAGTACCCCGGCCTGACGGTCAATCTGGTCACCGGTATCCCGGCGCCTGATTTAATCGCCGATGGTCTGGACGTGGTTATCCGCGTCGGCGCATTGCAAGACTCCAGCCTGTTTTCACGTCGTCTGGGCGCCATGCCGATGGTGGTCTGCGCGGCAAAAAGTTATCTCGCCCAGTTTGGCGTTCCAGAGAAACCCGCCGATCTCAGCAACCACTCGTGGCTGGAATACAGCGTGCGTCCGGATAATGAATTCGAGCTTATCGCACCGGAAGGCATTTCGACTCGGCTGATCCCAGAGGGACGTTTTGTGACCAACGATCCGATGACGCTGGTGCGCTGGCTGGCGGCAGGCGCGGGCATTGCCTATGTACCGCTGATGTGGGTGATCAATGAGATCAATCGTGGCGAAGTGGAGATCCTGCTCCCCCGTTACCAGTCAGATCCACGTCCGGTGTATGCGTTGTACACCGAAAAGGATAAGCTACCGCTCAAAGTGCAGGTGGTGATTAACTATCTGACCGATTATTTTGTTGATGTGGCGCAGCTGTTTCAGGGAATGTACGGTCGGGGAAAAGAGAAATAAAAAGAGTCCAGGCCGGATAAGGCGTTGACGCCGCATCCGGCAAGATGCCCGATGGCACTGGTGCTTATCGGGCATACATCATGATGTTATGCGGTGCCACCCACGGTCAGGTTATCCACCTTCAGCGTCGGCTGGCCCACGCCAACCGGCAGGCTCTGGCCTTCTTTACCGCACACGCCAACCCCGTTATCCAGTTTCAGGTCGTTACCCACCATCGAAATCTGCTGCATCGCTTCGATACCGGAGCCAATCAGCGTTGCGCCTTTCACCGGTTTGGTCACTTTACCGTTTTCAATCAGATACGCTTCGGAGGTAGAGAACACGAATTTCCCGGAGGTGATATCCACCTGGCCGCCGCCGAAGTTAGGCGCATAAATACCGTATTCAACGGATTCGATGATTTCCTGCGGCGTAGATTTCCCCGACAGCATATAGGTGTTGGTCATACGTGGCATCGGCAGGTGCGCGTAAGATTCACGGCGACCGTTACCCGTTGGCGCCACCCCCATCAAACGTGCATTCAGTTTGTCCTGCATGTAGCCTTTCAGAATACCGTTTTCGATCAGCACGTTGTACTGACCCGGTGTGCCTTCATCATCAATAGCCACAGAACCACGACGATCCGCCATTGTGCCGTCATCAACGATGGTGCACAGCTCTGACGCCACCAGCTCACCCATGTGACCGCTGAACACCGACGTGCCACGGCGGTTAAAGTCACCTTCCAGACCATGACCGACCGCTTCATGCAGCAGAACGCCAGGCCATCCAGCACCGAGTACCACCGGCAGCGTACCCGCTGGCGCCGCTACCGCAGAGAGATTAACCAACGCCATACGTACGGCCTCTTTCGCCCATGCATCAGCACGGACTTCGCCATCGAGATCGGCAAGGAAATAGTCATAGCCAAAACGACCGCCGCCACCGCTGGCGCCGCGCTCGCGCTTACCGTCCTCTTCCACCTGTACGCTTACGGACAAACGCACCAGCGGACGGACGTCAGCGGCCAGCGTACCGTCGGTCGCCGCCACCAGAATCAGTTCATAAACACCGGTCAGACTGGCGGTCACTTCCTGAACGCGCTTGTCGGCAGCACGCGCCACGTTGTCTACGCGGCGCAGAATATCCAGCTTCTCTTCACGGCTCATGCTCTGCAGGGGATCAACTGAGGTATAAAGCACCTGATGCTCCACCGCCCTCAGCGTTTTTACCTTGCCGTCACCGTTGTCACGCACGATAGTACGGGCAGCATGAGCGCTTTGCTCCAGCGCCAGCAGGCTAATCTGGTCTGCATAGGCAAACCCTGTTTTTTCGCCGCTGATGGCGCGCACGCCAACACCCTGATCGATATTGTAAGAACCATCTTTAATGATGCGGTCTTCTAAAACCCAGGATTCGTGATAGCTCGACTGAAAATAGAGATCGCCGTAATCAAGACGGCGTTCGGCCAGTTGGCCCAGGATGGCAAACAGATCCTGATGTTTCAGGCCATTCGCCGCTAGCAATTGTTCACTTACCAGGTTCAGACTCATCGTTTTTGCTACTCATTAGTTACTGTTGTAGGCCTGATAAGACGCGCCAGCGTCGCCATCAGGCGCTTCAATGCCCGGATGGCGGCGTAAACGCCTTATCCGGCCTACGGACTGCGGTAGAAGTTCTATGTTGAGATTGGGGCAATTACTCGCCCCCGTCAAATCATTGCTGGCTTTCTTTGCGCGGCTGGCGCAGAACTTCGTTAATCTGTGGCTTATCGACCGGACCGGTGATGCGATAGCGCAGAATTGAAACTTTGCTCCACAGCGGCCCCAGAACTTTACTGGCGGCAAATACCGCCGCGCCAACAATCGGGTTGACGGCAAACGCCGCGGCCACCCCAACGGTGGCAGAAATTTCAGGAGCGACAACGGCTTCCATATCCAGTTCGCGACGCACCAGATTCACCGAACCTTTCATGGCGATATCAGCTTCGAGGCCATCCACCAGCGTATCATCAGTGTGCATCACACCGTCTTTGATCCATGCCGTACTGCGGATAGAGTCAAAGTAAAAACCTTCGCTGAACGTATCGCTAAAATCAAAGCGCAGTTTACGCAATAGCGCATCAAAGCTCAGCAGACGTAACAGTTGCCCCGCATGTCCGGTGCTAAGTTCAGTCAATTCACCTTTGCCTAAACGGGTGCGCAAAATGCCATTCAGTGAAGCTTCATCCGGATCCCAGGGCGGATTACGCCAGTGCAGATCGTACTCGACGTTAAAGGAAGAGTTACGAATCGGGGTAGATACGCCAAAGAAACCCGCGGCTGAATCAATCTTGTTGCCATTCAGCTTTCCTTTCAGTGATGTACGCTCCTTGCCCGGCGCGTTCACCCACACGCCATCGGTGGTCAGTCTGGCAAAGCCTGTATCCAACAAACCGTTACTCAGCGTTAGCGTGTCGCCTTTAATCGCGACATCGGCATCAATACGCCCATATTTTTGCCCCCACATCCAGCACTCTTCGCAGCGTATCTGCGCATCCGGCCAGCCACGGAAACTGACGTTATTGATAGCAGAGAACGGCGAGGCTGGCGTTGTATTTGGTGATGACGTTGCAGCGCTCGGGTTGTAATACAGGTACTTGATATTGGCAAGCCACGGCGCATTATTGCGCATAGCCAATGTGGCGTTAATCTCACGCCCCTGCGCCCGTACGCTGGTACCATTAAGCCCAGGTTCAGACACAATGCTCAGGTTATTCCACTGCTGGCCGCCCAATGATAAAGAAGGCGTGCGCACCGCAATACGCTGCGGGAAGTTCGCATTACTTCCGACATTATCCGCCGCGCCTTTCTGGAACAATGCCAGCCATTGCGCACCATCCATGGGCGGAAGATTAAGTTCGATGCCTTGCTGATCGGGTAACGCGGGCACGGTACGGCTTTCCGACGTCCAGATTGCGCGGTCAAGCGTCAGTTTCTGATTCAGCAACCAGCGGCTGTTAAAGTGATTCTTACTGCCCGCGTTGCCGGTCAGATCAAAACTGCGCAGATTGCCGCTGGCCTTAACGTTCACCGGTAACGCCTCGCCGGGTGCCTTATTCAGCGGTGAAGGTAAGTGACTGCTTACATTTTTCAGGTCGCCTTTCAGCTCAATGTTGTAGGTCGCTCCGGCATGATATGGCAGGTCAATGCCAACCTTACCGTTCCACGCCATACTGCCGCTTAAGGCCTCACTCACCTGTGCGGGGAGTATCCCCATGCGAGTTGGCTGCCAGTCGCCGTTCAGATTCACAGCAACCTGGTAAGCCTTTGCACCCTCGGTCGTGGAAAAGTCGACGTTCAGCGGCTGATTAAACCAGTTCGCCGTCATCGGCTCGCTCTTGAGATCGCCGTTGATAAAGCTGAATTTACCGTTCAAATTCTTCAGCGTGCTGTCGAGCGGCTTGATAAACAGACTGTTATTACGCAGGTTCACATCGCCTTTGGCCGTAACCAGCGAACCATCTAACGGGATATCAAGATGTAAGCGAGCACTCACATCACCGTCAATTTGCAACTGTTCCAGCGTGGCACCGAGCGACTCTTTCAGCGGTGTTTCGTCGAAATAAGGCCCAACCGCTTTGCCCGGCCCGTTGATGTCGGCATCAATCAGCAGTTTTTCTTTTGCGTAGTCAGGGATATTTGCCGTCAGGTTTGTGGCTTTTACCCCCCCCAGATTGACGCTATCCGTCTTCATCCACAGGCCATCGTTAATGAAGTTCAGTTCAATATTGAGGTCAGTCAGTGCGGGCCAGTCCGGCTGGAAGGCAAATTTTGCATTACGCAGCGGCACCAGCACCTGGAACTGACCTTCGTTATGCAAATACGGGAACAGATGTGGGTTACCGCCATAAACCAGTGTTGCGTTATCCGCCTCACCGCCCTGAATTGCCCCACTGAGGTAATCAACCAGCTCTTTTCCCATCAGGTTTTCCGGGAAATAGCGCCAGGCCTGGGAGCCATCGTGAGTGCTAATCCCCGCCAGAATCCCCAGCCACGGTTCATCACCTGTTGGTTGCAGATAACGAAAACCGCCACGCGCATGTACCGCTTTCGCTTTAACGTCAATATTGCGCCCGTCTAGCTGAAAGCCATTTTCATTCTTCAGCCAACAGAGCGTTGCCACGCCATCTTCTATCTCCAGCGGGGCACGAAAGACGGTTTCATACGGCATTTTTGCCTGCTTCATGGAGGCCGTTAATGCGCCATTTTCCACGCTGCCAGACAATGTACCGGAGAAATGTTCTGCCCCCGGCAGCAGCTTCCACTGTTTCCAGGCCAGATCGGTCCACGAGGACTGGAAACGGGTTTTTTCGGTCGCCTGTAACGGGATATCCAACGCCAGCACGTTTATCTTGCCGCTCGGTTGCGTGGCCCGCCAGATATCACCCAATGCCGGAGATAACTTAGCGGCCATCGGACGTAGCCCCTCTAACCCGGCTAACTCCAGGTTACTGGCGCGAATACGTAATTCGTCGCTGCGCTTGTTATTAGCGCCCCCTACTTCCTGCTCAGGGAACCAGGCCAGCGTTAATGCCCCGCTCGGCCAGGGTTTGTCATCCATCGTGATGCGCGTATCCGGGATTGCGAACAACCAACCGGAGTGCTCACGGCTGATATGCGCAGTCAGGTTATCGACGGACAGCGTGTGGATGTTGCTCTCCCCCTTCCAGCTTGCGCCGCCCTTTTTCAACCAGACATCGCCACCAGAGATTTCGCCTTTGCTGAGCGTCATCCAACCTTCCAGGCTAAAGCGCGCGGTTTGCAGCGCAACATTGTCCTGCATCCATTTCCCCAACCACGGCTTAACGTCGATGTCGTCAGCCTGCAGCCAGACTCGGCCATTATTCAGCAGGCCGTCATCATCACGCAGATCCATACGCACCTGCATAACACCGTGCTGGCCGGTCAGGCTGGAGAGGCTGACCTGGCCTTCAGCACGATGCCGGTTTTTACCGTTCAACCAGGTTAGCTGAGGGATCGCCAGTTCCGCGCGCTGGCCTGACAGGGTCAAAAAACTGACCTGGCTGTCGCGAAGATCAAAATGGTCAAACTGGCGCAGGAACAGATCGCTGATGTGGCTGGTTTCAATCCCGTCGCCGCTATCGCCGCGTTGGATCGGCGTATTGGTGCGCAACTGCAGTTGCCAGAAGGTGAGATCGCGAAACTGCCAGCGCATGTGCAGCAAACTTTGCCAGACATCCAGCGCCAGCGTGACACGCTTTACCGAGAATTCGCCACCGTCTTTCAGCTGTGCATGAATATCGAGTGCTTCGAGCGTAGGGCCAAAATTTTGCCAGTTAGCAGAAAGCTGGCTGGCGGAAACGGGAATACCGGTGGCAGATTCGATCTTACCCAGAATGGTCGGACGCCAGCTATCGAGATGCGGCAGAGCAAGGCGCAGCCCACTGACCAGCAGCGCTGTGACGACAACGAATGCGGCTCCAGTGAGCAGTAAAATCCCCGGCAATCGCCTCACGCGCCTCTCCTTGTCTGCCAAAAAATGTGACTCACACCCCTTGAGTGAATATTGCCGGATAGCGGCGCTTATGCCTTATCCGGCCTACATGCGCGGGTGCCACTACACGATTTACATCATTACCACGTCAAACTGCTCCTGGTTATAGAGCGGTTCGACTTGTACTTTGACCTGTTTGCCGACAAAGATTTCCACTTCCGCCAGCGCATGCGATTCTTCACTCTTCAGGGCTTCAGCCACCGCAGGAGAGGCATAAACCAGGAAACGATCGGATTCATATGCATGGTGAACGCGCACAATTTCACGCATGATTTCATAGCACACGGTTTCCACCGTTTTCACCGTGCCACGTCCGTGGCAGGTTGGGCACTCGTTACACAGCACATGCTCCACGCTTTCGCGCGTGCGTTTGCGCGTCATCTCTACCAGACCCAGCTGTGAAAAACCGTTGATACTGGTTTTTACGCGATCCTTGCTCAGCGCCTGCTCCAGAGAGTGCAGCACCCGGCGGCGGTGGTCTTCATTATTCATGTCGATAAAATCGATAATAATAATGCCGCCGAGGTTACGCAGACGCAACTGACGGGCAATGGCCTGCGTTGCTTCAATATTAGTATTAAAGATAGTGTCGTCGAGATTACGATGCCCAACAAACGCGCCGGTGTTGATGTCGACGGTGGTCATCGCTTCGGTTTGGTCGATGATCAGATAGCCGCCGGACTTCAGCTCAACTTTACGTTCGAGCGCGCGCTGGATTTCATTCTCAACGTCGAAGAGATCAAAAATAGGCTGGCGTCCGCTGTAATGTTCCAGTTTGCTGGTCATCTCAGGGATGTATTCCGCCGTAAATTCCAGCAACGCTTCATAGGTCAGGCGGGAATCGACGCGAATTCGGTCTAACTGAGCATCGGCAAAATCACGCAGAACGCGCTGCGCCAGCGCCAGTTCACCATACATCTGGTAGCGCGTTTGCGGGCGCTTCTTACGCTCCATGACCTTCGTCCAGACACGCTTCAGGTAAGCAGCATCAGAGGCAAGGTCTTCTTCACATACGCCTTCAGCCGCCGTGCGAATGATGAATCCGCCCTGCTCGTCGCAGTAATCCGCCACCACTTTCTTCAGTCGCTCGCGTTCAGTTTCGCTCTCGATTCGCTGAGAAACCCCCACGTGCGAGGCGCCAGGCATAAAAACAAGATAACGGGAAGGAAGCGTGATATCCGTCGTCAGGCGTGCGCCCTTCGTGCCCAGAGGATCTTTCACCACCTGTACCATCAGGTCTTGCCCCTGACGCACCAGTTCGGAGATATCGCGCACAGTGAACTGTTTTTGTTCTTCACCCGCTACGCATTCGGTATGCGGCATGATGTCTGATGCGTGGAGAAATGCGGCTTTATCCAGCCCAATATCTACAAAAGCCGCCTGCATACCCGGAAGTACACGACTTACACGACCTTTGTAGATATTGCCTACGATTCCGCGTCGCGCCTCACGTTCAATATGAATTTCCTGCAGAATACCGCCATCAATGTACGCCACCCGCGTTTCCGATGGCGTTACGTTTACCAACAATTCAGCCGTCATGTTTATCCCTTTTCTCACGCAGTGCGTTAAAATTGCTCAGCAACTCATACGTTTCTACCAGCGGTAAGCCGACTACGGCGTGATAGCTGCCATTGATCTTCCTGACAAAACAGCCACCCAACCCTTGAATACCGTATGCACCTGCTTTATCCATAGGCTCACCGCTGGCAACATAATCCGCGATGTCCTCATCTGTTAGTGCTCTGAATGTCACTTCCGTCACCACCAGACAGTCCAGGCTGTGCTGGCGATCGGCTAATGCGACAGCCGTCATGACCTGATGCGTTTTACCTGACAGTTTGTGCAGCATCGCTGCTGCATGGTCGGCATCATGTGGTTTTTCCAGCACTTCGCCATTAAGGATCACAATGGTATCCGCTCCCAGCACAGGTAAATCGCGCTCAGCCAGTGCTACGCCCGCTTGCGCTTTTTCACGCGCCAGACGAACAACATACTGCTGGGCGCTTTCCTGCGGGTGCCGCTGTTCTTCAATTCCAGGAACCACCCGTTCAAACGTAACACCAAGCTGAGCGAGCAACTCCTGACGACGTGGAGAACCTGAAGCAAGATACAGAGTATTCATATCAACCTTTATTGCACCGCAAACTGCTGGCGGACTTTACGCATCAGTAAGAATAGCCATGGCCAAAGCACACCATTTACTACACTACTCCAGAACACTTCAGGTCTGAAAGAGACGTTGATCACTAAAAACTCGGCCCAGAAAACAATAATATCCACGACCAGTGACAACAACATAACTACCAGCGCCTGCTGCCAGAGCGCGAGGTTACGGAAGAGCTGAAATTTCAGTGCGACCAGATAAGCAATGATACTCATCGACAATGCCCGCACACCAAGCGTAGAGCCGCTAATGAGATCCAGTATGGCACCCACGATAAATCCTGTGCCCACATTTACGCGATGCGGCAGCGCCAGGATCCAGTACAGCAGAATGAGCAGCACCCAGTTCGGCCGGAAAACGAGGATCTCGTCCGGCCAGGGCATGACTTGCAGCAGAAATGCAATTAGGAACGAGAGCCAAATGACCCAACGTCCCTGGTGACGGATGCTTGCCACTTACTGCCCTCCCGGCTTACGCGGAGCAGGTTGTGACGGCGTGGTTGTTGCAGGAACCGGCGTTACACCTGTCGCCGGAGCAGGAACTGGCGCAGGAGGCCCCATGGCATCCGGTGCCGGCAGGACTTGCGGCATCATTTGCATCAGACGTTCATTAGCTACACGGTGCACTTCTTCCGGCGTCATCGGGTTAGCGCCATTGCGATCGGCCCCCCACAGCAGCAGCAGATAACGTAAACGCTGTAAACCCGCCGTCGGACGCGCCTGAATCACGGTGTATGCGCGCTGGGTATCCAGCTTCACAGAGGAAACGACACCGACGGGATAGCCTTCAGGGAAACGCCCACCCAGACCGGAGGTCACCAGCACATCGCCAACGCGAATGTCAGTATTAGCCGGCAGGTGTTCAAGCTGAAGATCGTCCGTGCAACCGTTACCGGCAGCGATCACGCGAATATCGTTACGCAATACCTGGATTGGCAGCGCATGCGTCGCGTCACAAATCAGCAGTACGCGGCTGGTCAGTTTAGCCACCGCAACGACCTGGCCCACTACGCCTTTATCGCTGATGACCGGCTGACCTTCATAAACGCCGTTAACACTCCCTTTGTCGATCACAACCTGATCGCTGTAAGGATCGTTAACCGTTGAGATGACCTGCGTCACCATTTTTTGTTCGTCCTGGCGCAGCGGCGATCCCAGCAGCTCACGCAAACGCGCATTCTCCTGTTTATATTGCCCCAGCATCAGCAGTTCACTGTTTTTCAGCAGCAGTTCCTGACGCAACGCCCGGTTTTCAAGTTCGAGTTGGTCACGAGAAGCCAGCGTTTGCGACACGCCGTCGAGTAATTCACGGGGACCATTAGAGATAAAGTAGAAAGGACTGACGGCGGTATCCATATACGTTCGGATTTGACTAAACGTACCCAGGCGGCTGTCGGCAATAATAACGCCGAGCGCCACCAGCACCGCCAGAATAAGGCGAATCTGTAGCGACGGGCCACGGCTAAAAATTGGCTTCATAGTCTATGCGTATTCTCGCATCAGAGCGGAAGAGCAACCCATGGCTACCCTTCCTGCATCCGATTACTCTTCGCTGAACAAGTCGCCGCCGTGCATATCGATCATTTCCAGTGCTTTACCGCCACCGCGAGCCACACAGGTCAGCGGATCTTCGGCAACAACAACTGGAATACCGGTCTCTTCCATTAACAGACGATCAAGGTTACGCAGCAGCGCACCACCGCCGGTCAGGACCATACCGCGTTCTGAGATGTCAGACGCCAGCTCTGGCGGGCACTGTTCCAGTGCAACCATCACCGCGCTTACGATACCGGTCAGGGGTTCCTGCAGCGCTTCCAGGATCTCGTTAGAGTTCAGGGTAAAGCCACGTGGAACACCTTCTGCCAGGTTACGACCGCGAACTTCAATCTCGCGTACTTCGTCGCCAGGATAAGCAGAACCGATTTCGTGCTTAATACGTTCCGCGGTAGCTTCACCGATCAGCGAGCCGTAGTTACGGCGAACATAATTAATGATGGCTTCGTCGAAGCGGTCACCACCAATACGCACGGAGGAGGAGTAAACTACGCCGTTCAGAGAGATAACGGCGACTTCTGTGGTACCACCACCGATATCGACAACCATTGAGCCGGTTGCTTCAGAAACAGGCAGGCCCGCACCGATCGCTGCCGCCATCGGCTCTTCGATCAGGAACACTTCACGAGCACCTGCGCCCTGAGCGGATTCACGGATGGCACGGCGTTCAACCTGAGTTGCTCCAACCGGTACACACACCAGTACGCGCGGGCTTGGGCGCATGAAGCTGTTGCTGTGCACTTGTTTGATAAAGTGCTGGAGCATTTTTTCAGTCACGAAGAAGTCAGCGATAACGCCATCTTTCATTGGGCGAATTGCAGCGATATTGCCCGGCGTACGACCCAGCATCTGCTTCGCATCATGACCTACTGCAGCCACGCTTTTCGGCGAACCGGCACGATCCTGACGAATGGCCACAACGGAAGGCTCATTCAATACGATGCCTTGTCCTTTTACATAAATAAGGGTATTCGCGGTACCCAGGTCAATGGACAGGTCATTGGAAAACATGCCACGAAATTTTTTCAACATACTAAGGGATAATCCTGAAAGCTGGGGCGGAAAACAAAATCCGCTTACTTTACCAACCACACGCAGCAGCGACAAGGCGCAAAAATCATCTGCTACGGTGAAAATTAGTGCAGTTCGTTTCCTTTGTTACAAAACCGGCCTGAGTCCATCAGGGCTGAAAAACTCAGCAGCAGTCCTCGCTTTTGTTTGCAACCTGTCAAAGGTCATTCACCTGCATGTTTGCTGTTACAACCTGGCGAGCAGACAAGCACACCCCCAGAAGGCACAGCGCGCGTTATTCTACGTGAAAACAAATTAAACGGCAGGTTAAACCGAGTATCTTTGCGAATATTTTTTCACGTTTGTGTCAAGTGGCTGTGATGCGGCAAAAAAATCACCCTGCCCACCCGCGACTCCACGTTCGGTCAGGGTATGCCACTCGCTGCGCGAACGAACGCCCGTGGCATAAACCTGCGTTGGCGTTCCGGTACACGTCTCTACCAGGCTCTGAACCAGCAACTGATTTTCCGTTCGCTTATCAATGTTTCTCACCAGACTGGGATGAAGCTTCAACAATTCGACATTCAGCTCTTTGATCCAGCTGGTACTCACCAACGTTAAACCGGCCTGCGTAACGGCGATACGTACGCCAAGCGCATCCATCAATCGGATAACCGGTTGTAACCGGCTGATGTGTTGACAAACATCCGCCTCAGCAAGTTCAATAATTATGCGTTTACGTAGCGATTTTTCGCACTGCATCAGCGTATCTCGCAGCCAACGCTGAAAACGTGGGCGAATGAGCGATTCAACCGTCGTCTGCATCGCCAGATTTTCCTGCGGCCAGTAACCCAAAAGCAGGATGAGACGGCTTAACTGCAGACGGTCATACTCTTCCGCCAGACCAAATTGCAGCACCATCGGCATATATTCCGCCGAGATGACCTCTTCGCTGCCATCGAAAATACGGCACATAAGCTCGCGATGGTGCACCCGCCCTTCACGCGTTACGGCAGGTTTTTGATAAATTCGCGGTCCGCCCCGACTGAGCATCTGCTCAATCAGCGTTCGCCAGCGCACATTGCCCCGGCCTTTTTCCGGCAGAGAGTCGTCATACACCGACCAACTGTTCCCGCCTTGTAATACTGAATTCCGGGTGGCCGCCTCAGCGTGATCCATAACTTGTTCAGTAGATTGACCGCTGCGACAGACACAAATGCCAATATGAACCATATCGGCACGATCGATCATTTTATTAGCCGGAAGTGCATCCACCGCCTTTAAGAGTTGCCCGGCAATGCTTTCCGCTTCTTTTAACGTGCGGTGTGGCAGCAGGATGGCAAAATCACTTCGGTGGTAACGCGCTAACAGTGCGCCTGGATAGCGCATCATAAAGGTGGACAACAAATTGATAAGCGTTGAAATTTGTTCTTCCGCCTGGGTAATGCCCCAGCTCTCGCGTAGCAGCGTAAAGTCCGGCAGACGAACCATCATCACCACACCATGCGAGCCGACTTTTTCCTGATCCTCCAGCAGCGTCGCCAGTTGGTTATCAAAGAACAAGCGGTTGCTCAGCCCCGTTTTTGTATCCTGCGCGACATAGGAGCGAATTAGCGTATCCAACCTGCTGCGCTGCTCACGAGCATTTTGAATTTCGGTCAGTAGCATGTCGAGCGCACTACTGGTACGCGCTGGCCACTCATAGACCGTTCCCCGCACATTTGGCCCGCGTTCACCGTTGAGGATCCGCGTTGAACGAATCTCCAGTAATTCCTGTCCGGACAGTTGACGTTGAAGCCAGCGTACCGACAAAAACAGCATCAGGATAATAAAGCCTATCGATAGCGTAAGCGGTGCCGTGGTCATCAACGAATGGAAATAGTTGCCCATCGGATCCTGGTAAACCATACGCAGCGACATCCCCGGATGCTTGACCAATGGCACGGTGAGATCGCGATAAAGGTTATTCGTCCCCGCCGGGCGGTAGCTGCTGGTTCGGGAATGGCTATAAACAACGCGGTCACCCTGAAGCAATTCAATACGGACGATATCAACCGAAATCATTAATTCATCAATTTGCGGCGTTAAGGACACGACATCCCTGGTGACCAGATGGGTATCGATCGCCGTCGCGACGGCATGGACGCGAGTGGTGAACTTATATTGAATAGCGTTATAGAAACTCAGCGAGCAACCTATCAGCGTCACGAAAATCGTTAACCCGGTAAGCAGCGTGACAAAGGCTGAAAATTTCGTCGTTAATCGCATCCTTGTGTTAACTCCGACAGTGATGAATCAGGTGTGAAAGTGAAAAAGCGACACGAAAATGCAAAACTGAACGCGAAATCCGTCAATTTACACAAATAATGTGGGCATACTACCAAATCAGGTATATCTGGCAATTTATTGCGCAGAATCGGCATCATGTTTTAATTAGCGAGTATAGTCTTCACAGATAATTTTCCAATCCACTATATGAATTGAGGACAGGTTATGCAGGCTTTGATCTTAGAACAGCAGGACGGAAAAACCCTCGCATCCGTTCAACCCCTCGACGAAAATCAGCTACCTGAAGGCGATGTGACGGTGGATGTTCACTGGTCGAGCCTGAACTATAAAGATGCCCTCGCCATCACCGGCAAGGGTAAAATTATCCGCAATTTTCCGATGATTCCTGGTATCGATTTCGCCGGTACCGTACGCACAAGTGAAGATCCTCGTTTTCATGCAGGTCAGGAAGTCTTACTGACCGGATGGGGCGTGGGTGAGAATCATTGGGGTGGGCTGGCCGAACGCGCTCGTGTGAAAGGCGACTGGCTGGTTGCGCTGCCAAAAGGACTGGACGGTCGCAAAGCCATGGTCATTGGCACCGCCGGTTTTACCGCGATGCTGTGCGTCATGGCGCTTGAAGATGCCGGTATCCGCCCGGAAGACGGCGAAATCGTCGTCACCGGCGCCAGCGGTGGTGTAGGCAGTACTGCCGTTGCGCTACTGCACAAACTGGGTTACCAGGTTGCGGCAGTATCGGGCCGCGAAAGCACCCACGACTACCTGAAAAGCCTGGGAGCCAACCGCATTCTGGGTCGTGATGAGTTTGCTGAATCTCGTCCGCTGGAAAAACAACTGTGGGCGGGTGCCATTGATACCGTTGGCGACAAAGTGCTGGCAAAAGTACTGGCGCAGATGAACTATGGCGGTTGTGTTGCCGCCTGTGGTCTGGCTGGCGGTTTTGCGCTACCCACCACGGTGATGCCGTTTATTCTGCGCAACGTGCGTTTACAGGGCGTCGACTCCGTGATGACGCCTCCGGCTCGTCGTGCACAGGCCTGGCAACGTCTGGTTAACGACCTGCCAGAGTCGTTCTATACCCAGGCAGCGACAGAAATCACGCTTGCCGATGCACCGAAGTTTGCCGATGCCATCATCAATAACCAGGTGCAGGGCCGTACGCTGGTGAAGGTGCAATAAAACAATTCGCAGATACAAATTTACATTTAATTAACTAAATTTCTCTGCACATTGACGGACTCCCTGCCATAGTAACTACGCGCCAGTATGAGCCTTTGCGCGTATGT
Source organism: Citrobacter sp. Cpa228 (assembly GCF_030333085.1). Classification (NCBI taxonomy): domain Bacteria; kingdom Pseudomonadati; phylum Pseudomonadota; class Gammaproteobacteria; order Enterobacterales; family Enterobacteriaceae; genus Citrobacter; species Citrobacter sp. Cpa228. The sequence goes on along the minus strand of NZ_JAOWGQ010000037.1, from coordinate 20,067 downwards.
CGGGAGTCCGTTATGAAGAAAATACGTCCGTTCACTGAAGCCGATGTAACAGCCGAGTCGGCTTTTTTTATGCAGCGCCGCCAGGTGTTGAAAGCGCTGGGTATCAGCGCCGCCGCTTTGTCTTTGCCCTTTTCTGCCGAGGCCGATCTTCTGAGCTGGTTTAAAGGCAATGACCGTCCGCCCGCGCCTGCCGGTAAACCCCTTGATTTCACCAAGCCGACAGCCTGGCAAAATACGCTTCCTTTAACACCAGAAGATAAAGTTTCTGGCTATAACAACTTCTACGAGTTCGGCCTCGACAAAGCCGATCCTGCAGCCAATGCCGGCAGTCTGAAAACCGATCCCTGGACGCTGAAAATCAGCGGTGAAGTCGCTAAACCGTTGACGCTCGATCATGATGACTTAACCACCCGTTTCCCACTGGAAGAGCGTATATATCGAATGCGCTGTGTTGAAGCCTGGTCGATGGTCGTACCGTGGATTGGTTTTCCTTTACATAAACTGTTAGCGCTGGTTGAACCCACCAGCAATGCAAAATATGTCGCGTTCGAAACACGCTATGCTCCCGAAGAGATGCCGGGACAGAAAGATCGCTTTATTGGCGGTGGGTTAAAATATCCCTATGTTGAAGGGCTACGTCTGGATGAGGCCATGCATCCGCTCACGCTGCTTACCGTGGGCGTGTATGGCAAGGCACTTCCGCCACAAAATGGTGCCCCTATTCGCTTAACGGTGCCATGGAAATACGGGTTTAAAGGCATTAAGTCGATCGTCAGTATTAAACTGACGCGTGAACGCCCGCCAACCACCTGGAATATGGCTGCGTCCGATGAATACGGTTTTTATGCCAATGTGAATCCGCATGTCGATCATCCCCGCTGGTCACAAGCGACTGAACGCTTCATCGGCGCGGGCGGCATACTGGATGTACAGCGCCAGCCCACGTTGCTGTTTAACGGCTATGCAAAGGAAGTCGCTTCCCTGTACCGGGGTCTCGATCTGCGGGAGAATTTTTAAGTGCGCCTGACTGCAAAACAGATTACCTGGCTGAAAGTTTGCCTGCATCTTGCCGGACTTTTACCGTTTCTCTGGCTATTTTGGGCGGTAAATCATGGGGGACTGAGCGCCGATCCGGTCAAAGACATTCAGCACTTTACCGGTCGGACAGCTCTGAAATTCTTACTGGCTACCTTGCTGGTCGCGCCGTTGGCGCGCTACGCTAAACAGCCATTATTGATACGCACGCGTCGCCTGTTAGGGCTATGGTGTTTTGCCTGGGCGACATTACATTTAACCAGCTATGCGCTCCTGGAGCTGGGCATTAATAATCTGGCGTTGTTAGGACGGGAGTTAATCACGCGACCTTATTTGATGCTGGGTATTGTCAGTTGGGTCATCTTATTCGCCCTCACCTTAACCTCTACACAGGCAGCCCAGCGAAAACTGGGTAAATATTGGCAGTATCTGCACAACTTCGTCTATCTTGTGGCGATCCTGGCACCCATACATTATATGTGGTCGGTAAAAATTATCTCTCCACAACCGATTATTTATGCCGCACTTGCAGCGGTGCTGTTAGCCTACCGCTACAAGAAGTTTCGCCAGTGGTGGCGGTAGTTTCACGATATGTGCAGTACGTTGCAAAACACAGACGAACCCATGTTCTTTACATGCCAGCGGTTGATTATCTTCCCTGATAAGACCAGTATTTAGCTGCCAATTGCTACGAAATAGTTATAATGTGCGCCTTTGCTCTCCCCGGTAGCGTTTTTACAGCGCAGAAAGGGTGACAATCGCATATTGAAGGTATATTTTGTCTTTTACCCGAAAATGACAGAAGATAGCCGCACAATGACTAACAAGTCTGGCAATCTCATATAATGGCCGCAGCACGCAGTGCAACGCCTGAGATGCGTGGCATCTTGTCACTCACTGTTATAAAAATGCTATACAGACGGCGGTAAAACGCCTGTCACAATCTCACTAAACAAAGAGTACGGAACCCACTCATGGATATTCGTAAGATTAAAAAACTGATCGAGCTGGTTGAAGAATCAGGCATCTCCGAACTGGAAATTTCTGAAGGCGAAGAGTCTGTACGCATCAGCCGTGCAGCGCCAGCTGCAAGTTTTCCAATGATGCAACAGGCTTATGCTGCACCAGTGATGCAGCAGCCAGCTCTGTCTAACGCTGTTGCACAGACTGCTACTCCAAGTATGGAAGCGCCGGCAGCAGCGGAAATCAGTGGTCACATCGTACGCTCCCCAATGGTTGGTACGTTCTACCGCACCCCGAGCCCGGACGCGAAAGCGTTCATCGAAATCGGCCAGAAAGTCAATGCGGGCGATACCCTGTGCATCGTTGAAGCCATGAAAATGATGAACCAGATCGAAGCCGACAAATCCGGCGTAGTGAAAGCGATTCTGGTAGAAAGTGGTCAACCGGTAGAATTTGACGAGCCGCTGGTCGTCATCGAATAACGAGGCGAACATGTTGGATAAAATTGTCATCGCTAACCGCGGCGAGATTGCCTTGCGTATTCTTCGTGCCTGTAAAGAACTGGGCATCAAGACTGTCGCAGTGCACTCAAGCGCGGATCGCGATTTAAAACACGTATTGCTGGCGGATGAGACGGTCTGTATTGGCCCGGCTCCGTCCGTAAAAAGCTATCTGAACATCCCGGCAATCATTAGCGCCGCTGAAATCACCGGCGCGGTGGCAATTCACCCGGGTTATGGCTTCCTCTCTGAGAACGCCAACTTTGCTGAACAGGTAGAACGTTCCGGCTTTATCTTCATCGGCCCGAAAGCCGACACTATCCGCCTGATGGGCGACAAAGTGTCTGCGATCACCGCCATGAAGAAAGCTGGCGTACCGACCGTTCCAGGCTCTGACGGCCCGCTGGGCGACGACATGGACGCTAACCGCGCGCATGCTAAACGCATCGGTTATCCGGTTATCATCAAAGCCTCCGGCGGCGGCGGCGGTCGCGGTATGCGCGTCGTGCGCAGCGATGCCGAACTGGCACAATCCATCTCCATGACCAAAGCGGAAGCGAAAGCGGCTTTCAACAACGACATGGTCTACATGGAGAAGTACCTGGAAAACCCACGCCACATCGAAATTCAGGTGCTGGCAGACGGTCAGGGTAACGCGATTTATCTGGCTGAGCGTGACTGCTCCATGCAGCGTCGTCACCAGAAAGTCGTCGAAGAAGCACCAGCACCGGGCATTACCCCGGAACTGCGTCGCTACATCGGCGAGCGTTGCGCCAAAGCGTGCGTTGATATCGGCTATCGTGGGGCAGGTACTTTCGAGTTCCTGTTCGAAAACGGCGAGTTCTACTTCATTGAGATGAACACCCGTATTCAGGTTGAACACCCGGTAACTGAAATGATCACCGGCGTTGACCTGATCAAAGAGCAGCTGCGTATCGCTGCGGGACAACCGCTGTCCATCAAGCAGGACGAAGTTGTGGTTAAGGGCCATGCGGTGGAATGCCGTATCAACGCCGAAGACCCGAACACCTTCCTGCCAAGCCCGGGTAAAATCACGCGTTTCCACGCGCCGGGTGGATTTGGTGTGCGCTGGGAGTCTCATATTTACGCAGGCTACACTGTACCTCCGTACTATGACTCAATGATCGGTAAGCTGATTTGCTACGGCGAAAACCGCGACGTCGCTATCGCCCGCATGAAAAACGCATTGCAGGAACTGATCATCGATGGCATCAAAACCAACGTTGATCTGCAGATCCGCATCATGAATGACGAGCACTTCCAGCATGGTGGAACCAATATCCACTATCTGGAGAAAAAACTCGGACTTCAGGAAAAATAAGCGTGCGTTAATCGAAAAGGCCGGAAATTCCGGCCTTTTGTTTTTCTCCCCTCCCGTACGCGCCATAAGGTACAATCCCCGCTTTCTTTATCCACAAGGGACAAAAAATGGACGCTCGTTTTGTTCAGGCCCATAAAGAGGCGCGCTGGGCGCTGTGGCTGACCCTTTTATACCTTGCCGCATGGTTAGTGACTGCTTACTTACCAGATTCAACCCTCGGTTTTACCGGCTTACCGCACTGGTTCGAAATGGCCTGCCTGCTAACACCGTTGGTTTTCATCGTACTGTGCTGGGCGATGGTGAAGTTTATCTATCGCGACATTCCGTTGGAGGATGACGATGCAGCTTGAAGTTATTTTGCCGCTGGTCGCCTATCTGTTGGTGGTCTTCGGTCTCTCTGTTTACGCCATGAGAAAGCGCATGACCGGCACTTTCCTGAATGAATATTTCCTCGGCAGCCGCTCGATGGGCGGGGTCGTGTTAGCCATGACGCTAACAGCAACCTACATTAGCGCCAGCTCGTTTATTGGCGGCCCTGGCGCCGCTTATAAATACGGGTTGGGATGGGTATTACTGGCGATGATCCAGTTGCCTGCAGTTTGGCTCTCTTTGGGGATCCTCGGGAAGAAATTCGCCATTCTGGCGCGCCGTTACAACGCCGTAACCCTTAACGACATGCTGTTTGCCCGCTACCAGAGCCGTCTGCTGGTCTGGCTGGCAAGTCTTAGCCTGCTGGTCGCGTTTGTCGGAGCAATGACCGTACAGTTTATTGGCGGCGCACGTTTGCTGGAAACCGCCGCGGGCATTCCTTACGAAACCGGTCTGCTAATCTTTGGCGTCAGTATCGCCTTATATACGGCGTTCGGTGGATTTCGCGCCAGCGTACTGAATGACACGATGCAGGGCATGGTGATGCTGATTGGTACTATCGTTCTGCTGGTCGGCGTCGTTCATGCCGCCGGTGGCCTTAGCAATGCAGTGGTAACCCTGCAAACCATCGACCCTAAACTGGTCTCGCCGCAGGGCGCGGATGACATTCTGTCACCCACGTTTATGACCTCATTCTGGGTACTGGTGTGCTTTGGCGTCATTGGCCTGCCGCATACGGCGGTACGCTGTATCTCCTATAAAGACAGCAAAGCGGTGCACCGCGGAATTATCATCGGCACCATCGTAGTGGCGATCCTGATGTTTGGGATGCATCTGGCGGGTGCATTGGGACGTGCGGTGATCCCTGACCTGACGGTACCGGATCTGGTTATCCCAACTCTGATGGTCAAAGTGTTGCCACCGGTAGCTGCCGGTGTCTTCCTCGCAGCGCCCATGGCCGCGATCATGTCGACGATCAATGCCCAATTGCTGCAAAGCTCCGCTACGATCATTAAGGATCTGTACCTGAATCTTCGTCCGGAACAGTTGAAAAACGAAACCCGGCTGAAGCGCATGTCGGCCGTGATTACCCTGCTGCTCGGCGCGTTACTGCTGCTGGCTGCCTGGAAACCGCCAGAGATGATTATCTGGCTTAACCTGCTGGCATTTGGCGGGCTGGAAGCGGTCTTCCTGTGGCCGCTGGTGCTGGGCCTGTACTGGGAGCGCGCAAACGCGGCAGGCGCATTGAGCGCGATGATTGTCGGCGGCGTGTTGTATGCCGTACTCGCGACCTTTAACGTTCAGTACCTGGGCTTCCATCCGATCGTGCCCTCGTTGCTGATAAGCTTGCTGGCTTTCCTGATCGGCAACCGTTTCGGTTCCACCGTTCCGCAAGCCACCATATTGACTACTGATAAATAAAGAGTTTTGCCATGCCATGGATCCAACTAAAACTGAACACGACCGGTGCCAACGCTGAAGAGTTAAGCGATGCGTTGATGGAAGCGGGCTCCGTTTCCATCACTTTCCAGGATACGCATGATACGCCGGTGTTCGAGCCTCTGCCGGGCGAGACTCGCCTGTGGGGCGATACCGATGTTATCGGCTTGTTCGACGCAGAAACCGACATGAAAGAAGTCGTTGCCATTCTGGAGCAGCATCCGCTGCTGGGTGAAGGCTTCACGCATAAAATCGAGCAGCTTGAAGATAAAGACTGGGAACGCGAATGGATGGATAACTTCCATCCGATGCGCTTTGGCGAACGCCTGTGGATTTGCCCGAGCTGGCGCGATGTCCCGGATGAGAATGCCGTCAACGTGATGCTGGACCCGGGTCTGGCGTTTGGTACCGGCACTCACCCCACCACCTCTCTGTGCCTGCAATGGCTGGATGGTCTCGATCTTAACGGCAAAACGGTTATCGACTTTGGCTGCGGCTCCGGCATTCTGGCCATTGCGGCACTGAAACTGGGCGCAGCGAAAGCCATCGGCGTGGATATCGATCCACAAGCGATTCAGGCCAGCCGTGATAACGCCCAGCGTAATGGCGTTTCTGAGCGTCTGGAGCTTTATCTGCCGAAAGACCAGCCAGAAGCGATGAAAGCCGACGTAGTGGTCGCCAACATCCTCGCGGGCCCATTACGTGAACTGGCGCCGTTAATCAGCGTACTGCCCGTTGAGGGAGGTTTACTGGGGCTTTCAGGCATTCTTGCCAGCCAGGCTGACAGTGTCTGCGAAGCCTATGCCGATCTCTTTACGCTCGATCCGGTCATCGAAAAAGAAGAGTGGTGTCGTATTACCGGTCAGAAAAAATAATCTTCACTCGTTACTATCGCTAGCCCCAAAATCGCTTTCGCTTTCGCAAAATGATTTGCGGAAATGAGAGCGAGATCGCATTACAAAGTCACTATTTGTTCACAAAAACAGCTTTTTATCCTGATGTCCTGAGCCTGAGCGCAATAAAAAAAGAGAAGTTTTCGGAATTTATAAACAGATGATAAATCAGCGCGACTACGTATCATAATGATTATTAAAGCTTTTAATTTGAAACTGTGTACTTAGTCAGCAATTCATTGATCCACCTCAGTGGATTGGTCAAAGTTTGGCCTTTCATCTCATGCAAAAAATGCGTAATATACGCCGCCTTGCAGTCACAGTATGGTCATTTCTTAACTCATGCGCATCGGACAATACCAGCTCAGAAATCGCCTGATCGCAGCACCTATGGCTGGCATCACTGACAGACCATTCAGGACGCTGTGCTATGAGATGGGAGCAGGATTGACGGTATCCGAGATGATGTCTTCTAACCCGCAGGTTTGGGAAAGCGACAAATCTCGTTTACGTATGGTGCACGTTGATGAGCCAGGAATTCGCACGGTGCAAATTGCCGGTAGCGACCCTGTTGAGATGGCTGATGCCGCACGTATTAACGTGGAAAGCGGCGCCCAGATTATTGATATCAATATGGGGTGTCCGGCTAAAAAAGTGAATCGTAAGCTCGCAGGTTCAGCCCTCTTGCAGTACCCGGATTTAGTGAAATCGATACTAACCGAGGTCGTCAATGCAGTGGACGTTCCTGTCACACTCAAGATTCGCACCGGCTGGGCTCCGGAACACCGTAACTGCGTAGAGATTGCCCAACTGGCTGAAGACTGTGGCATTCAGGCTCTGACCATTCATGGACGCACCCGCGCCTGTTTGTTCAATGGAGATGCTGAGTACGACAGTATTCGGGCAGTTAAGCAGAAAGTTTCCATTCCGATTATCGCGAATGGCGACATTACTGACCCGCATAAAGCCAGAGCTGTACTCGACTATACGGGGGCGGATGCCCTGATGATAGGACGTGCAGCTCAGGGAAGACCCTGGATCTTTCGGGAAATCCAGCATTATCTGGACACTGGGGAGCTGCTGCCCCCGCTGCCTCTGGCAGAGGTGAAGCGCTTGCTTTGTGCGCATGTTCGGGAACTGCACGACTTTTATGGTCAGGCAAAAGGGTACCGAATTGCGCGTAAACACGTATCCTGGTATCTCCAGGAACACGCTCCGGATGACCAGTTTCGGCGCACATTCAACGCCATTGAAGATTCCAGCGAACAGCTGGCGGCGTTGGAGGCATACTTCGAAAATTTTGCGTAAACAGAAATAAAGAGCTGACAGAACTATGTTCGAACAACGCGTAAATTCTGACGTACTGACCGTTTCTACCGTTAACTCTCAGGATCAGGTAACTCAAAAACCCCTGCGTGACTCGGTTAAACAGGCACTGAAGAACTATTTTGCTCAATTGAATGGTCAGGATGTTAACGATCTCTATGAGCTGGTACTGGCTGAAGTAGAACAGCCCCTGTTGGACATGGTGATGCAATACACCCGCGGTAACCAGACCCGTGCTGCCCTGATGATGGGCATCAACCGTGGTACGCTGCGTAAAAAACTGAAAAAATACGGCATGAACTGATACTAATCAGTTAAGTGTTTGTTTTAAAAGGCGCTACTCGGCATGGGGAAGCGCCTTTTTTATTGACGTCATACGGGAGGCTTTGGCGATGAACGCGAGATGTGAACCTGTCTATTTTGGCGATGAATCTAAAAAGATAATCCTGGGTGATGCGCTGACCGAACTGAAAAAGCTGCCGTCTGAAAGCGCCGAGCTCGTTTTTGCCGACCCACCTTATAATATCGGTAAAAACTTTGACGGAATGGTGGAATCCTGGGATGAAGAGAGCTTTTTGGCATGGCTGTTTGAATGCATTGACGAGTGTCATCGGATTCTCAAACCACACGGCACCATGTACATCATGAACAGTACGGAGAACATGCCGTACATCGACCTCAAATGCCGCCAGCTTTTTACCATCAAAAGCCGTATTGTGTGGGCCTATGATAGCTCAGGGGTGCAGGCCAAAAAGTACTTTGGTTCGATGTATGAACCGATCCTGATGATGGTAAAAGATCAGAAAAACTATACGTTTAATCGCGATGATATTCTGGTGGAAGCCAAAACGGGCGCTCAACGCGCGCTGATAGACTACAGAAAGAACCCACCCCAGCCATACAATCAGAAAAAAGTGCCTGGCAATGTCTGGGAGTTTCCCCGCGTTCGCTATCTGATGGACGAATACGAAAACCACCCCACGCAGAAACCCAAAGCCCTGCTGGAGCGCATCATTCTGGCTTCCTCCAACCCAGATGACAAAGTGCTGGATCCGTTTGCCGGTAGCTTCACAACCGGTGCCACTGCCGTGGAATTAGGTCGCAAGTTTGTCGGGATTGAAATCAATGCCGAATACGTAAAAATGGGGCTCAGAAGATTGAGTATTGGTTCTCATTTTTCAGAGATTGAACTTGCAAAGGTGAAAAAGCGTAAGACCAAAAATCTGTCTAAAAAGAGTCGATTACCAGAAAAGAGCGGTGGAATTTCAGCAAAGTAAAAGCATTGTAAGTCTGCTTTTCAGCTTTTAGATTTCGTGTATATTCCCTGCACGCTTGGGCATGAATACACAGGATTTGGTAATGATTCGCAAGTATTGGTGGCTGGTTGTTTTTGCGGTTTTCGTTTTTCTTTTTGATGCGCTACTTATTCAGTGGATAGAGCTGATGACGACAGAGCACGACAAGTGTCGGAATATGAACTCGGTGAATCCCCTTAAGCTGGTCAACTGCGTCGATCTCGAATAGCGCCACCAACCCCGCTTCAGCAGCCGTCAGGCCTGGCGGCTAAAACTACCCTACCTGACTCTCACTCTGCGTTAATTGCCTTACGATACCATCTGGGCTTAACATTTTTAATACATTATCAACTAATACTGGCGCTTGTTTATAAAGATCATAACTCATTGGATTAATGAGCCAGTTTTTAACGATGCCACTAAAACTGCCATGAAGAATAATTATTATAATGTCTAAATCAAGACCGGTGGCGATAAGCCCGTCGTCCATACATTTCTGCAAGGCAATACGCATACCAAGATGGTTGATACCAATTTTTTCACGAATAGCCTGTTCCGATATCATATCATTATGGAATTCACATTTATGATATAAAATCTGCATTAATGCCTGCTGTCGAGGATTCTCAGCAATATATTGCAAACCCACAACTAATCTTTCTTGTAGCCGCTGTAATGGGTTATCTCCCCAACGGCCCACAAGCCGCTCTTGAATAAGATCGCGCAAGGGCGGCTGCTGTAACCAAAGCTCATTAAAAAGCTGCGTTTTATTTTCGAAATGCCAATAGAGCGCTCCCCGGGTAACGTTGGCCGCATCCGCGATGTCGTTGAGCGTCGTATTACTCACACCACGCGCGGCGAACTGTACAATCGCTGTTTCAATCAGGAGCTGACGCGTTTTGAGGGCATCAGCTTTCGTTTTTCTGACCATAGTTTCGAATGCCTGAGGCAGAGTAGATAATGATTAACTTTCTTATTTAATATTTACTATACGGAATAAATGTACCACCGGGCAATTATTTAAACGAGTTCTAAACTATTTCATTGCGTGGATTACACACAAATAATCAAAACGAATAAAAAACATCAATCCATTCACCAATTATATAATCATTTCAATATGTATTTATACGCATCATAACATTGCGATTAACAACATAATAAATCAGTACTTGATTACTCTTTTTTGTTTTTATGTGCCGTGCATCGTCCCCGTAAATAAGTATTGCTTACATCGCAAGCTAATAATTTGTAGGATAGCCAACTATTATTTTTGTGCACGTTATCTCCCTTGCCTCACCCGGTAAATAACGAGCTTTCGGTTTTTTAAGGAATCGTAATGACGAAAAATGCCAGGTTCTCACTCCTGCCCTCATTCATCATCATCTCCGCTGCATTACTCGCCGGTTGTAACGATCAGGGGGATACACAAGCTCATCCTGCCGAGCCACAGGTTACTGTCCATGTCGTTGAGTCGGCCCCTTTAGCCGTGACGACTGAATTACCGGGACGAACAACCTCATTCCGTATTGCTGAAGTCCGTCCTCAGGTCAGCGGGATTGTACTTAAACGGAATTTCACCGAAGGGAGTGATGTTGAAGCAGGTCAATCGCTTTATCAGATCGATCCCGCAACCTACCAGGCAGACTATGACAGCGCCAAAGGTGAGCTGGCGAAGAGTGAAGCGGCTGCTGCAATTACGCATTTAACGGTAAAACGTTATGTTCCGCTGGTTGGCACTAAGTACATCAGCCAGCAAGAGTACGATCAGGCCATTGCTGATGCCCGCCAGGCCGATGCATCCGTAATAGCAGCAAAAGCCGCGGTCGAAAGCGCACGTATTAACCTGGCCTACACCAAAGTGACATCGCCCATTAGCGGACGGATCGGTAAATCTAACGTCACCGAAGGCGCATTAGTCACTAATGGTCAGGCAACAGAGTTAGCCACCGTTCAGCAACTTGATCCTATTTATGTCGATGTCACGCAGTCCAGCAACGACTTTATGCGCCTCAAGCAATCAGTTGAGCAAGGGAGCCTGCATAAAGACGATGCCAGCAGTACCGTCGAACTGGTGATGGAAAATGGCCAGTCGTACCCGCTGAAAGGCTCTTTGCAATTTTCTGACGTGACGGTTGATGAAAGCACCGGTTCGATCACCCTCAGGGCCGTATTCCCTAACCCGCAGCACACGCTGCTACCGGGCATGTTTGTGCGCGCGCGCATTGATGAAGGCGTCCAGCCGAATGCCATTCTTGTTCCGCAACAGGGAGTAACGCGTACGCCTCGCGGCGATGCCACCGTGATGATCGTTAACGACAAGAGTCAGGTTGAGTCTCGCGCCGTCGTTGCCGCACAAGCCATTGGCGACAAGTGGCTCATCAGCAAAGGCCTGAAACCGGGAGACAAAGTTATCGTGAGCGGCTTACAGAAAGCACGCCCTGGCGTTCAGGTTAAAGCAACCGCCGATACCGAAACCCCAGCCACGAAAGCCCAATAAGGTAACCGGACATGGCTAACTTTTTTATCAGGCGTCCTATTTTTGCCTGGGTACTGGCCATCATTCTGATGATGGCGGGGGCTCTGGCAATCATGCAACTCCCTGTGGCACAGTACCCGACCATTGCTCCCCCTGCGGTTGCCATTACCGCCACCTATCCAGGTGCGGATGCGCAGACGGTACAGGACACTGTTACGCAGGTTATCGAACAGAATATGAACGGTATCGATAACCTGATGTATATGTCCTCCACCAGCGACTCCGCCGGGAGTGTGACCATCACGCTGACCTTCCAGTCTGGTACCGACCCCGATATCGCCCAGGTTCAGGTGCAAAACAAACTGCAGCTCGCCACGCCGTTACTGCCGCAGGAAGTCCAGCAGCAGGGGATCGGCGTTGAGAAATCCAGCAGCAGCTTTTTAATGGTCGCGGGGTTTGTTTCTGATAACCCGCAAACCACGCAGGATGACATTTCCGACTACGTCGCCTCAAACGTTAAAGACTCAATCAGCCGTCTTAATGGCGTGGGTGACGTGCAACTGTTTGGCGCGCAGTACGCTATGCGTATTTGGCTGGATGCGAACTTGTTGAACAAGTACCAGCTTACGCCGGTTGATGTGATCAATCAGTTGAAAGTCCAGAACGATCAAATTGCCGCGGGTCAGTTAGGGGGGACGCCTGCATTACCTAACCAGCAGCTTAACGCTTCTATCATTGCGCAAACGCGACTGAAAGATCCTGAAGAGTTCGGCAAAGTCACTTTACGTGTGAACAGCGATGGTTCGGTTGTTCACCTGAAGGATGTTGCGCGGATCGAGTTGGGTGGTGAGAACTACAACGTCGTGGCGCGTATTAACGGTAAGCCTGCATCTGGCCTCGGTATTAAGCTGGCAACCGGGGCAAACGCGCTGGATACCGCTAACGCCATCAAAGCCAAGCTGGTTGAGCTGCAACCGTTCTTCCCGCAGGGAATGAAGGTAGTCTATCCGTACGACACCACGCCGTTTGTGACCATCTCCATTCATGAAGTGGTGAAAACGCTGTTTGAGGCGATCGTACTGGTGTTCCTGGTCATGTATTTGTTCCTGCAGAACATCCGGGCAACACTCATTCCAACTATCGCGGTACCCGTCGTGTTGTTGGGTACATTTGCCGTACTTGCCGCGTTTGGCTACTCGATAAACACCCTGACGATGTTCGGGATGGTGCTCGCCATCGGTCTATTGGTCGATGATGCGATAGTGGTGGTGGAAAACGTCGAACGTGTGATGATGGAAGATAATCTGCCGCCTAAAGAGGCGACGGAAAAATCTATGTCACAAATTCAGGGAGCGCTGGTCGGTATCGCCATGGTGCTGTCTGCGGTCTTTATCCCGATGGCCTTCTTTGGTGGGTCGACAGGTGCTATCTACCGGCAGTTCTCCATCACCATTGTTTCCGCCATGGCGCTTTCTGTACTGGTCGCACTGATCCTGACTCCCGCACTTTGCGCAACGCTGCTGAAGCCGTTATCAGCCGAGCATCACGAGAAAAAAAGCGGTTTCTTTGGCTGGTTTAATGCCAAATTTGATCACAGCGTCAATCACTACACCAATAGCGTCAGCGGTATTGTGCGTAAAACCGGGCGTTACCTGGTTGTCTACCTGATCATCGTGATCGGCATGGCGGTGCTGTTTATGCGTCTGCCGACCTCCTTCCTGCCGGAAGAAGATCAGGGCGTATTTATGACCATGATCCAGCTCCCGGCGGGGGCAACACAAGAGCGCACCCAGAAAGTGCTGGATCAGGTCACCCAGTATTATCTGAACAATGAGAAAGCTAACGTCGCAAGCGTCTTCACGGTTAACGGCTTTAGCTTCAGCGGTCAGGGGCAAAACTCCGGTCTGGCGTTCGTCAGCCTCAAGCCCTGGAATGAGCGTAGCGGAGAGGAAAACAGCGCCGAAGCGGTCATTGCGCGCGCCACTCGCGCCTTCAGCCAGATCCGCGATGGACTGGTCTTCCCCTTCAACATGCCGGCTATTGTTGAGCTGGGTACCGCAACCGGCTTCGACTTCGAGCTGATCGATCAGGGTGGTCTGGGACATACGGCGTTAACGCAAGCACGTAACCAACTGCTGGGTATGGTGGCTAAACACCCAGATTTGTTAGTCCGCGTGCGTCCGAACGGCCTGGAAGATACTCCCCAGTTCAAACTGGACGTCGATCAGGAGAAAGCGCAAGCGCTGGGCATTTCGCTGTCGGACATTAACGAGACGATCTCTGCATCGTTGGGCGGCTATTACGTCAATGACTTTATTGACCGCGGCCGGGTGAAGAAAGTGTACGTTCAGGCGGATGCTAAATTCCGCATGCTGCCAACGGACATCAGTAATTTGTATATCCGCAGTGCCAATGGTGAGATGGTTCCGTTCTCTGCGTTCAGCGCATCGCATTGGATCTATGGTTCACCCCGCCTGGAGCGTTACAACGGTATGCCATCCATGGAAATACTGGGGGAAGCCGCGCCGGGTCGAAGTTCCGGTGAAGCGATGGCGCTGATGGAAAGCCTGGCGGAAAAACTGCCAAACGGCATTGGTCATGACTGGACGGGTATGTCCTATCAGGAACGACTGTCAGGTAACCAGGCGCCTGCGCTGTATGCCATCTCGCTAATCGTTGTCTTCCTTTGCCTTGCTGCATTATATGAAAGCTGGTCGATTCCCTTCTCGGTTATGCTGGTTGTACCGCTCGGTGTGGTTGGTGCGTTGTTAGCTGCATCGCTGCGTGGGATGAATAACGACGTCTACTTCCAGGTGGGTCTGCTAACCACTATTGGACTCTCGGCTAAAAACGCCATCCTGATCGTTGAGTTTGCCAAAGACCTGATGGATAAAGAGGGCAAAGGGTTGATCGAAGCCACTCTGGAGGCATCGCGCATGCGTCTTCGCCCTATTCTGATGACATCCCTGGCATTTATTCTGGGGGTTATGCCACTGGTTATCAGCCACGGTGCGGGTAGCGGGGCGCAAAACGCTGTCGGCACAGGCGTAATGGGGGGAATGCTGACCGCAACATTGTTGGCTATCTTCTTTGTCCCCGTCTTCTTTGTTGTCGTCAGACGGCGTTTTAGTCGGCACAATGATTAATTTGTAAAATAAAGGCGTCTTCGGACGCCTTTTTCACCGATGATGCCCCTCTTTATTTATTAATAAGATAGCCATTTATTTCTTTTTAATCCTTCCTGGATGCTCGCTCGCCGCCTTTCTTTTTATCCATTATTTTTACAATCCACATGAATTGAGATTATTCCTCATGTCAGTCTTTTTTTAAGCGGTGGTAAAATAATTGCCGGGTTCGCAGATGGCTTAGCGTTTGTCTTTGCTCAATTAGCGAAACGCTTATTTTTGAGGTAACACCATGAAAAGATTAATATCCGTTGCATTGCTAACCGCATTTCTGGCCGGCTGCGCACACGATTCTCCTTGCGTACCTGTATACGACGATCAGGGGCGCCTGGTTCATACCAATACCTGTATGAAAGGCACCACTCAGGATAACTGGGAAACTGCCGGTGCCATCGCCGGTGGCGCAGCAGCCGTTGCCGGGCTGACGCTTGGGATAGTCGCCCTGACCAAATAAATCTTCTTAAAAGCGCGGTGATTACCGCGCTTTTTGCAATAAAATTTAAATTTTCATATAAGACAAAAAGTTGGAATATAGCACTCAACGTATAATAAAATTATTATAGATTTCTCTCACATATCCACGATTTGAAATTAGCATTTTTTCTGATCTTCGTAACACCACATTTTCTTTCCATTACTCTCACGCTATCAATATTAACGTCCGAAATCGTTATCATGCGTCCTGTCTGATTTTTAAATTTTTTGCGCCAAAATGTGGCTTACGTTTCAATTTTGCACCACTTCAGGGCGCTGCATTTATTTTTTCCTGTCTACACTCTGCATATTGCGTCGAATAATCGTGCGCAAAAACCTGGCACTACCTTTGCTTAGAAGAGTATGGCCATAGCCACAGACAGGAAAAAGACGTTTTCAGAACGTTTCCATAACAATAATTCCTCCACACAGGATGCTCTATGAAAAAGATGATAATAGCCAGCCTGGCTACGGCCGGCGTGCTGCTTGCGGTTGCAAATCAGGCACATGCCGGCGCAACTCTCGATGCCGTAAAGAAAAAGGGGTTTGTGCAGTGTGGTATCAGTGATGGCCTGCCTGGTTTTTCTTACGCTGATGCAAGCGGTAAATTCTCTGGTATTGATGTCGATGTATGTCGTGGCGTTGCCGCTGCCGTATTTGGTGATGACAGCAAAGTAAAATATACCCCACTCACCGCCAAAGAACGCTTTACCGCACTACAATCTGGCGAAGTCGACATGCTCTCTCGTAATACCACATGGACCTCCTCTCGTGATGCAGGAATGGGAATGTCTTTCACTGGCGTAACGTATTACGACGGCATTGGTTTTCTTACCCACAATAAAGCGGGCCTGAAGAGCGCTAAAGAACTGGATGGCGCAACGGTTTGTATTCAGGCAGGAACAGATACTGAACTGAATGTGGCCGACTACTTTAAAGCCAATAACATGAAGTATACCCCTGTCACCTTTGATCGTTCTGATGAGTCCGCTAAAGCGCTGGAATCAGGGCGCTGCGATACGCTTGCTTCCGACCAGTCTCAGTTGTACGCCCTGCGGATCAAACTGAGCAACCCCGCAGAATGGATTGTACTGCCAGAAGTTATTTCTAAAGAACCACTGGGGCCAGTCGTGCGTCGTGGTGACGATGAGTGGTTCTCGATTGTTCGCTGGACGTTGTTCGCTATGCTGAACGCCGAAGAGATGGGTGTTAACTCAAAAAATGTTGACGAAAAAGCGGCAAATCCTGCAACACCGGATATGGCGCACCTGTTAGGTAAAGAGGGGGACTATGGCAAGGATCTGAAACTTGATAACAAATGGGCTTACAACATTATCAAGCAGGTAGGTAACTACTCGGAGATCTTTGAACGTAACGTTGGATCGGAAAGCCCGTTGAAGATCAAGCGTGGACAGAACAACCTCTGGAATAACGGCGGCATTCAATATGCGCCACCAGTGCGCTAATGCGTAGTGATGTAATGGGCGCCGCTTCCGCGGCGCTCAGTCCAGAGTCATAGTTACCGAGGTTTTCTTATGTCCCATCGCCGCTCAACCGTAAAAGGATCGTTATCCTTTTCTAACCCTGCGGTCCGCGCCTGGTTATTTCAAATACTCGCTGTGATTGCGGTCGTTAGCATTGCGGTCTATCTCATCCATAACACCATTAATAACCTGAGCAGTCGCGGTATTACCTCGGGATTTTCTTTTCTCGAACGCAGTGCCGGATTTGGTATCGTCCAGCATCTGATTGATTACGAGCAAGGCGATACATATGGCCGCGTCTTTATCGTCGGTCTGCTTAATACACTGTTAGTCTCCGCATTGTGCATTGTTTTCGCATCATTTCTCGGCTTTTTTCTCGGACTGGCACGGCTGTCGGATAACTGGTTACTACGAAAGCTCTCTACGATCTACATCGAAACGTTCCGCAATATCCCGCCATTGCTGCAGATCTTCTTTTGGTATTTTGCCGTATTACGGAATTTGCCCGGACCGCGGCAGGCTGTTAGTGCCCTGGATCTGGTCTTTCTGAGCAATCGTGGGCTCTACATTCCGGCACCACAGATGGGAGAAGGTCTGATTACCTTCTGTGCCGCAATCGTGCTTGCCGTCATCATCACCATTGGGTTATTCCGCTTCAACAAAATGCACCAGACCAAAACAGGCCAGTTACGCCGAACATGGCCAACAGCCCTGGTGCTAATCATGTTTCTACCGATGATTTCACATTGGATTTTCGGTGCGGCGCTGCACTGGGATATCCCTGAACTGCGCGGGTTTAACTTCCGGGGCGGTATGGTGCTTATTCCCGAACTGGCTGCCCTGACGCTGGCGCTTTCGGTGTATACCTCAGCGTTTATTGCAGAAATTATTCGGGCAGGAATTCAGGCTGTTCCTTATGGGCAACATGAAGCCGCACGTTCGCTGGGCCTGCCAAATCCGGTAACGTTGCGCCAGGTGATCATCCCGCAAGCGCTGCGCGTCATCATTCCCCCATTAACCAGCCAGTATCTGAACATCGTCAAAAACTCCTCACTTGCGGCCGCCATTGGCTACCCGGATATGGTGTCATTGTTTGCCGGTACTGTGCTCAATCAAACAGGACAGGCCATCGAAACTATTGCCATCACCATGTCGGTGTACCTGATCATCAGCCTGAGCATTTCTCTGCTGATGAATATTTATAACCGCCGTATTGCACTGATTGAGCGCTAAGGAGCCATGATGACAAAAGCACTGCTGCCTCACCCCGCGCGCCAGAGCAGCAACCCGGCTAGCCGCAGTCTACTCTGGGTGCGTAAAAACCTGTTCTCCAGCTGGTCAAATAGTCTGCTCACGCTGTTATGCGTATGGCTGATTTGGTCATTTCTTCCGCCACTGCTGAACTGGGCATTCCTGCAGGCCAACTGGGTCGGTTCGACCCGAGCAGACTGTACCAAAGCCGGAGCCTGCTGGGTGTTCATTCATGAACGCTTTGGGCAATTCATGTATGGACTTTATCCCCACGATCAGCGCTGGCGCGTCAATCTGGCCCTGATTATTGGTCTGCTTTCCATCATCCCGATGTTCTTGAAAATCATCCCTCACCGTGGCCGCTATATCGCCATCTGGGCAGTAGTGTATCCCCTTACAGTCTGGTGGCTAATGTACGGTGGTTTTTTCGGGCTTGAGCGCGTAGAAACCCGCCAGTGGGGTGGATTAACACTGACGCTTATCATCGCATCCGTGGGTATTGCAGGTGCGCTTCCGTGGGGCATTTTACTGGCGTTAGGCCGCCGTTCTCATATGCCGATCGTGCGTGTTTTATCGGTCATTTTCATTGAATTCTGGCGTGGAGTACCGCTTATAACTGTCCTGTTTATGTCCTCAGTCATGCTCCCGCTATTTATGTCGGAGGGTACAACTATCGACAAACTTATTCGGGCACTGGTTGGTGTCATTCTTTTCCAGTCAGCCTATGTTGCTGAAGTGGTACGCGGAGGATTACAGGCCTTACCAAAAGGTCAATATGAAGCGGCTGAATCACTGGCGCTCGGGTACTGGAAAACGCAGGGGTTGGTTATTCTTCCCCAAGCGCTGAAGCTGGTCATTCCAGGCCTGGTCAATACCATCATCGCGCTATTCAAGGATACCAGCCTGGTCATTATCATCGGCCTGTTTGATCTCTTTAGCAGCGTCCAGCAAGCAACTGTCGACCCGGCCTGGCTGGGAATGTCGACAGAAGGATATGTTTTCGCTGCACTGATTTACTGGGTTTTCTGTTTCAGCATGTCGCGCTATAGCCAGCATCTGGAAAAACGTTTTAACACCGGGCGTACACCGCACTGAGGAATTTATGAGCCAAATAGTAATGCCGTCCACTGACGCGATGATTACGCTGGAAAACGTCAACAAATGGTATGGGCAGTTTCATGTCCTGAAAAATATCAACCTGCAGGTAAAACAGGGAGAGCGTATCGTATTGTGCGGGCCTTCTGGTTCCGGAAAATCGACGACTATCCGCTGTATTAACCATCTGGAAGAACATCAGCAAGGGCGTATTGTCGTGGATGGAATCGAGCTCAACGAAGATATCCGCAATATCGAACGTGTCAGACAGGAAGTTGGCATGGTCTTTCAGCACTTTAATCTCTTCCCTCATTTAACGGTTCTACAAAACTGCACACTGGCTCCTATTTGGGTACAAAAGATGCCGAAGAAAGAAGCCGAAGTGCTGGCAATGCACTACCTTGAGCGGGTCCGCATTGCTGAACATGCACATAAGTATCCCGGGCAAATTTCCGGTGGTCAGCAACAGCGTGTCGCTATTGCGCGCTCGCTGTGCATGAAACCTAAAATCATGCTGTTTGATGAACCCACGTCAGCGTTAGATCCCGAAATGGTAAAGGAAGTGCTGGATACGATGATTGGCCTGGCGCAATCGGGAATGACCATGCTGTGTGTAACACATGAAATGGGGTTCGCCCGCACGGTGGCGGATCGGGTGATCTTTATGGATCTTGGAGAGATTGTCGAACAGGCACCTCCAGATGAATTTTTTTCCCACCCTAAATCCGAACGAACTCGTGCCTTTTTGTCGCAGGTTATACATTAAATACATCGGCTGGCTACAGTTCCGGATTTTGTTCCGCGTATAAACGCAAAAAGGCCATCCTGACGGATGGCCTTTTCACTTATTTGATGTCTGGCAGTTCCCTACTCTCGCATGGGGAGACCCCACACTACCATCGGCGCTACGGCGTTTCACTTCTGAGTTCGGCATGG
>NZ_JAOWGQ010000036.1:12030-95886 GCF_030333085.1 Citrobacter sp. Cpa228 | reverse complement strand
TTAACCGCACGGGTGTGGGCCCGTTTACCTTTCGTTGTTCTGCCCGGCAGACCGCCTTTAATCAGGTTTTCCTGGATACGCTGGTAGGTGGTCCACAGGTCGGAACTTTCATCCTGCCAGCGTCGCGCAGACAGAATCTGTGCTTCCGTCACCGGCTGGTGCTCTTCCCCAAAGCGGTACGTCAGGGCGGCTCTGGCAAACGCCTGCTGTGCCGGCGGAGGAAGTAGCAGTGACTGCATGGCATCCCGCTTCTCCTCCACCCGGTCAAATATCCCCAGCACCTCATAAGCCCCTTCAATGACTTTATCCACCACATTCCCCTTGTGCGGTACGCGAACCTCACCAAAGGTTTCGCCACAGACAAGTCCGTTCTGGCAGACAAAGCGAAACAGGCCCGGCAGCATCTGGTATGAGCTGGAGCCGTCGTGGCTGTTAAGCAGGATGATTTCGGGGACCTGTTTACCGGTGATTTGCCCCTCACGCCGCAGACGCAGCATGTGCTTTGTGTGGTCGCGTTTATTCAGGTCGCGAACGCGGGTCTGGCAGGCAAAGAACGGCTGGAAGCCTTCCCGCTGCAGATTATCAAGCAGTGTGATGGTCGGGATATACGTATAACGTTCTGAGCGTGATTCGTGCTTTTCTTCACTGAATACGCTGGGCACATAGTGTGCCAGTTCATCACGGGTCAGTGGGCGGTCGCGGCGTACGAGACTGGCCGCACCAAAACGGCTGGCTAAGCGCATGGTTAATACCTCTGATATCGGGTTAAAGGGCATAAAAGCAGAAAGGCCATGCTCCGGAAGGTGCATGGCCTGTGGGGGACTGTGTTCTGTTGAAAAATGAGCAGGACTTCGCCGCTCAGTGGCTCAGTGGCTGTGGTGACACAGGAATACCGTCGCTGATGAGATAGCGGTTCAGCATCTCTCCGGCCTGCGGGGCAAAATTCCAGTCCCGCCATATCAGCATGCCACGGCAGTCGCGGATGACCAGACGAAAATGGGGCCCTGGTCGTCTTCGACGGTGACGTTGAGATAGCGTGCGGCCATGGCTTCCGCCTGTCGGCGGGTGAAGGGGCCGGGTGGCAGCGACGCATTATCAGTGGTCTGCATATCTGATCCCTGATGAGAAACAAAAGAAAACGCCCCGCTCAAATGAGCAGGGCGTCGGCGGTGTGAAATACTGATGCAGTGGTCAGGGCTGGCGGGTGTGTGCTGCCTGAACCGGGATATGCGTCATGGACTGAGGTTCCTGTTGTCGTGAGCGTGAATGAATTCAGAAAAAAGGCGTTACCTGTCTTTATTACGGCAGGGCATATTTCGGCAGACAGCCGCTGTCCCCGAACGCGGGAAGGACCTTCCCCGCACCGTTAAGCGTAAACACGGCTGCCTTTACGCCCTCCCCGGACACAATGACCCGCTTACCGGTGCGCAGTTTATCCCATGCCCATGCCACGTTGTCTGAGCCCACATGTGACTCGCTGTCACTGACGCTGACAGGCTCCTCATCGTCAATTTTCATGTCCAGCGACTGGCCGTTATCCATCCTGACCTGATGACCGTTTGCGTCGGTGAAGGTCAGGGTGGCCGCTTGTGAGCCGGTGTCTTCGCAGGTCAGGTAAAGCTGTGACTGTCCTTTCCCCAGAATTACAAACTCAGACACGCCCTGACCCCAGCCGCTGGCCCAGGTATCACGGTTACCGAAGGCCTGTGACACTGCCGGAGTCAGAGCAGATATCAGAAGAGTGAAAAGCAGTATTTTCTTTTTCATAGTATTCCCTGAGGGTGATGGTTAAGACGATACGGGTCTCTCCTGAAGACATTGAGACGCGTTAAGAAAGAGGGCTGATAAGTGATACTGGCGATATCACTGGCTGACGGTGAATGTGCCCTGATCGGTGAACACCCGGGCCTCAACAAAATTGCAGGCTTTACCAAAATCCAAAGTGTGACCAAATTTCCAGAAGACACTCTCAGCGAAGGTCATTTTACGGGGTGTGAACGGTTTATCTGTGGGCCACCAGCCGTCCACGTTCCGGCCCCTGTAGGCTATTTTTCGGTGTGTCAGCATCGGACATTTTCCCCGGTTAACATCGATTTTCTTTATCAGAACGGTGTCGGTTTTTGCTGTCACGGTGACATAGACGCAGCCATAGCACTCAGGACCGGCATGGCTGACCTTCACTGTAACGGGCGTATCACTGGCGGCCAGGGAAGGAAGTGAGGTGAACAACAGACTGGTGGTTAGTATCATAAAAAACCTTTTCATTACTTTTCTCCGGACGAATGCGCTCCTGCGATTCATCGCATTGATTTTTAATCAGTAAATGGCTGAATACAGTATCCCTGAGGAATTCTATAACCGGATATTTACCAGGGATAATGAATAAAACCGATCGGGTCGATCGACAAAATCGATCGTGACAGGGCAAAATTATTTATCGAAACGGAAGACAGGCTAATCGATGTGGAAGTCAGCCAAAGAAGAAGGACCAGACGGTCCGGGCCGCTCGGGCCACGGTGTGTGTGACGGTCTGGAGCGCGTAACGTGCAGCCTGTGGCAACGGGGCCAGGTCGATGACTGCGTCAATCACTTCCACCACGGCATCGCCAAAGCTGTTGCGGGCGGTAGTGATAATGCCGGGGGTGTGGTACCCGCTTTGCAGGTGAGGCACCAGCGGGCTGCGGGCCTGCTTTGGGAGACGGGTAATCATCGCCTCCACCAGACGGGGAAGGTGGTACCGTCCCCTGACTGACACCGGAAGAATATTCGTCTCTGCTGTTCCCATCTGACGGGCGACGGCCTGGCGCTTCTGCGTAATATGCTCACTCTGTGATACTGAAGGCTGTGCCGACAGCCAGTTCCACTGTTCAGCCGGTTCGGTTTTATCCACCTGGTTGAGGACCCACAACACTGGTGGCAGCGGTCCGCTGTATTGTGCGAACACCCCCTGATAAAAATGCTCTTCCACCGAGAATGCCCTGTCATCGGCCTTCAGCACCCACAGCACCATATCGAGTTGTGGCATGAGTTCGCGGTACAGCTCACGGTATTCATCGTCGCGGCTGATACTCTCCCCCACACCGGGCAAATCCACCAGCGTCAGGTAATGACTGCCGAAGCGCAGGCGCACACGCTGAGGCTGCCGGGTGCAGGCTTCCACGGCATTCACCGCACAGACTTCACTCCGGAACAACGCATTACACAGCGAGGATTTACCGACGCCGGTCTTGCCCATGATGCCAATCACGGGTTCATACGCGACGAGGCGGCTGAGCTCCCGGAGAAGATGCTGCCGCAGAATACGGGGGTAGCGCCGCAGATGTCGGCGGATCAGGGCATAGCCCGAAGGATGTTTCATATAAGCCTCGGCATAATAAAAGGGCCATCACGGATGGATGGCCTGACTGAAGTAAACGGGAGGGAATTCACTGAGGTGATATATAACTGAAATAAATTATAAAATGGCTGATTTATCAATTAAACAGGATATCGACCAGGACTGAGTGCCCAGGATGATATGTTGATTCAGTTTATGGTACGCATAAAAGGAATTTTGTTGACTTTTTTGGCAATTCTTAAAAAATATTCCCTGTGAATGGCTGGTGTGTTTTTCAGTTTGTCATAACCACTCTTTTTTTTAGTCGCACTGATTTCTGCCTCCCTGTCAGCAAGACGTCGTCGGTGGGGTCTGTTGATGTTATCTTCCCTTTCTGTTCTTCTGACCAGACGGGAAAATAATGTACAGGGCTCATGGTTATTATATCCGGTTGCTGTGACATCAGGGAACGGGTTCAGTATATCGGATATGAAAAAAGTTATTCCTCCTGGCGTGGAAGAACTTTTTTGTTCATTGATGACTTCACGCTGGAAGTTGAGTAAGAAATTAAAGTCAAAACCAGAAACACCCACCAGGCATTCAATGTCTTCAGGGATGAAAGAGTACCAGACCTCAATGATTTCCCTGATAAAGTCATGACTGACAGCCCCGTCCTGAATAAAAAATAACACATGGGTGAAAGGCTCAAAATTCTCGTCCAGCATGCCCAGTCTTACATGTCCGGCTATCCGGCTGTACATTGTGCGATGTTTTATTTTACTCATCATCGAGGAAAAGGCCATGTTAATTATGGTTAAATCTTCGGTGATGTGCTGAAGGAGTCCGTCCGTTTTTTCGTTGAGGTGAAAGCTGATTGGGATTATTGTGATTTTTCCGGATGTTTTATTTTTTATTTTGTCATATTCAGCCTGGATTTTAAGTAACACATCTTCTTTATGAATGAGATTTTTCTTCAGTTCTTCTTTATATTCCGGGGTTGCTTCGTAATGAAGTTTCAAATATTTATGCGTTCCCGCGAGAGAACGGAATGAGCCAGGGCGTAATGAATTCTCATATTTAAGAATGTCCGACAAAAGATTGCATGCGTAGCCGTCTGTTACCTGTGTTTTTCTTTTTTTAGTGGAAATTTCATCAGGCGGTATTTTTTCACATTCTGCATCATTAAAATTGATGAAACTGTATATGTCAGCCAGGTCCGCGTAACGTATGGGTTCCGATGGATACGTGGCATCTATCTCCCTTAGTTTCAGAAAGTTCACTTCATAAAAATCATTGAGTCCGTCTTTTCTCATGTTCTTCTTCCAGGTAACAGTTCTGTTTTTATACCTCTGAATTGTATCGTATAAAGCTCTGAATTAAGAAGTATGAGATCACAAATGTGACATAGTAAAACACAGCCTTTTCAATGTTATTCAGAGCTTATGATTGTTTGTTAATTCATTGTATTAATTGGGTTATAAGTCATAGACTTTCATTTTTTTTGCATTCGTTTTTTTTGGTTGTTTCGGATTGTTATGACATGATTTTAAGGTGAAAACGATTCTGACTGTCTTTTCAGGCGACTGAGGGTGTTCCGTTACTGCCGGTCAGCGTCTTACTGGGAGACTGTTTTTCCGACTGCGTTTACCTGGTCAGGGAGTATCTTATCCTGTCTGCAGTTGCAGAGCATTCTGTGGTCTGATGGTTATCTCCGGGAAGAATGCTGTTTTCCCCTCGAAAATAAATACGTTAGCCCGTCGCGAACTTGCTTTTTTCATGTATTTCCGGCCGCTCATGAAATATTTTTCCGGAGTAACCAAAAATTACTCTCTTACCTCTACATTTTTTCTGTGCCTGAAAACACCGGGGACGTAATCAGGAAGAAAAACCCGTACCGGCATAAATAACGGCAAAATACTATTGCAGTAAATATTACCGTGGCAGGGTGACCCGTTCCGGGAGTCAAACAGTATGCGTATACAAATCTTTCATGAGCACATGCCTGTACAGGTATCAAGTCGGGGAAGACAGAAATGGTGGCTAATATCATTAGAACACCATGGCGTGAATAACTTAAACCTGCGTGGTGAGTGTATTCTCTGGAGGTTACTGATTGTGTGAAAAGAAACATTAAGGTTATTAATGTTATTTTATAAAGAAGTGTTATTTGTCCACTTACTTACACCTTTGTATCCAGGAATACTGACTCTTCAGTAAGTACAACATTTCTTCGTCTACCGGATGATGATTTCTTTTCAGACATCCCGGTACGTTCAATGATTACTAACATCATTGTTTATTCTTTGCCGTAAATCATAATGATTGTCAGACTTTCCTGTGTGATGAACATCCATTCCATTGCACGATAAGAAATTACTGTTACAGCACGTGTGAAAAATGATACTCAAGAAACATACTTTAATGGCTGAAATCCTGAATCGGTATTCTGCATAAAAAATTAATCTCTCCCGTAATCTCATGACCAATAACTGTTATGGGATATTTATCATGGAATACGTAATCAACTCAAACCACAAACCAGACTATTCTCTTCAGTCAGTATTATTTAACCATCAGGACCGGTTATTTGACTGTCATTCGAAATTACTCATGCTTCGGGTGGATTTCGCGTACAGGAAAAACTCTGATTCATACGCGTATGGTGATATTCATCAACTGGCGGCTGAGATGACATGGCTGACTGAACAATGCGCAGAGATATCTGGTCTGGTGGGATATTCCTGGGTAATGGAATATGGGGAAGACCACCGTTACCACATTCATGCTGCGTTTTATATCAATGGTCAGAGCCACCGGAAGGTCTGGTGTTTCTGGGAAGCCATCCAGTCACGATGGGAGGAAATTACGTATGGTGATGGCTATGCGCACCGGTGTGAGCCTAAAGGACATTACCGGGTGCAAGGTGAACGAGTAATCAACTTTTCAGATCGCAGAGGAAGGGAGGGTATGCAGTACATCCTGAGCTATCTGGGTAAACAGTCGCAACGTACAGAGCGGCGGATTTACAGAGTCAGCGCAGTCCCTGCTCCGGCAGTCAGTGGCAGGCGGCGTAAGCGGAGCTGAACCCGACGATAAAAAAATACGTCGGACCGTCATCGTTTGAAGAAGTCTGCACCATTCGAATATCTGACTTCTTCTCCCTTACCATCAACGGAGAACAAACGATGACCACACCAGCCAACCTTCTTACCGATAAGTTTGTCGATATGGCATTCATTACACAGCTCACCGGTTTAACAGACAAATGGTTCTACAAGCTTATTCAGCTCGGCGAATTCCCAAAGCCCATTAAGCTGGGCAGAAGCTCCCGCTGGCTTGAAAGCGAAGTGGAAGCCTGGCTACAGCAACGCATTGCTGAGTCACGGGGTTGAACACTCATGCCGAAGAAACATAACCGTAAGACATGACAGGCACCGGTACGCTGGATTTGCCTGCAGTACCATCGACAATACAGTGGTGAGCGCATGTGTCCGTTCTGTTACAGCACGGTCAATGTTATAGCCGCCACCGCTAGCTGAGTCATCCCCCTCAGCATCACCCACTCATACACTTAAATCTATACCCCGCCTGATACCCAGCATGACGGTGCCCATACCGGGACGGCATATACCTGCGTGTCATATGGCGGAGAGGGCTATTACTATGTATCCAAAATCATTTCTTGCCCTCAATAATGCTGGTCGCCAGAACCGCACTACGCTTTCCTGACGAACGTTACACCTGCCATCACTGCGGCAGTGTCCTGGTGCTGAATTCTGAGTCTGAATGCCCGTGGTTTGCTCATACCGATGAACTGTCAGACCTCCGGTATGCATTATGTTCTGAAGCACAGTTGAATTACGCTGATTTTTTACCCGGTTTAACGCGCCACCACCACTTCGCTGTAGTCAGTTTTATACAGCCGAAAATACCGGATCACGGATCAAGGTAATATCCAGCAATTCTGACTGACAATTGCCTTCAGCACATCTGACGCCTGTCTGTTGTAGCATTACTTTTTTGCCATTTCAGCGGGACGAAAAAACATATTAGCCTTGGTTACCATATGCACAAAATTAATAATGTTATTTACAAAATCTTACTCATCCCTTATTTTCTCGTTCAGTTTTCATACATACCTCCCTTAAGGATAAGCAATGGGCAGGAAGCCAGTACGCGGATTTTCCGTCGTCACGCGCCTCTTCTGTATCTCCATTCTGGCGGTAGCGTGCGTGCGTGCCGCAGCGGCACCGCTCTCTCCGGCTGACCGCGATACCATTCAACAGCAGCAACAACAGTTGCTTGAGCAGAACCAGCGTCAGCGTGATGAACTGGAGCGCAGCACGCCGCTACCCCGCTCATCTGCGCCTGTCGTGCCCCCGACCACAGAAGGCCCGTGCTTTACCATCTCCCGTATTGAAGTGCGCGGTGCCACTCTGCTCTCTCCACGCGACGCCGACACAATTGCCGCACCCTGGCTGAATCAGTGCCTGGATATGACCCGGCTGACGCAGGCCACTAACGCTGTCTCCGACTGGTATATCAGCCAGGGATACATCACCAGTCGCGCTTTTCTGACCGAACAGGACCTCTCCTCCGGCGTGCTGACCCTCACGGTGCTGGAAGGCCGGTTACAGCAAATCCGTCTGGAAGGTGTACCGCAGCGGACGCTCGCCATGACGTTTCCCGGGCTGGAAGGAAAAATCCTTAACCTGCGCGACATTGAACAGGGTATGGAGCAATTAAACCGCGTGCGGCAGGTTCCGATGGAAATTGAAATTCAGCCTGGAGACAAACAGGGCTGGTCAATTGTCAATCTCACCGCCGCCCCGGAATTTCCGCTTATCGGTTCGGTAAGTTTCGACAACAGCGGGCAGAAAAGCACAGGGACCGGCCAGTTCAGCGGTGCACTGACCGGCAATAACCTGCTTGGGCTGGCGGATAAATGGTTCGTCAGCGGCGGGCGCAGCAGCGATTTTTCGGCTTCGCATGATGCGCAGAATTTTGCCGCGGGTGTCAGTGTGCCGTATGGCTACGGTCTGCTTGATTACAGCTACAGCTGGAGCAATTACCTCAACACCATTGATAACTATGGCTGGCCGTGGCGCTCAACCGGCGACAGCGAAACGCACCGGCTTACCGGCTCATGGATGATGTTTCGCAACGGCGATATCAAAACCGGTCTTACAACCGGGATCACCCACCGCATCAGTCGTAATTATCTGGATGACGTGCTGCTGGATTCCAGCAGTCGCAAGCTCTCCAGTGTGATGTTCGGTATAAATCACACGCAAAAAATGTTCGGCGGTGTGGCGACCCTCAACCCGTCTTTTACCCACGGCGTGCCGTGGCTGGGTGCGGAAGACGATCACGATAAACATGGCGATGTGCCGAAAGCGGAGTTCCGCAAATGGAGCCTCAACGGCAGCTTCCAGCGCCCCGTCGCGGCCGATCTCTGGTGGCTCAGCGGCGTCTATTTTCAGTGGTCACCGGACCGGCTATTCGGAGCCGAACAGCTCACTCTTGGTGGAGAAAGCTCTGTCCGCGGTTTTAAAGAACAGTATCTCTCCGGCAACAATGGCGGTTATCTGCGTAATGAGCTGAATTACTCGCTGTTTACCCTGCCGTGGATGGGGCAAATCAGCGTGATGGCGGCGCTGGATGGCGGCTGGCTGAAACACGACGACCAGGAGTACGCCAGCGGCACGCTGTGGGGCGCGGCAGTCGGGCTGACCAGCGCCAATCACTGGTTTTCAACACAGTTTACCGTGGGAACCCCCGTGAAATACCCGGACTGGCTGGCACCGGATCATCTCATTATTTATTACCGCGTGGCGGTGGCGTTTTAAGGGACAAAAACGATGGATAACAATCAGACTCGTTTTTCTCAGCGTGTACTGAGCTGGCTGCTGAGTACCCTGCTGGCAACGCAACCGCTGCTGCCCGCAGTGGCTGAGACCATTACCCCCACCGGTAACACGACGATGGACAAGGCCGGAAACGGTGTACCGGTGGTGAATATTGCCACGCCCAACGGAGCGGGGATATCCCATAACAAATACGGTGAGTATAACGTCGGCAAAGAGGGGTTAATCCTTAACAACGCCACCGGTAAGCTGAACCAGACGCAACTGGGTGGGCTCATTCAGAGTAACCCGAACCTGAAAGCCGGGCAGGAAGCGAAAGGCATTATCAACGAAGTCACCGGCGCTAACCGTTCACAGCTTCAGGGTTATACCGAAGTGGCAGGCAAAGCGGCGAACGTGATGGTTGCCAACCCTTACGGCATTACCTGCAATGGCTGCGGTTTTATCAACACGCCTCAGGCGACACTCACCACGGGTAAACCGGTGATGAACGCCGACGGCAGTCTGCAGGCGCTGGAGGTCACGAAAGGCAGCATTACCATCAATGGCGCTGGTCTGGACGGCAGCCACTCAGATGCCGTATCCATTATTGCCCGTGCAACGGAAGTGAACGCCGCGCTGCACGCGAAAGACCTGACGGTCATCAGCGGGGCTAACCGCGTCACAGCGGGCGGCCGCGTCAGCGCGCTGAACGGTGAAGGGGATGTGCCGAAAGTCGCCATTGATACCGGCGCACTCGGCGGGATGTACGCCAACCGTATCCGCCTGACCTCCACCGAAAGTGGTGTCGGGGTGAACCTCGGCAACCTCAATGCCCGCAGCGGTGATATTACGCTGAACAGCGCCGGTAAGCTGGTCCTGAAAGACAGCCTTGCCAGCGGCAACACAGCGGTCAGCGGGACGGAGGTCATACTGTCCGGGGATAACAAAGCCGGTGGCAATCTTAACGTTACCGGGACAACCGCGCTGACGCTGAATCAGTCCCGTCTGGTGGCGGATAAAAATCTGGCGTTGTCCTCGTCCGGGCAGATTATCCAGAATGGCGGGGAACTGACCGCCGGACAGAATGCCACGCTCAGCGCACAGCGACTGAACCAGACCGCAGGGGCAGTGAATGTCGCCGGAAATGTCACCCTCACCAGCACGGATGACGCCACGCTGAAAGGCCGTACCGTTGCCGGGAAAACGCTTACCGTCAGCACCGGCAGCCTGAACAACAGCGGCACGCTCGCAGCCGGGACAGATGCTGCAGTGAATACCGGTGCGTTGATGAACAGTGGCACCGTCCAGGGTAACAGTCTGAAGGTCACAGCCGCCGACCTGACCAGCACCGGCAATCTCAAAAGTGCCTCAGCGCTGAATATCAACGCCCGTGACATTGTGCTGTCCGGCGAGACCGTTGCGGATGGTACTGTGACCGTGAAAGGCAACGGTCTGACAACCACCTCCACCGCACAGACTCAGGGCAACAGCATCAGCGTGGAGGTACAGAACGCACAGCTTGACGGGATACAGGCCGCGAGAGATGGCTTCACGCTGAAGGCCAGTGACGGTCTGATTCACGGCGGAAAATCGTCCGCCTCCGTGCTTAACACGGAAAGCGGCAGCCTCAGCAACAGCGGCACGCTGACCGCTTCCGCGCTTGCGCTCAACAGCACCACGGTTATCAACAGCGGCCTGCTCCACGGTGAACGGACGCTCACGTTGTTCTCCCGTCTGCTGGATAACCGGGAGAACGGCGTGGCGTACAGCCCGGCCGCGCTCTCCCTTTCAATACCTGAACTGAAAAACGCCGGGATTATCACCAGTGATGCGGCACTTTCGCTGTCAGGCTCTCAACTGACCAACAGTGGAGAGGTAAGTGGTACTTCACTCTCTCTCGATTACGGCACGCTGAACAACGGTGCAGGCGGTCTGCTGCTGGCACAGGGTACAAACCGCATCACAGCGCAGTCACTGTCGAATGCAGGCAGCATCGCAGGTAACACGCTGATGCTGAATGCAGACCGTCTCACCAGTTCTGGCCTGTTACAGGGTGATACCACCCTGTCGCTGGCTGGCGGAATACTGGATTTACTGGCAGGCTCCCGCACACTCACGGGCGGAGATCTCACACTTTCAGGCACCACGCTGATCACTGCAGGGCAGACACAGGGGCAGAACGTCAGCGTTAATGTCCGTGACTGGCAAAACAGCGGCAGCGGGCTTGCAACCGGCAACCTTACCGCTTCGGCAGCCGGGATGCTCAGCAATACCGGCGATCTGATGAGTCAGGGCGACATCGCGCTGAATGCAGCCACAACAGACAACCGGGGCAGCCTGCTTTCGGCAGGCGACCTTTCCCTTTCGGGTCATTCTCTGGATAACCGCGGTACTGTCCAGGGTAACCATGTGACAGTTCGCCAGGACAGTATCACCAACAGCGGAACGCTCACCGGGGTCGCCGCACTCACGCTGGCCTCACGCCTGGAGATGGCGGCACCGTTGCTGACGCTGACAAACAGCAGGGGTGGAAAGTTACTCACGACCGGTGATCTGAACATCACCGCAGGCAGCACCAGTAACGCGGGCCAGTGGCAGGGATGGCGGATACTGATTAACGCCGGAACACTGACTAACAGCGGTGCAATTCAGGCATCAGAGCGGCTGGATGCGCAAATCAGCAACAGCCTCACCGTCCTGTCCGGCAGTAAAATCACCTCAAACGGAGAGCTGGCGTTATCGGCACTGACGCTGAGTAACAGTGGACAGTGGATAGCGCAAAACCTGACGCTGGATGCGGATTCGCTGACCAACAGCGGTGAGATAACCGGCGTGGATACGCTGGCGGTCACCCTGAACCAGACGCTGAACAACCAGGCCAGCGGTAAACTGCTGAGTGCCGGTCATCTGACGCTCAACGCGAGCGATATCACGAACGGCGGGCAGCTCCAGGGCCAGACGACCTCTGTCACCACGGGGCAACTGACCAACAGCGGACGGCTTCATGGGGAAGCGTTGACGCTGGCGGTCTCCGGAGAACTGAACAACAGTTCTGGTGGTGTGTTACTGAGCCAGAATGCACTGAATGTCACCGCAGCGACGCTGAACAACCAGGGCACGATACAGGGCGGTGGCGAGTCTTCCGTGAAGGCCACCACCCGCCTGCAGAACGACGGCAAAATCCTCTCCAGCAGTAAACTCACGCTGACTGCACCGGAACTGGCGAACAACAGCAGCGGACTGGTACAGGCCGTCACGCTGTTGCTGGATGTGGTGAACGCCGTCAATGGCGGACGCGTACTCGCGACCGGCAGTGCTGAACTGAAAGGCACATTGCTTAATAACAGTGGCACGCTTCAGGGCGCGGATCTGCTGATGAATTACAGGAACACGACCAACAGCGGCACGGTGCTCGGGACAACCGCCCTCACCGTTAAGGGAGACTCGCTGGCGCAGACCGACGCCGGTCGTCTGTACAGCGCAGGCAATCTGTTGCTCGACGTGCGGGACTTCAGCGGTCGTGGTCAGGTGGTGGCGCTCGGTGATACGACACTGAAACTGATTACAGCACTCGCTAACACCGGCACGCTGGCGGCAGGAAGAACGCTTTCCGTCACCTCACAGAACGCCGTCACGAATAACGGTGTGATGCAGGGGAATGCAATTACGCTCAGTGCCGGTGGCGCATTTACCAATAACAAAACGCTCACCACGGGTAGTGGCAGCAGTACCTTCAGTGCGCAGAACATCCTGCTGAATGCCTCCGGTTCGCTCCAGGCGGGCGGCGATGTCAGTCTGACAAGCCGGGGCAATATCACTGTAAACGGTTTTACTGGTACTGCAGGCAGTCTGACGATGAGTGCCACAGGGACGCTGCTCAATACTGCGCTGATTTACGCGGGTAACAACCTGAAGCTGTTTGCTGACCGCATTCATAACACGTATGGCGATATCCTGGCCGGAAACAGCCTGTGGATGCAGAAGAATGCCTCCGGTGCTGCGAATACCGAAATCATCAACCGTTCGGGCACCATAGAGACCACTCGCGGTGATATCACCATTCATACCGGGCATTTACTGAATGAGGCCGATGGTCTGACCATCAGTCAGTCTGAACGGGATTACCCGGATGCCATTCCTGCTGCAGACGAATATTACTTCGCTTATGACCTTAATGGCAGACGTTCGGATTTTGTGATTAGTCTCGCGGAATGGACTGACAATCCGGAAAATATTGTCTGGAGCTACTGGGGGGAAACCTGCGCGGGTAACAGTCAGCTTTGCCATGACAATTATAAGCACCGTCTTCTGGGTAACGATGTCCGTCGTTACGTTCTGAGTGAATCCGTAGTTTCAGTCTCTGCCACAGGAACCACTGCCCGAATTGCATCCGGGCGGGATATCACCATTAATGCCGGTACGCTGGATAACCGTGCCAGCCATATTCTTGCGGGTCGTAATGCCATCCTGGAGGGAGGCACCCTGAACAACCTGTCAGCTGAGGGGGGGCGGCGCACCACGTATGTGCAGGCGGAATACCGCTGTGAGTGGTTTTACTCTTCCGGCTGTGATGTCGTACCCGTACGTTATGATGGTTATAAGAAATATGGGGTATGGTACTCGCCAACGAACGTTAATGGTAACGTATATATTCCAGGAAGGGATCGCCTTGATTACCGATGGATCCCCTACGTTCTTGGTGAGCGGACAACCGAATTTGTCGCCGATAGCGGTGTATACCGCTCGGTTATCAGTGCTGGCGGTAATGTCAGTGCGAACTTCACCAGCAATATCAGTAATACCTCCGCCACTGCAAACGCAGGTGGATTCAGCAACACCATTAATGCACCGACGCTGAATACGCTCACTCCGAAGACACCTGGCAGTGGTCTGAATAGTGAGTCATTAACGACGGGTGGTAGTGCAGGTATCAGTGCCCCTGACTGGCCGGGCAATATCACTGACGACCTGAAAGAGATCGCTGGTGGTTCGTCACTTTCCGGTCAGAACGGCAGCGGCGGCAACTATCCCCTGCCCTCAGGCAACAACGGTTATTTCGTGCCCTCCTCCGATCCCGACAGCCCGTATCTGATTACGGTGAACCCGAAGCTCGATGGCCTCGGGAATTTGGACAACAGCCTGTTTGACGGGTTGTATGGACTTCTCGGGATAAACCCCGGTCAGGCACCGCATGCGGATGCGCGCTGGAGTGATGAAAAACAGTTCCTCGGCTCATCGTATTTCCTTGATCGCCTGGGCCTGAAACCGGAGAAAGACTACCGCTTCCTCGGGGATGCAGCCTTTGATACCCGGTACGTGTCAGATGCGACGCTGAACCTGACCGGTTCACGTTATATCAACGGCCTCGGCTCTGACCTCGAACAAATGCAGTACCTGATGGACAGTGCCGCCAGCCAGCAGAAAAATCTCGGACTACAGTTCGGCGTGGCGCTGACCGCTGAGCAGGTGGCACAACTCACGGGCAGTATTCTGTGGTGGGAATCCGCGACCATCAATGGTCAGACCGTGATGGTGCCAAAGCTGTACCTTTCCCCGAAAGATATCACCCTTCATAACGGCAGCGTTATCAGCGGGAACAACGTGCAGCTTGCGGGCGGCAATATCACCAACAGCGCAGGCAGCATCACTGCACAGAACGGTCTATCGCTCGACAGTGCCAGCAGTATCGACAACCTGAATGCGGGGCTGATAAGTGCGGGCGGCAGCCTGGACCTGAGCGCCATCGGGGATATCAACAACACTGGCTCGGCCATCAGTGGTAAAACCGTTTCACTGGAAAGCGTGGCTGGCAGTATCAATAATGTGACCCGCTCACAACAGTGGAATGTGAATGCCGGACGAACCCACCTCAGTGGTACTGATACCGGCCCTGTAGCGACGATTACCGCGTCAGACTCGCTGTCACTGGATGCCAGAAAGGATATCAGCATTGCCGGAGCGGAAATCACCGCCGGTGGTTCACTCGGTATGTCTGCGGGTAATGATATTAATATTGCCGCAAACCCGTTAAGCGAAAGCGACAGCCGCCACGGGGGGCGGTATGAAGCCAGCAACAGCCGCACCACACTGCAGGGCAGTTCGGTCAGTGCGGGCGGAAACCTGCTGATGGTGGCAGACAATAACCTGAATGTAACCGCTTCTTCGGTCTCTGCAGCTGAAAGCGCTCTGCTCTCTGCGGGTAACAACCTTAACCTGAACGCGGCACGTGAAGGTGAGTCCCATCGTAACGGTGGCACTGAAAACCACGAAAGCCATGCAGTGGTCGCCACCGTCACAGCCGGAGATAACCTCACCCTTGCCGCCGGTCGGGATATCACAAGCCAGGCCGCCGGTATTGCAGCCGAAAACAACGTTGCCATCCAGGCCGGACGTGACGTGAACCTGATGGCGGAGTCGGTCAGTGCCGGCGACAGCTATACGTCGAAGAAAAAGAAAGAGATTAACGAATCCGTTCGCCAGCAGGGAACGGAAATTACGTCCGGCGGAAACACCACCATCGTGGCCGGACGCGACGTGACCGCGCAGGCGGCTGACGTGTATGCCTCCGGAAACACGGCCGTGGTGGCCGGACGGGATATCACCCTCACCACCGCCACTGAAAGCGACTATGAGTACCGGGAGAAGAAGAAAACCTCCGGTGGCATGTTCAGTAAAAAGACCACCCACACCATCCATGAGGAAAACCACACCCGTGAGAACGGCACACAGCTTTCAGGGGAAAACGTGGTACTCAGGGCGGGCAATGACCTGACGATACAGGGTTCATCCGTTGCCGCTGAACGCGATGTGGCACTGAAGGCCGGGAATAACGTGACGGTGGAAGCTGCCACCAACACCGATACGTATTACGACATGAAGAAGACGAAGAAATCCGGCATCTTCTCCAGTGGTTCGGGTCTCGGTGTGACCATCGGTTCACAGTCGTCAAAAACCACCCGACAGGGGGCGGAGACCACCCAGAGTGATGCGCGCAGCATGGTGGGCACCTCCGGCGGTAACGTCATTATCAGTGCAGGAAATCAGGTGACACTGAGCGCCGCCGACGTGATTGCCGGACGGGCGAAGGACGACACGTCCCGTGCCACCGGGCATATCGATATCACTGGCAGTGACATTGCCATTATCCCCGGACGGGACACGGTCACCGAATTGGTGAAACAGGAGACAAAATCCTCCGGCGTCACCGTCAGCGTGAAAGCGCCGTTTGAGGACACGGTACGCAATGTGCGCGACACCGTGCGCGGGAAAGACAGCAGCGGTAACAGCACCGTTGATAAGGTGAAGTCACTGGGTGCGGAAGGTGCCGCCCTTGCCCTTGATGGTCCGGGGCAGATGGTCGCTGTCTCCGCTGGCAGCAGTAAATCGTCCTCTGAATCACACTACCAGGGTGAATTTAACAGCGGAAGCCAGCTTGCAGCAGCAGGCAATATCCAGATGACCGCCACCGGCAAACAGGGCGGTAACAGCGGCAATATACTGATTGCAGGCAGTCAGGTGAATGCCGGTGAAGCGGTGATACTGGATGCGAAGCGTGATGTGAACATCACCACTTCCACGGATACCGAAACATACAGCAACAGCAGTAAATCCAGTGGCTGGAACATCAGTTCAGAAATGCCGACCGCAGGCAGTGCCACCCGGGCCACCACCGGGGGCGGCAAACACGGCAGCCAACTTCTGCCGGGCGGGATGAGCCAGTCAGCAAATCACAGCAGCGGCACGCGCACCACGGAAAACGCATCCGTCATTCAGGGTTCGGATATTTACGTCAACAGCCGGGAAGGCAGCGTGAACATCAGCGGTAGTCATCTGACGGCCACAGAAGACCTGATGCTGTCAGCGGTAAAAGGCGACATTAACGTGACCGCCGGACGTGACACGTCTCACAATGAAAACAGCGGCAGCAGTAAAACCATCGGCACGCTGGGGGGAGACGGTTACAGCGCCACGGCAGGTTACAGCCGTGAGAAACACAGCAGCCGTGATGACGCGTCCACTGAAAGCGGGCAGCGCAGCCAGTTAACGAGCACAAACGGCAACATTATTGCCCAGGCCGGAGGCGACCTGTCCCTTTCCGGTACGGATGTCAGAGCCGGTAAATCGGTTTCACTCAGCGGTGAAAACGTGCTGTTTGACGTGAGCCGCGACACCCGTGACGGGGAAGCCCACAGCAGCAGTTCACAGTACGGGGTGACCGCCTCTGCCGGTGGCTGGGCCGTTGATGCGGCGAAGGCGGCTGAAACGGCTGCCCGCAGCGCGGAAAACGGCGACGATGCCCGACTCACTGCTATTAAGGCAGGTCAGGCGGGCACCACTGCCGCACAGGGCATGATGACGGACTCGGCTGTTGTGAAGGGCAAGGTTTCTGTTACGGCGGGCTCGTCCTCGCAGGACAGTTCATACCATGCCACGAATACGCAGGGCACCACCGTCAGCGCCGGTGAGAACGTCATCATTAACGCCCGCAACGATATCATCGGTCAGGGCGTACAGATTGGCGGGAAACAGGTGGTACTGGATGCGGGGCGGGATATTCTGCTGACCGCCTCACAGAACACGCACAACAGCCAGAGTAAAAACAGTGGCAGCCAGGTCAGCGCCGGCGTGGGCGTCAGCCTCATCGGTTCACAGAACGGTATCAGTATTGAGCTGGGGGTCTCACAGCAGAAAGGTAAGGAAAACAGCCAGTCACAGAGCAACAGTAACAGCGTTATCCGTGCGCAGGAGCAGCTGACCGTAAACAGTGGACGCGACACCACGCTGAAAGGGACAGCGCTGGCAGGCAACCATGTGGTGGTCAACACCGGGCGCGACCTGACCATCAGCAGCGTGCAGGATACGGCCTCTTACGACAGCAAGCAGTCCTCCTCCGGTGCGGGTCTGAGCCTGTGCATTCCTCCGCTATGCTATGGCGCGTCTTCCGGCAATGTCAGCACCTCGGGTGAAAACGTCGCTCAGAGTGGTAAGAGCGTCACTGACCAGAGCGGTATTTTCGCCGGAAAAGGCGGCTTTGATATCACGGTCGGAAACCACACCCAGCTTGATGGCGCGGTGATTGCCTCCACGGCAGACAGCGGCAAAAACAAACTGGATACGGGAACGCTTGGCTGGAGCGATATTCACAACGAGAGCAAAACCACCGGTGACAGCCACACCGTCGCAATTTCGGGCAGTATGGGCGGCAGCGGGAGCGGTGAAAACCGCAACGTGGCTCCGGCCATCGGTACCGGTCATGCGGAAGAGAGCAGCAGCGGCACCACGTCGTCTGCCATCAGTAACGGCACCCTCATCATCCGCGACAAGAATAACCAGAAACAGGATATTGCAGACCTGAGCCGTGACACCGACAACGCCCACCATGGCGTGGATGTAAACGGTGATGTGCAGAAGGTGAAGGATAACCTGGCGGTACAGAGTGAAGGTGCGGCGCTGGCGACCTCTGCACTGGACGTATATGGTAAGTATGCAGAGCAGAAGGCGAAGGAATCCAATGCCGCGCTGGAAGCGAAACTGACAGCGGAAGGTAAACTGAACGGCAGCATGACCGCCGGAGAGCGGGAAGCCACGCTGAAGGCGCACCCGGATTATCAGGGGACTGACTACGGTCCGGGGAGTGAGTTCTGGACGAAGGGCAGCGCGGCGGCAGGACTGCTGGCCGGTGCGCTTGGCGGTAATCTGAAGGCTGGCGCTGCTGCCGGAGCAGCTCCCCTGCTGGCTTCGCTGGTTAAGGATGTGAAAAACGACGCCGCCCGTGCGGCGCTGCATGGTATCGTGGCAGCGGCACTGACGCAACTGAGCGGTGGCAGTGGCTCAGATGGGCTTAAGGCGGGCGCGGCAGGGGCGGTCACTGCCTCGCTGACAGGTGAGCGTCTGGTGAAGGCGCTGTACGGCAAGGACAACGCCGGCGAACTGACGGCGGACGAAAAACGTCTGGTGAGCAGTCTGGTGACGATTGCAGGCAGTCTGGCTGGAGCGGCAGGTACAGATGGTGACCTGTCAATGGCCGCGATTGCGTCGAGCACAGCAAAAGTGGAAGTTGAGAATAACTATCTGAGCGTGTCTGAAAAGACAGAGCTTGAGATAGCGAAACAAAAACTCAGCAGTAACGACCCGGCCGAACGTGAAAAAGCACAGCAGACTATCAATGATCTACGTGAAAAAGATATTGCCAGTGATAAGGAAGTTATTGATGCGTGTGGAAATGGTAACGCGGGAAGCTCAGCGTGTGCTGGTGCAAGACTAAAAGCCATTGCGTCAAAAGAGGGGTATGAAGATGGCCCTTATAACTCGAAATATAGCCAACAGTATGCTGATGCGTATGGTCAGATAGTCAATCTCCTCGATATCACCAGTGTTGATGCACAGAATCAGCAGCAGGTGAAAGACGCCATGATTAACTATTTCATGGTCACTAAAGGGGTGGATCGTCATACCGCAGAAAGCTACACCGAAACGAAGCAGGGTCTGGAGATCATTGCTGCTTCGGTGACACCAATTTTGGGTTCTGCTGCGGCAAAACAATTAAGTAAAATCGTTGATGCTAATCTTAAGGTCGTGGCGAAAGGTAATGTTGATGGAGCTAAGTTCACTGATACTAATCAAACAGTAAGACCTTCACAGTTAGCAGACTTTAATAAACCGACCATAATCAATGATGTTGTGCAGGCCAAGATAGATAAGCGACCGGATAAAAACCTTCCCAATGGGAATATGGGAACAGCTCATGCAGAGATAGGTGTAATTCAGCAAGCTTATGAAAAAGGAATGACTAACGGCAAAGATATGCTTATGTCCGTAAGTGGGGAGAAAGTTTGCTCTTATTGTTTGAGTGACATAAAAATTATGGCTGAAAGGTCAGGGCTTAAGTCGTTAACATTATTTGAAGAGGCTACTGGCAGGACTTTATATTGGCAGTCAGGAACAAAGGGCTTCCGCGTAAAAGGAGCTAATGATGAATAGGTTGCTTCTTTCATGGTCGATATCACAAAAAGGTGGTACGAAGAAGCCTGATTGCTGGGAAGACATTGTTAACTTACTAGATAAAGTTCGCTTATTTAGTGGTTGTGTAACTGTCGACAAATTAGACAGCGAAGGTTATTTAATCTCAGAAGTACAAGTAAGAATGGAAAAAGGCTTTTATTTGATTACGTTTTTGAATGAAGATGATGAGGTTATGTCAATTACTGATTTAACACAGTCAGATGAAAAAGTGTTAATTCTCGGAGATTACTGGCCAGCAAGTCAGCTTACAAAAAACTTTGGTCTTGTTGTCAGGATCTTTAAGGAGTTCTTCGATACTGGTAACGTATCAACTGAACTTCTTAATTGAAATATAAATTCCAGACCTCAGCATCCTAAGTGGTGCTGTAGTTTGCTTATATGATGGTGGCGCGATAGACCTTGTGTCACGGCGGGGCGGTAGCGTCTGTGGCCTCAAAAACGCTTAACAGCGCAAAAAGTTGGCGGGCAGGAAGTACAGCAGGGAAAATAGGTTGTAACTCACGGAAATAACAGGGAAAAACTGTTATCGTCACAGCAACCTGCGTCGGAAATAGTTGTTGTTGAGAATAACTCGCTCAGCGCAACCCAGCAGAAAAGCCGTAGCGAAGAACTGGTTGCCTGTGGCAACAACAGTAGCTGTAAAGCCAGTGTTCGTGAGCAATATGCCAAAGAGTTTGACAAAGTTCAGGAACAGCTAAATTCCTGTTTAACTGCCAAGAAATGCGTGGCTGTTGCGAAGGAAATGAAGCAATGGCAGGCAAACATAAGCGCTTGTTCGATAAAGCATTACCCAAACGAAAACAAACTCAGAGTGCTGATATCCGCGGTCTGTTGACCCAGATACATCCGGCTCTGGAGCGTGTTCTCGGCCCGAGACTGGATCACCCGGCCGTGCTCGATCTGCTCCAGTGATATCCTTCGCCCGAAAAACTCGCTTTGCTGGGAGAGACAAAACTGGCGACCCAGCTCAGCTAACTCGCGCCCCGTCTGGGAAAGCGCCTTGCTGCTGACATCACCCAGACTATGACAGAGCAAACCGTCGTCGTTCCCGGCACGAATGCTGCTGTCGTCGTCCTACCGCGCTTGGCACTCCAGCTCATCAACTGCGTAAGCAAAGAGACGAGGTGGCCCTTGAGGTAGAACAGCGGGTTCTTGCTCACCCCCTACTGTTCTCTTAAGGATAAAAACAGTGCTCTTGGTAATCCCCCCATTTTTAATGGAGGCAATAAGTAGAGTCAGGCCATGCGTTGTATATGCTGCATCGGTGTGTAGCCATTCAACGCCATATTTGGTCGTTCGTGATTATTAAACCATTGCCACTGCGTGGCATAGTGATCCTACCCGCGAATAGTGGACACGCGGCTAAGTGAGTTGGACTGGAGCCAGAACCGCATTACGCTCTCCTGAGGAACGTTATAACTGTCATCACTGCGGCAGTGTCCTGGTACTGCATGCTGAGTCTGAACGCCCGTGGTTTGCGCATACCGATGCTGCACTCACTGAACGAGGCAGGCAAGACTGTCCATACATCCAGCCAGACATTGACGAAGTCCTGTTGATACGCCAGCTACAGCGTTACGTACCGGGTGCCATGCCGGTGACGGGACACGCTGTTCATCACTGCCCTGTACGTGTCTGCCACAAGGCCGGGGGGAACTCATGCTTATGATGTCATGCCATCTCGCCCTCAACAGCAAGGGGGCAATTACAGGAGCCAGGAGTGCGGTCAGCCAGCCTGGTGAGAGCTGGACCTGTCTGTCCTGTGGATGCCAGTTGAGACTGCATTCAGGTAACAGCGATACGCCTCCCTGGTTTGAGCATGACCAGCGGTCTGCAAATGTCTCTGCGCTGATGCACTGCCAGTATCGTCAGCACCGTGACGGCTTGCCGGGAGAACGCTTCAGAGTGATGTTGTACTCCGTCCATGAGCAGGACATCCGCCTGGTGATGCAGTCCTGGTACTGTGTCTGGTGTGGACGTCATTACAGGGGAGAGAAACACTGTGCGATATGTAACACGGGCCTGTACAGCGTCGAAGAAACCATCTGGCGGGAGAATTATACCTGTCCTGTAGAGAGTCCTGGTGACCGGCGCTCACTCCCTGCTGTACCAGGAGACTGGTGAAGATGGTTATCAAATTCAGACCAGCAGAACATGTGATTACTGCCGACGGGGAGTGGGTGGCTGTCAATGAACTCACTTTCCTGCATGCCAGACCCCTGCTCTGTGATTGCTGTCATATCCCCGGTGGTTGTTACGAAGAGTGATACAGGCTGGCAACTGATCCACCGTCCACGTTCAGAAGCCGACAGAAAGCGAACGGGGCGTTGTCGCTACAGAGCCTCCTCCCCGTTGTCGAAGGGGATTCAGGGATTTTAAGCGCCTGTGACCTGGCTGGCGTTACCCACCCACATTGACCATTCAGGCAAAATATCAGAGAGCATCCATTATGAATCATCATCCAGCCATCCCGACCATTGATAATGTGGCGGACGGGCTAAATGTACATGCTGTTTTGCAACAGGCTGTAGATCACTATCCCCGACTGGCGGCGTTCAGTTTTACCGTGTTGTTACCGCACAGTGAAACGGTGACCGATAACCGGCATTGATTCTGCGTTTCCATACCGAAGTCTGGCAGCGTATTGGCGAATATTCGTGGCAACGCCAGCAGGCCCGCCGTCATTC
The DNA here is from genome assembly GCF_030333085.1 of Citrobacter sp. Cpa228. Lineage (NCBI taxonomy): Bacteria > Pseudomonadati > Pseudomonadota > Gammaproteobacteria > Enterobacterales > Enterobacteriaceae > Citrobacter > Citrobacter sp. Cpa228. The sequence continues at coordinate 73,012 of NZ_JAOWGQ010000036.1, read as the reverse complement.
ACCCCCCGCGGTGCTGCGCTGGCTGTGGGAGGCGGCTGGTAAACAGGAGAGCAGGATGGTGTTGCTAATGAACCTTGATACGACAGGTACAGTGCGAAATACATCGCTTACTGATAGCGTGCTGCAGGAGATGTGTGCGATCCTCAATGATGCATGGCAAGCGGTGGTGAAAGCAGAGAGCCGCATCGGTAACATATCGTCATTCGCTATCAGTCGCTCAGAGAGGGGGGCTTTCGCTACGCCATTTAGCCAGTTGAGGTCTGTCGTTCAGGGAATGACTTCTCCCGTTATGACGGCCAGAACTGGCATTGTTTGCCCGTCAATGCCGGAAATACACAGGCAGATGATAAATGGCGTCTGAGTTATTCCGGGGCAGGCATGCCACTTTAGCTTCGATTGATACGCTGGCGTCAGGGTCAGATCCGTCGATAATATCTCCCAGTAGCGTGTTGCTCATTGAACGAAGAGTGTGCCTGACGTCTCTTAATCCAATTCGACGCGTCCTCTTCTCCGGGGCCCTGTGACCCGATATAATTCCTGCATAAAAAATACTCTCCCCCCGGAACAAACCGTCGCTGAACTTGCTCATTTTGCCTGGTGTGCCCTTGTCGCATTACGCACTGCACAGCAGGATGGCCTGGCACGGTCCCCCCTCAGCATTCACACATTTTTGCTGCGCTGGCTAACGGTCGCATATAAGCAAAAACGGTTTTCGCGGGCCATTGCCTCTGATATTGAGGGATTACTGGCTCTGGGTCGCAATAAAGGTCTTACCGCTGGCTTATTTAGCCGTCTGGAATATTTGTGGTCATCCTGCACAGAGCCTCTGTCCGCGCAGTCGGATTTGTACCGGCTGACTTATGCTATTGAACAGCTTAAATCGCAGGGCTGGTTAAACGCGGTGGTGAGTGATGGGGACTGGAGCTGTGAAACTCTGAGCGAAGAATACAGTGATACTGCTGTACTGCTGGTAAGAAAGTCGGCACTGACCCGTGGGTTTTCGGATGAGGGCAAGCTGATTGCACGAATTGAATTTTTTGTGACTGGTAATCTGCCAGCCTGTATCGCGGTTTTTCAGGCACATGCACTTCCTGTCGCCATGCTAAAACCTGGCCGGATGGCATTATTGCCCTGACAGTAAACCAGGCTCTCCGTCGAAATCTGCAATCGGATTGTCGGAAGTGGTGAACCTGTCGTCAGCATCCCGCGCTTTTTATTTTAAAATAATGAATAACACTTTCTCCGTAAGTGTGCAGCGAGAACCGTATTGACGGGGATGTGTTATTCAGTCGGCAGTGCTACGCTCCAGGGGAGCAGTTCGCTGACCCGGTTTATCGGCCAGTCAGCAATGACGTCAAGGACATAGCGGAGGTAGCTTTCTGGCTCCACTCCGTTCAGTTTACACGTCCCGATCAGGCTGTACAGCAGTGCTCCACGCTCACCACCGTGATCGCCCCCGAAGAAGATATAATTTCTCTTGCCAAGACAGATAGCTTGTAGCGTTCATTCTGCCACGTTGTTGCCTGGCTTTGCCAGACCTGTACTGGCTTAATGGTTACATACGGCACTGGGGTTAAATAATCGATTTTTCAAACCTGTAGATGCGTAGCGCCACGGGCCCTAAAGATACGACCTTATGTCAGATAATGCCGTAAGCTCTTAGGCAGTGGCTCCTGATTGCATAGGTGTTCAGGGTATTGATAAATTCTCGTAATTCATCCGTATAAGAAAACCACTCTCTGCCAAGTCCCTTCTGATCCAACCTGTATTTTTTGAAGAAAAGATGTAATGCAGATTCTGTCTCAATACCCCCTGCAGGTATTATGGAGATAAGACGCAGGCTGGTATTATGTTGTTGCTTCAAGGTATCCACGCGTTGCCTGAGATTTCCTGATATTCCAATCTTGACTCTTTCCTTAGGTTCATCCAGTAAAAAGTACACATCTGTTTCACCATTGAGATAGGGCTCGTAATCCAGCCATGGAGCGGTGAATTCATTGTCATTACTGATATCAGGCGACAGAAGCAGGAGAAGCGCTGCCTGCCAGGACTGCTCCAGACATTTTTCCTGCTGTTTTTGCAAAAAGGGTTGCATCAGAGCAGTACAAACAAAGTGGGTTCCCAGCGGTATGTAAGATCCATGGCGCGAAGGAGCAAACTGTCCTGTTGGCATCCAGGCATGCCGAATTTCCAGCTTATCGCCAACCGTCTCCGGCATACTTCTCAGGCCGATCTCCTTGCCGTGATAGGAGGCCACTAGTTTCTGAGGCAAATACCATTTCAAAAAACTTAAAGGTAGATTGTGGGCATGCTGCTTTTCAGGCTGATGTTTTTTTATAAACGCCTGATATTCGACACTCCCCAGCGCTTGTGCAATAAATCGAATTTTTTCGCTATCGCTCTGTGCCTTTAGCCATGAATACGCTATTTTTCCGGCTTTGTTCATCTCATTTTCTTCCTTTCTTCAATGAGGTCAATGCGGCAAACGGGAGCTCGATACCAAAATCATGTTTATGACCATTTTGACTAAACGGCCACTTTTCTTCTCCCCCGCGATTAAGTAACTCTCTGTATAAGTGATTGAGCCCCACACGACCGTTGGGGGCTGCTTTTTTCTGATGGTAATCCAGCGCGCTGTAATTATTAATGCAACAAATCTTAACGGTACCGTCAAAACCCAATCCGATAAATTGCTTCACGAGGTAGGCCAGATAGCCGATCATATAGTCCTGAAACCATGGGCGTGAAAATACTCTGTCACGTGAATGTGGCAGGTAGGCATCATGAATATCTAAATCCCACTCCCGGCTTAAGATGGTGACTTGCTTGCCATTAAAGTGGTAATAGGCATAAAAGCGCACACCAAATACCCAAGGCTCCAGCCAGGGATTATTGGTCGAGATCTGTTTGTGGCGTCCTGCTAATACCCGGCTGGCCGTTTCATCATAAAATTCAATCAGTTCAATGATGTCTTTAACTGTCGTGGGTGGAGAATCCTCGCATTCACGTATTACAGCCGACATGACTTTACCGGATATTCGGGAAATATGGCCTTCAGCCATCTTACGTATCAAGCTTTCCGGCACATGGCGGTCAGGGTGAATGGCATTTTGCAATTCTGCGATATACGGTGCCAGAAGCTGGCTAAAAACACGCTTTTCTTCATGGCTGGCAAGGCCATAGCACGACATGTACTTATCGCTAAGCTGACCAAATACTGTGCTGAGTTCCGACCAGTTATGGCAGTTATAACGTAATGCCACTGCATCCCGAGCGTAGCTTAGATTGATATTGAGCGACCGTGAAAGGTATTTAGCGTGGGCTTTTGCTTCTGCGCATGTGGGGAGTCGTTTCATGGTTTAAGTCTCTTATCTGTCTTATGTGCTCACGAACCATAAGAATCAAAGACACTTAACCAAAAAGGATTTGATAAGTCTGCGCTGCATTCCGCTTTGGCCGTGAGCTGCCTGGTCGCGCTAACCTTGTGCTTAACGTATTGGAAAGTAGCACCATTGTCAACAGAACCGTTGACCATGCCGGGCTAACAGAGAGGTTAGACATGAAGCGAGGTGCGATACTGGCAGGCATCAGGTGAGGGTCTGGTACCACATTTCAGCCATGGTTTCTATATTATCGATGTTCGATTATGGACATATACGAAATTCATGCTCAGCAGGGGCCGTAGCAAGCGAAAAGCGGAGGTTAGGGAAGGTTGTGATTTGCTTTTAACCTTTGTAATTTAGAAGTATTATTTTGAGATTAATCCACTTCCAATCGCCATTCTTTCGGTGTTTGTGAAAAGCTATTTTTAAGGTTACTGCCTCATGGAGTTATGGATATTTATAGTAGCTATTTATTTGATTTATATTATTTTTTTCAAAAAGAAGAAAACTAAGTCCGCGGGCTCTTATACTTCCGCTCCTGTGAAAGCACCACCTAAAGAATGGCTTGCTAACAACAAAAAAAATCAGTCTGTAATGCAGAACGAGGACAGCGAAGATGACAATCTGACTACGTTTACACTAAGCGGCGGACGGAATGTCGAATACAGCATAACAGCCACTCAACGCCAGAATTTCTCAAAAACTACCGGTGCTTTGGCTCGCTGGATTTTACCGGAGGAGGTGATCACAGTCGGTGGGGTAGAGGTTACCGGTGGCTACTTCTATCTTGGGCAGCGAATGAACCCTGCCGGGCGTAACTCAGGCGGTTATTATGATGATAGTAGCGAGGCATCGCTAATTGACGCCACGCTTAAGATATACCCCACACCTTACATCTACGAAGATAGTTCATTAGGGTACTGGCCCAGCTTTTCCTCACTTTCACCTGAAGCACGTGGCGCGTACCTGAGTTGGCTTGCCAGCGACAGATGTGACACTTCTTGCCCAATTGGTTACGTTTTTATTTATCTGTATGGCCTGGAAAGACGGGCGCTTGTTGACAGCAGGGATAACAATATAGCTGACGATGAGTTCTATTCTCTTTTCAAAGAGATCTGCCATCTCAGATCGGTTTTCAATGAAAACCGATCTTTCCGGAACTACTCGTCCCAGTTACTTGAAGCGATGTCCATTCTTCGTCCGAACGAAAATCTTGCAGCAGCTCTTGGCAACGATTCTGAGTTCAGCAATAGCATGCAGTTCAGGCTAATCCTGGCAAAGACTGTTGAGGCAGGAGCTCCAGTGCCAGCTGAGCTGGCTCTGACGTGGGTGACAAATCATACTGAATACTCATTACGAACCCCCGCCCGCCGCTGCGCGAAAGAATTTGCTGCACTTTTTAAACGGCGTTACACCCTTAAATACGGTGAAGGGATGGTAGTGAAGCCGAATAAAGCGCGTCTGCGTTTAGATTACACGCCTGCGAGTCCCAGTTTGCGAGGTATTCAGCTTCCTGTTCCCGACTTGCCTGATCCAAGTGCATTGAAAGGCCCTGTTCAGAAGCTTATGACTCTTGCCGATATATGCACAGATGAACTGGATGCTTACAGTCGTTACCTTGGTAGAAAAGGCACTTCAGCAAATGATACCGCTGCAATTTTATTGCTACCTTCAGAAATCGTTAACGAAAGCGCAGATAAAATATTAAGTGCATTCAAACACTGGGCTGATGACGCGATCCTCAGTAAGGGTGGAGTAGTTTCAGTTGCTGACTACTGGTCACAGATGAATGCTACCTGTCCGGCGAAGATCAATAAAAAAGAGGCCGACTTGATGCAGGCCTTTGCACAGAAAATGGGGTATTGTCTGGCTCCTGACCCCTATTACCACCACGTAAAAGCAGATATTGATGGTGTTCTTGTTTTATTCCCTGCTGGTGAAGGTGGACGCTTCTCTCCTTCTCCTGAATTTATCACAGCTGTATTGACGCTCCGATTAGGTTCGGTAGTCGCCTTGATTGACAATTCTCTCGATCGAGCCGAACAGAAAGCGCTTGAAAATGCCATCAACAACAATGCCAGCTTCAGCGATGATGAAAAGCGCTCTCTGCACGCATATTTAACGTGGCAGCTTCATACTCCGGCGAATATGACGGGAATGAAAAGCCGGATTGAATTACTTGGTGCTGCGGAAAAATCAGCTGTAGGTAAGGTTATCGTTAGTGTTGCTTGCTCTGATGGCAGAATTACGCCTGCCGAAATCAAACAGCTTGAGAAGATTTATACAAGCCTGGGGCTGGATCCCTCATCCGTATCAAGCAATATCCATCAGCATTCCGCACCTGAAACTGCTCTCGTTTCATCTGTACCAGCTAATCAGTCGACGGCAGGGTTTACACTGGATGCCAACGTACTTGCCCGCCACGAATCTGCCACTGATGATGTTCGTAAATTACTGAACTCGATTTTCACTGAAGGAGAACCAGAACAACCAGAAAGCGCTCCAGCCCCATTAACCGGGGAAGGTGAACTTGACTCCGCTCATAGCCAACTTTATCGCAGGTTGCTGGAGAAAGAACAATGGTCCAGAAAAGAGGCGACAGAGTTGTGCAGTAACTGGAACCTGATGCTCGGCGGTGCGCTTGAGGTGATCAACGATTGGTCCTATGCGGTGGTTGATGCACCAGTGCTGGAAGATGCTGATGATCACATTTGGGTTGACCTGGAAATAGCCAAAGAATTAGAGGGTTAGTGAATGTCTGTAACACGTATAAGAGTGAAAGAGCGCGACGCTATTATTCAGTCACTTAAGTCGGGAGTAACGCCAAGGATAGGTATTCAGCATATCCAGGTTGGCCGCGTGAATGAGATAACCGCCCTCCATCAGGATATTGAACGGATTGCAGATGGCGGGGCAAGCTTCAGACTTATCATTGGTGAGTACGGTTCAGGGAAAACGTTCTTTTTAAGTGTTGTACGGTCTATTGCGTTAGAGAAGAAGCTGGTCACGGTCAGTGCAGACCTTTCTCCCGACAGACGTATTCACTCATCGGGAGGTCAGGCTCGTAATCTCTACTCAGAGCTTATGAAAAATATGTCCACCAGAAACAAACCAGATGGCAATGCGTTACTTAGCGTTGTGGAAAGGTTTGTTACTGAGGCAAGGAAGGAAGCTGATGCGAACGGCTCCCAGGTCTCATCCGTTATTCATAAACGCCTTGCTGCTTTGTCAGATATGGTGGGCGGATATGACTTTGCGAAGGTCATTGACGCATTCTGGCGCGGGCATGAGCAGGATAATGAAACCTTAAAATCCAATGCCATTCGCTGGTTGCGGGGCGAGTACACCACAAAAACTGATGCCCGTAATGATCTTGACGTCCGAACGATTATCTCAGACGCCTCGTTCTATGATTCTTTGAAGTTGATGAGCCTTTTTGTCTGTCAGGCAGGCTATGCCGGACTTTTAGTTAGCCTCGACGAGATGGTGAACCTCTTCAAGTTGAATAATACGCAAGCAAGAACGGCCAACTACGAACAAATTTTGCGGATCCTGAATGACTGCCTGCAAGGCTCCGCCGAAAATATTGGTTTTATCCTCGGGGGGACGCCAGAGTTTCTTTTCGATCCACGTAAGGGGCTCTACAGCTATGAAGCGCTCCAGTCGCGTCTGGCAGAAAACCGATTCGCACAGAAAGCAGGCGTAATTGACTACTCGTCTCCCACACTGCATCTTGCCAGCCTCACTCCTGAGGAACTGTATATTTTACTGAAAAATCTTCGTCATGTTTATGCTGGTGGAGATCCCGCAAATTATCTGGTGCCAGATGATGCTCTGACCGGGTTTCTGCATCACTGCAGCAAAACCATCGGAGATGCTTACTTTCGAACTCCCCGCAATACCATAAAAGGCTTTCTGGATATGCTGGCTGTGCTGGAACAAAACAGAACGATGAACTGGCAAGCGCTCATCGAGGGGGTGGCGATTGAAGAAGACAAGCCCAGCGATATAGATGACGCCATTGTGGAGGAAAGCGATGGCGATGATGGCCTGGCGAATTTCAGACTATGAGCAGCGCCTACAATAGTCTCGATCCCCGTGTCCGTAAGTGGGTTTATAAGCAGGGCTGGTCATCATTAAGGCCCTTGCAGGAAAGTTCTATTCCGGCAATTTTAGCCCGTGATCGTGATGTACTAATTAGTGCAGGTACAGCAGCGGGTAAAACAGAGGCTTTCTTTCTTCCTGCCTGTTCGGCGATTGCAGATCTCACTGGTGGATTTGGCATTATCTATATCAGTCCGTTGAAGGCATTGATTAACGATCAGCACCGTCGTCTTGAGAGCCTGGGTGAAGCCCTGGAAATGCAAGTGACGCCCTGGCACGGGGATGTACCACAAAGCAAAAAGAAGAAAGCACGGACAAGCCCGTCTGGTATCTTACTTATCACACCTGAGTCACTTGAGTCTTTGCTCATAAACTCATTGGGTTGGCTCAAACAGGCGTTTTCTTCAGTGGCATACATTGTTATTGATGAGTTCCACGCTTTTATTGGCTCTGAGCGTGGTATACAACTGCTTTCTCTGCTTAATAGAGTTGACCATGTGCTAGGACGCCAGTTAAATCCAATTCCCCGTGTCGCGTTGAGTGCCACTCTGGGAGAGCTGGAAAAAGTGCCAGAACTATTGCGCCCGGATAAGAGATTACCTTGTGAAACGGTAACAGACAGTAATAGCACAGCCACACTACAGGTTCAGGTTAAAGGTTATCTTGAGCGGGTGCCCGAAAAAGGAGAAGAGCTCCAGATCTCTGCTGAGCAGCTCGTCTGCGCGGATATTTTCAGGCTCTGCCGTGGCGATTCCCACCTAGTCTTTGCTAACAGTCGAAAGCGTACTGAAAGCATAGCGGCAACACTGAGCGACATGTGTGAAGCAAATGTCGTTCCTAATGAATTCTTTCCTCATCATGGTTCCCTTGCCAGGGAGTTACGTGAGACGCTTGAAGCCCGACTGCAGAAAGGGAATTTGCCCACAACCGCTGTTTGTACAATGACGCTGGAGCTGGGTATTGATATTGGTAAGGTGCAGTCTGTCATACAAGTGACACCTCCGCATTCTGTTTCCAGTCTGCGTCAACGCATGGGGCGTTCAGGGCGGCGCGATTCCCCATCGGTGCTGAGAATGTTAATTACTGAACCTGAACTTACCGCAACCAGCAGCATTGTGGATCATTTACGGCTGCAGTTGGTTCAGGCGATGGCAATGATCAGGTTGATGATCTCTAAACGCTGGTTCGAGCCTGCAGATGTCCGGCAGAAACATTACTCCACACTGCTACACCAGATCCTTGCTATTACTGCGCAATGGGGCGGAGTTCGTGCCGATCAGCTCTGGTCACAACTTTGCCAGACAGGTCCGTTCCGGAATGTGGATATAAATGACTTCAAAAGTCTGCTTAAACATATGGGGATATGTGGCCTGCTCACTCAACTTGCCAGCGGTGAAATAGTTGTCGGGGCTGAGGGGGAGAAGCTGACTAATCACTACACGTTTTATGCCGTATTCAATACACCTGAGGAGTTTCGCATTGTAACGGGAAACCGAACTCTTGGCACAGTGCCTGTAGACTCCCCACTTTTGCCTGAGCAGCACATCATCTTCGGCGGACGGCGCTGGAAAGTGACAGAGATCGAGGTTGAAAAAAAGGTTATCTATGTTGAGGCGACTAAAGGCGGGCAGCCACCACTATTCAGTGGTGGCGGGATGTCTGTTCATGATGTTGTTCGCCAGGAGATGCTCGCTATCTACAGGGAAAATGATTACCGTATCGCGGTAGGCAACAAGAGAGTCGATTATGCTGATGCCGCTGCCAGAAGCCTCTTTACGGAAGGAAGTAACAACTTCCAACGCTACAATCTACAAAATGACTGTTTTATTACCAGCGGTCAGAACTGCTACGTGATCCCGTGGATGGGGGATAAAATTGTCAATACAATTACGTCCCTGCTTATACGTTGTGGCTTTAAAGCCAGTTCATTCGCAGGTGTGATAGAGGTAGAAGATTCAAGCGTTGCGTCTGTCCAGCATGCACTTAAGAAAATGCTATTATCGGGGTTACCTTCAGAGTTTGAGCTTGCTGCAGTTGTTCCTGACAAGTATCTGGATAAATATGACGAGTATTTACCAGAGACTTTGCTTGCCAAAGGGTATGGGGCACAGGCGTATGATATAGAAGGAACGTGCATCTGGCTGCAGAAACACCTTCAGTAGACTGGATATTAGTCAGGGTATAAATAAGTGATTTATACCCTGATTTTTTTACTTCCCGGTGGACTTACTTGGCTTTAGTCCCGGAGTGTTGCCTGGAGTATCTTTATTATCTCGTCGGCGTTGATCCGGTTTTCCTGTCGATTTAGCAATTGGTTTTGGACCAGGTTTAAGACCCATGATAGTTATCCTTTTGAGATGTAAGAGGGAAGCCCTCAACATTGGTATATTGGATACTGAGAAATTTTTCAATGGGAGTGATAAACGGCCGAATGATTAACTCAATATTGTGAGCAACGTCTGTTTTTTGCACACTGTAGACTAACTCACGGAGTAGAAGGTTGCTCTGAGTGAGGAATGGACAGTTACACTCAGCACCAACGCCAATAGCCCCATTACGAGTATAAAGCTGTATTAATCAATGGGGAGCAGGTTAATGCGGGATTTTCGACTTATGGACTTGATTCAGGTGTCAAAATTAAAATGAGCAGTATAAAGATAGACAAGTACATTAGGTATGGTTTTTCGGTCGGGGTGATAGTTGCCATACTCATAACTACTTTCACAACCCCCAATCCCACATCTTACCAATATACAGTTTACCGAATAGTTCTGGCTCTGGCTGCTGGATGTATTGGTGCAGTTCTGCCAGGTTTCCTCGAAATAAAATTTAAAGGGTTGTTAAGAGCATCTGGCGCAGCGGCGATCTTCGCCATAGTGTATTTCATAAGCCCAGCTTTGCTTCAACAAAATCCTGAATCTGCAAGTAAACCTGTACCGCCTACATTGATTGATGCATATGCCGTTAATAGTTCCAATCGCGACAGATACCTCGAATTATTTCGAACAGGACAGTTCGGTCAGCGGGACAAGCTGCGCATCGGTTGTGTTGAGTGGAGTGAATCATCGTGCGTGGCTGCTGGTAATTTTTTGCGATTGTTAAGCGAAGCTGGCTGGGAAATCGATTCTGATGCTGTAATCAGAATGCAGCCATCCGTGCCAGTTGAGGGCGTATCGATTGTAAGCAGTGGCGATGATCTGGTCGGTTTGCCGAAAGTACCACCCCACATGGGCCGTTGGAGTCGATCAGACATTAGCTATGAAATTTTGACATCGGCATTTAAATTGATGGGAGTTCCGGTTTATTTTTCCAGTGACCCAACATTACAGCCAGGTACTACCGGAGTGTACTTTGGACCGAAACCGAAACTGGATGTACCAGTCAGGCAAAAAGATGAAATTGTACGACGTGAGCTTCTCCGCTACGTCGGTTTGGGAATGGCTATTCAGCAAGCCTGCTCTCAGCAGTCTGTCGAACATTGTGCGGGTGAACTCTTTACCTGGGAAACGTCTGTATCTTCGTTTCTAAGGCAGCAGCGATTCAACTCCGATGCCGTAAACAGATGGCTTGCCTTACCGCAGGCTAATGCGGCTTCGGCAACTGCAGACATGAAAATAAAACTAGATATGTTAATGCCATTTGTACTGGGCATCGAATAACTTTACCTCATGTGAGGATGAATGAGCGTTTAGTGGGCCGCCTGGCAGTTAGTACGATCTGTTTTCATAAGCCTGCGGAATCCAACTTGTGTTCTACGATGCTTTGTTTGGCGAAGAATCAGTGTTGAAGCATTGGTTTTAGACAACCAAAGCCACGATTTCCTCATGCGTCGAAAATGTAGACGCCTCTTGTATAGCACGAAGGCGATATTCAAACGCTCACACTTGTCAAGCCACTAAAGTCAGTTCTAGGCACAAAGCGGACCTGGTGACGAGCTGATGGTCCGCTTTGAGCGAGGAGCGGACATTCCGCCAGTGCACTTGAATGAAATCGTATGAGATTGGAAGCAGTAAACTATTGCATGTACAGTAACTGCTTTACGTCTACAAGGTATTAACAGTATGACTTCTCCAGGCTCTCCTGATTTGAGCGACATTAAACACGACGACTGGGTCGATCGTTGGTTTTCCCCTGTCTTCAGGCCTTACCTCAGACTGGCGCGTGTCGATCGCCCTGTAGGTATCTGGCTGGTATTATTCCCGTGTGTGGCAGCTTTGTTTCAGGCTTCGAACGGATGGCCTGCACTGAAAGAAACGCTTGTTTTTTGCCTAGGCGCTTTTCTGATGAGAAGCGCCGGCTCGACAGTCAATGATATTGCAGATCGTAACTTTGATGCGCATGTGGAAAGAACCCGTTTCCGTCCTTTGGCAAGCGGACAGATTTCAACACGTAAAGCCCTGTTTTTCTTTGTATCGCAGTTGTTATGTGCCGCATCATTGCTGTATTTCCTGTCACCATTTACACGCATTTTTGCTTTGGCTGTCGTGCCGCTGGTTATCATTTACCCTTTCTGCAAGCGATTTACCTACTGGCCTCAGGCCGTTCTTGGCGCAGCTTTCAACTGGGGCATGCTGATGGCATGGGCAGAGATTCAGGGAGAAATACCTTTCGCCGCGGTTTTAATTTGGCTGGGCGCGGTAGCATGGCAGATCGGGTATGACACTGTCTATGCCTACGTTGATGCAAAAGATGATGTACGGATAGGCATTCGATCGACAGCGTTACTGTTTGGCCAGCACGGAAAAAGCATCATAATGTTTTTCTATGCGGCTACCGTTCTGCTGTGGACATATGGCGGCTGGCTAATGCACATGAAACTCCCTTATGCCTTCTTCATGATGTTGATCACGGTGCATCTGTTCTGGCAGACCTGGCGCCTTGATTTAAAGCAGTCTTCTCTCAGCTTCAATCTTTTTCTTCATAACATTCTTACAGGCGTTTTGCTCGCGGTTGCTGCAATCGCTGGCACAATCTGAAAACTAAGGATAGCAGGCTAAGCTGAACTCACCTTTGATGTATGACGTGTTTGCCTGCTTCTCATAACAATGATGTCTGCTTCTGGCACTCAGGTGACCTACATAACGGCGATCACCGAGGCTCAACTGGACAGTAAGATGTTTTTGTCCAGTTATACCTGCCTGTGGCATTTATCTCAGTAATACCTGAACCACCTTCACGTAGCCACCACTAAATGTAGGGGTGATATTCGTTTTCGTTCTGGTGGATTTTGCGGTGATTCTGTCTATGGCAGTTTGCTCCCCTGCTATCTGACCGGCAGCGATGAGCGAGGAGTGGACACTGATATGTAAGTGGCGCTTAGACTGGCGCTATGTGGATTTTTATTGTTCTGACCTCACTGGCGGGAGAGATGTTTTTGCCACCGAAATCAATTTTTCCACTGCTTCCAGAGGGATGTTCTCTTCGTAGCAGGTCAGAAAGAATTCATGTGTAATGTCAGAGTAGAAGACTTCAGCAACTTGCCGTAATGGAGATGTCCCGCTGATAGATAATTCCAGATACATACCATCACGTATCACATCGCTTCCACGTCTCAGTTCAAACTTAATCTTAGACATATACGAATTCCTTTTTTAAAGACAAAGACATTTTGCGTTAGTGATATCAAAAACAATTTGGTCAGGATATAATTTTTCACCAGAGACTGCGCTACATAAGCGATTCTACGGAGAATACTGAATTAGTCATAACTTAACAACTTCCGCTCTTGGCACGCAGTGGACATTGCTGACTGAGCTGAAGGTCCGCTGTGAGCGAGAAGCGGAAGTTCGCAATTTGATAAAGGCATTACTTAAATTGTGGCGTGTTAAGCAACAGGGAGCAGGTCACATCAGCAACGGGGCTCTTCCGCTTCCTCGCTCATTCGCTAACTCCGTTCGGTCATGAGGCTGCGGCGAGCGTTACCAGCTAATCATGGTGAGAATATCCGCAGTGAATGCGGGAATGACTCACAAGAAATGCCCACCGTATTTCGATGAATTGACCACAAAGCACTGTCATAGAAGGGAACTACGAAAAGGAAGTGCTCTTACAAAGAAGGCTGTTATCTGATATAGGTTTATTTTCAGTCTCACTGCGTACGGATGTATGATAGTGGGGTAAGCTTACTGATACACTTTTATAAAATGGATCAAATGATGAAGTCGAGAGATTTAAAAACAATTCACGACCTGATTGTTACGAACTACCAGAAACATGATTTAGGTAATGGTCGTTATCTACACACATTCCAGCCAGCAACAACAGATACAACCTATCAATTCGAAGCTAACTTTGAAAACGAGCTAGTCCCTGGAGAAAGATACAACATAGGATTTACCGAAGCAGGTGGAGTTAAAATGGTAGATATATCTTGTGTATCGAAGTCCTCTGTAGTTAATCAATATATTAGCTATGAATGTGCAAAATTAGTTTCAAGAGAAAAGCATGATGAAAACAAAGGCAAGAATGATTCAAGAGTAAATTACGCTGTGCAAAATGATTACTATTGGGGGAAAAAATATGCATGGCGCGAGTTTGGATTAGTCATTCCCAAAGATGTATTTTACAAATACTTATTAGATTGTGTTAATCACCCTAATATACCGTGTACAGTTACAACGCCCGGCTATCCAATAGGTGATGACTCAATAGCATTTGCGGATAAAGGGCTCGAAAAAGCAATCGAGGATCTAATAAGTACAGCTACAAGAATTAAAGATGGTCCTTATTTCAAATCCCCTCTATATTTCAATGGTGATAAGAGGTTCACAATAAGGGGGATCAGCGCAATAACAGACAAAAAATAATTCAATGGCATGGGTTTAATGTAAAGAGATGACCTGCCCCCATAAAACTAACATACCATGTGCCAGCAATGTCCGCTGTTGGCACGAAGCGGACGATCTGCTAGAGCCGAAGGTCTGCAATGAGCGAGGAGCGGACGTTGGTAATTGTTATAACCGACTAGGGGACGTTACTAGCATTGCGGAGTGTTAATAAACGGGGAGCAGATCAGCGCACTACTTCATTTGGACCCAGCCCCCATCAATATCACACAAGGGAAGCATCGAGAGCTTGCCTAAATTCTGATGCATCACTTCTCATTACATGGTCAATTTTTTGAAATTCTCTTTTCAAGGCCACACGATATGAGTTCTTGGTCGGCATATCCGAGCCAATGATCACCGCAGTAAGAAATGATGAGGAGACATCCGCTAAATTAGCGTCACGCTGAATATTGATATGGCTACGGACGACGACCTCAAGTAAATATGTCTTGAACTGTGCAGAGATTTTCTCACTTGGAATGATGTCTCTTAGCATTGAGCCAAGCAACTTAGTGGCTTCCTTAGAAATATAGTGCCGATCAAAACCATCACCATCACGGGTAGCCTCAGGTATCTCAGAGTCCTTAATCCGTGCGCCCTGTTCAGCCCAATCTGTGGCAATGCTGACTAGGCGATAGAGAAGAAAGTGAAAAGGTGTCGGCCACTCTTGATAGCTTTCCTCATCCGGCGGCACAGCTATCTGCTTAAGGATCTTCTCCGCGAAGTAGACAAAATAGTGTAACCACATATGGTCTTGAAGACCCTGATGGATACCCTCATGAATCATGATTTCAAAAAGTGTTATTCCCGAATTGATTGGGCAGCGGAACCTGCCTGCGTCATGATAGGAACCTAGCGGTTTGTTAAGTTTCTCGATCAACTTATTATCTTCATCTAGCCGTCTGCATACAGCCTCTCCAATGGCCTTATCCAAACCGTTCTTCAGCGCCATCTCGGCGTCGGCAAAGAAAAATCGAAGCAATCTGTTATTTTCAGGAAGATATAACCTACTACCAACACTCTGGTTTTGATTGTTTTTCAACTCCACGTAGAGACGACTTCCAGGAGCATCGAGCAGTGCATCTATATAGTGGTCAATAAAATCGGAGCGTATAGCTTCATTGGATTGAAGAAGCCTAAGGCAAAAATGTGGATGCGCAACCGCCAGATGGATGGTTAGCTCTGGAGAGGTGACCAGATTCAAGAGGACTTCATGGGCTTGCGTGCTGGCATCATCACGAACCAGACTACACGACTTCAATTTTTGAAGTAAGGAATTCAAACGCTTTCGCCATGCAGGTAATACTATTGGTCTTTCACCTCGCAAAATAGCTGCCATATCAATTTGTTGCCTGTCGAAGCGATCAATCCAGCGCACGAGCAAAGACTGCCGCTTGGTCAAGGAAATTAGTTTCGGCAACTGAGGTTCGACTAATAATACCAACTCGTCATAGCGCCTAGTGAGATGCAAGTTTTCAATCAATTCACGGAATATGTGGACTCTACCTCGAGCAAGAGTAGGAAATCTTGTACGCCAAAAGAAATAGCAGGCAACGGATAATAGAAGCAGGTAAACCGCGCTTGAACTATCAAGCCCCCACTTCCACGCCCCTAAACTATAGTACAGTCCAAGCCTTTCTAAGGTCGGAGCAAAAACTAAATAATGAATGAGGAGAAAAACTCCGCCACCGACAAACCAATCTCTCCAAGTCATGCAGAAGCGAAGGCGAAGCCTGTTAGTAGGGGAAATCAACGCCCAGACGGCAGCGATTACCCCTAATATGGTGAGCAAGCTAGCAGTATCAGTTTGTGTCGGCGTTGTCATATGATCTTCGTTTTTTGTGTTCAGTATTTTTCTGACAAGTTTACATGCGTCAGATAAATTTGTAATACATAGCTCGTTTAAAAAATCATGGGTTGGGGTGCTCCAACATTTTTGTAGATAAAAAAAGGCCAAGCCCCGACCTGTCGAGTTCACTAAGCTCAGGTGTTGAATGTATCAATCCAGCAAACACATCGTATGCATTTTAAATTGATGCTGTCCCAAACAGACATTTTTGTTTTCCTGTCCTGCTTCCGGTAAGCCAACACATCATGATGCAAGCAGCACCCTCTTCTGGCACGAAGCGGACCACCTGAAGAGCCATAAGGTCTACTACGAGCGAGTAACTGACTTCGATTTAAATAAATTATAAGGCTTCAAATGTTATTGGCACAAATTTCTGAGATGCATACAGTCACACTAAGTGTTTAAACAAGGTTCTGGACTATGGCTAACCCATCAGTTAAGTTTGTTTCCAACCTGTCGTTTCCTCCCTGTCAGGAGCCACTTTTTCCGTGTTATTTTTTAAGGATAATTCATGAGTAATGGAGCACAATCATTTCTTAGTCAATTGCTAATTGCCATAACCTCTATATTTTTATGGTCATTTCTTTTTGCTGGGATTCTAGAGAGCTACAAAAAAGACCAAGGTCTTCAGGAGGAGATTATAAAGGATTACTTTAGGCCAATGATGGAATTACAAAGTTCTTGTTCATCTTCACATAATGAACTATTTATAATACCATGGAGAGATATCTGGTTCTTATCAGCTCATGTCTAATGAAATAGTACATATGACAATGACTCCTGATTCAAAATTAGGCCAACATTATGAAGCTCTCCCAATATCTATTATTAAAGCAAATACAGAGTTAAAAAAATAGTTGAAGACCTTGAAATAACGGTAAAAAAAATGCAAGACCGATTTATTCCTCAAGTACGAAGAGCTTGCATTAGTTACTGGTTCATATCCAGAGTTTAGGAGCTTAGCGAAAAATTATACGAATACGATTAACACCATCTATTCAGAAAGACAAAAAAAAGCTAAGGAAAATACAAAAAACATAGACCCTAATCAACTAATTCCATTAATGCGGAAATTTATTGCTATGGATCTATCCACCAATGCAAACAAATCCATGCTTGCCAGTGAAATAGATAACATATCTAAACTAACAACGCAGCATAGTTTGATAATGGCAGAGTATGAGGAGTTAATTTTCAAAGAAGATAATGATTTATTTCTAAGTCTTCATGATCTTTATGCAATCAAAATTAGTGAAAAGTATTCAGGTGGATTTATCAGTTGGATATTTTAAAACATGATAACTCATCAGATACGACGCTTACTATGTAGAACGCGTAAATCTGTTAAGGTTACCAATGTGTTAGGTAATGTCCGCTTCTGGCTGTGAGTTCAACCGATGGATGCAACATACTGATTGAACCTCTCTGCGGGTGGTTCATAGTCTAGCGTTTTTCTCGGCCTTTCGTTGAGCTGTCTGGCAACACTGTTAAGTATTCACTTGCTGTAACCGATAAGTCACTTCCTGTGGGAAGCTATTTTTTGAACAACCCATTCACATTTTCAGCAGATATACTTTTGAATCATAGCGCATTTGGTAATACAACGAATAAAAGCTGTAACATAAACCAACTGTGCCACTATTAGCGCAGCTGGTTCTTTCCAAAGATACCAATTTAACTTATCCAAAGCCCACACATTTCCATCTCCCTAGGCTACCCATATAGATGGCATACCATTGCATCGCCTCTCTAAATACTTCGAATAGTCATGGATGATAAGGCCAAACAACAAATCGCGTTAAATATCTCTCATGATGTGAGCGAATCCATGATCGATCATCGCCCAAGCTTGGCAAAATCAAATGGGCTCACAGCTTTCTCACGATTCGCATCAAGGAAATCTGCCCACCACTGCAACATCAGCCTACGCTCATCCAGATGCTCGGCCTTATGAATATAAGCCGCACGCACAGAGTTACGTTCCATATGGCTCATCTGCCGTTCCACGGCATCCCTCGACCACAATCCAGACTCAATCAATGAACTACAGGCCATTGTTCTGAAACCATGTCCACAAACCTCTACTTTCGTGTCATACCCCATAACGCGCAGAGCCTTGTTCACCGTGTTCTCACTCATCGGTTTGCGATGGTCGTGATCGCCAATGAAAACAAAATCGCGATCGCCACTAAGTTCGTGAACATGTTTAAGGATTGCTAAGGCTTGATTAGAAAGCGGTACCAGATGAGGCGTACGCATTTTTGAGCCACGCTGGGAGTGCTTTACCCCTTCAATCGCTTCTCGCTCCGCTGGGATCGTCCACATTGATGTTTCAAAATCAATCTCAGACCAACGAGCAAAACGCAATTCACTGGAACGGATGAAGACAAGAAGGGTTAGCTCAACAGCAAGGCGAGTCAAAGGTCTGCCGGTATAGTTATCAATACGCTGAAGCAGTTCAGGAATACGTCTCAACTCTAACGCAGGCCTATGCTGCCGGTTACTTGAAGCAACGGCACCGGCCATCTCCTGTGCCGGGTTATAATCAAGCAAACCACTCTGTACCGCATAACGCATAATGGCGGTGGTGCGCTGCTGTAGACGGGAAGCAACTTCAAGACGCCCTGACAACTCTACAGCTTTGATAGGCGCTAAAAGGTCGCGCGTTTTTAGTTCAGCAATATTACGCTTACCTATGGCTGGAAAGAGGTTATCCTCCAGGCTTTTAAGCACGCGTCGGCTATGTTCTTCCGACCACTTTTTATTTGTAGCATGCCACTCAATAGCAAGTTGTTCGAAAGTACGTGCTTCTTCCTGCTCAACCTTATCATTTTTCTTTTTGTCTCCCGGATCGATGCTGTTTGCCAAAAGTTTACGGGCTTCATCACGGCGAGCCCTTGCATCAGCGAGTGACACATCAGGGTAAACACCCAGAGCCAGCATCTTTTGCTTTCCGCCAAATCGGTACTGCAAACGCCAGTATTTAGAGCCATTTGGATGAACAAGAAGGTGCATACCGTTACCATCGGTCAGCTTATATTGCTTATCCGTTGGCTTGGCTGTTCTGACCTTGATATCTGTTAACGCCATGCTTATCCCCTCCCTGTTGGTACAAGCATTATCGAACCGGAAATACCATCATCTGTACCAACATATGTTGGTAGATGTACGTTGATGTCGGTTGACCTTGAGAGAGTTAATATAGCGGGAAAGGTACATAAATACTGGATTTCAGGCACAAAAAAAGACGTCCGTTGACGTCTATTGATGTTCCGATGGTGCCGAAGGCCGGACTCGAACCGGCACGTATTTCTACGGTTGATTTTGAATCAACTGCGTCTACCGATTTCGCCACTCCGGCACGGAAGGGATGCGGAAAACGTTGTGGATTATACCTGTCGTGCGCCGCCATGCAAGCGCCAGCGTGTGTCTGGCCTGCTAAGTGTTGAAAATTTCAGCATTACCTTGCACACGTGCAATCACCATCACAGTTTATCCCCCGCAACAACCACCTTAATCCCCCCTTCTGCGAAGCATCCCGTTTCCCCATGCTCTACACTTCCAGTTCAACACCACACTGAGGGAAACACGATGTCGATGATAAAAAGCTACGCCGCAAAAGCGGCGGGCAGCGAGCTCGAACTCTATGAATATGATGCGGGCGAGCTTAAGCCGGAAGATGTCGAAGTCCAGGTCGATTACTGCGGTATCTGCCATTCCGATTTGTCGATGATCGACAACGAATGGGGATTCTCTCAGTATCCGCTGGTTGCCGGGCATGAGGTGATTGGTCGCGTGGCAGCGCTCGGCAGCGCGGCGCAGGATAAGGGTCTGAAGGTTGGTCAGCGCGTCGGCATTGGCTGGACGGCGCGCAGTTGCGGGCATTGCGACGCCTGTATCAGCGGTAATCAGATTAACTGCCTGGAAGGCTCCGTTCCCACTATTCTCAATCGCGGCGGCTTTGCCGAGAAGCTGCGAGCCGACTGGCAGTGGGTGATCCCGCTGCCGGAGAGTATCGATCTGGCGGCAGCTGGCCCCTTGCTGTGCGGCGGTATCACCGTGTTCAAACCGCTGCTGATGCACCATATCACCGCCACCAGCCGCGTCGGGGTGATCGGTATCGGCGGCCTGGGACATATCGCCATTAAGCTGTTACACGCGATGGGTTGTGAAGTGACCGCATTCAGTTCCAACCCGGCGAAAGAACAGGAGGTGCTGGCGATGGGAGCGGATAAGGTGGTCAACAGCCGCGATCCGGATGCGCTAAAAGCGCTGGCGGGCCAGTTCGATCTCATCATTAACACGGTTAACGTCGATCTCGACTGGCAGCCCTATTTTGAAGCGTTGGCCTACGGCGGTAACTTCCATACCGTCGGCGCAGTGCTGAAGCCGCTGCCGGTACCGGCATTTACCTTAATTGCCGGGGATCGCAGCATCTCCGGTTCGGCGACCGGGACGCCATTCGAGCTGCGCAAGCTGATGAAGTTTGCCGGGCGCAGCAAGGTGTCGCCTACCACCGAGCTGTACCCGATGTCGCAAATAAACGAAGCAATCCAGCACGTGCGTGATGGCAAGGCCCGCTACCGCGTGGTGCTGAAAGCCGACTTCTGATGCCGGGCTCAGTCCCGCAAGGGGCTGGGCTTATTGCCCGTTACGAAACGCGAGCACCGCCTGGCGGCACTGTTCCGTCACATGCTCAATATCATGGTTCACGTCGATGCGGGCAATATCTTTCTCATCGTCCTGCGGACATTCCAGCGCGTCGAACTGACTTTTGAGTAGTCCCACCGGCATAAAATGGCCTGCCCGACGCTGCATGCGTGCCAGAATGGTCTCGTAGTCGCCGTCCAGCCACAGAAAATGCACATTCGGGCTACCCTGACGCAATATATCGCGATACTGTTTTTTTAATGACGAGCAGACAATAAATCCGGTCTCATTCTTTTTAAATAAACTGTATGACGCGTCATTTAATCGCGCCAGCCACGGCAGTCGGTCTTCATCGGTTAATGGAATACCTTCAGACATTTTATCAATATTTTTAGCGGGATGGAGATCGTCGCCATCAATGAATTTAGCCGATAATACAGCGGCAATTTTACTGCCAATTAAAGATTTACCGCTACCCGAAACGCCCATCAAAATATAACTTTCCCCAGCCATTGAAAAAACTCCAGATTCATATTCTATGGCGCGATACTACGCCTTCCACATTGCAGAACTCACCTTTTTTTGCCGCGACTGAGCAGATTTACAGGGCGCATCACGTTATGCGTAACATTGTAGTGTAACAATTTCTCAGCGTGATCTGTATCACAAATAATAACAATTAAAACCGTTTAAATGCTGCCGAGGTTACTACCTGACCAGTGAGGAATTTATGCAAGTCAAAACCCAATCCTGCGTTGTCGCGGGTAAGAAAACTGTTGCCATTACCGACCAAAATATAGAATGGAATAATAAAGGAACGCTGGTACAAATTACCCGCGGGGGAATTTGTGGTTCCGATTTACATTATTATCAGGAAGGCAAAGTCGGTAATTTTACCGTTAAAGCGCCGATGATTTTAGGCCATGAAGTTATTGGTAAAGTAGTGCACAGCGATTCAACAGAATTACATAAAGGTCAGTCGGTGGCGATTAATCCGTCGAAGCCCTGCGGCCACTGTAAATACTGTCTGCAGCATGAAGAAAACCAGTGCACGGAAATGCGCTTTTTTGGCAGCGCCATGTATTTTCCCCACGTCGACGGCGGCTTTACTCAGTTTAAAACTGTCGATACTGCGCAGTGCATCCCCTACCCTCAAGAGGCCGATGAAAAAGTCATGGCCTTTGCCGAACCGTTGGCGGTCGCGATCCACGCCGCGCATGAAGCGGGCGACCTGCAGGGCAAGCGCGTGTTTATCTCCGGCGTCGGGCCTATCGGCTGTCTGATTGTCAGCGCGGTAAAAACGCTCGGCGCGGCAGAAATCGTCTGTGCGGATATCAGCCCGCGCTCGCTCTCGCTGGCGCAACAGATGGGTGCCGATACGCTGATTAACCCGCAGCAGGACTCGCTCGACGCGTGGAAAAAAGAGAAAGGCTACTTCGACGTCAGCTTTGAAGTCTCTGGTCATCCGTCCTCAATCACCACCTGTCTGGAAGTGACCCGCGCGAAAGGCGTGATGGTGCAGGTCGGCATGGGCGGCGCGGTGCCGGACTTCCCGATGATGATGCTGATCGGCAAAGAGATCGCGCTCAAAGGCTCGTTCCGCTTTACCACCGAGTTCAACACCGCGGTGTCGTGGCTGGCGAATAACGTTATCGATCCGCTGCCGTTACTCAGCGCTGAATATCCGTTTACCGAGCTTGAACAGGCGCTGATATTCGCCGGGGATAAAACCCAGGCGGCGAAAGTCCAGCTCGTTTTCGAAGACATAAAATAAGGAATAGCATGATGAACGATCTTTTTTCACTGGACGGCAAAAACATTCTGATCACCGGTTCAGCCCAGGGTATTGGTTATTTACTGGCGACCGGGCTGGGTAAATATGGCGCACAGATTATCGTTAATGACATTACGCCGGAGCGTGCGGAGGCCGCCGTCGCCAAATTGCAGCAGGAAGGGATCCGCGCCGTGGCCGCGCCGTTCAATGTTACGCATAAACAAGACATTGACGCCGCCATCGACCATATCGAAAAAGACATTGGCCCGATCGATGTGCTGGTGAATAACGCCGGTATCCAGCGTCGCCATCCGTTTACCGAGTTCCCGGAGCAGGACTGGAACGATGTGATTGCCGTTAACCAGACGGCGGTATTCCTGGTCTCGCAGGCGGTAACGCGTCGCATGGTGGAACGTCAGGCCGGGAAGGTCATCAACATCTGCTCCATGCAGAGCGAACTGGGCCGCGATACCATCACGCCGTACGCCGCCTCGAAAGGCGCGGTAAAAATGCTTACCCGCGGAATGTGCGTTGAGCTGGCGCGCCACAATATCCAGGTCAACGGGATCGCACCGGGCTACTTCAAAACCGAGATGACCAAAGCGCTGGTCGAGGATGAAGCCTTCACTTCCTGGCTGTGCAAACGTACGCCAGCCGCGCGCTGGGGCGATCCGCAGGAGCTGATCGGCGCGGCGGTATTCCTCTCTTCCAAAGCATCCGATTTTGTAAACGGGCACCTGTTGTTTGTCGATGGCGGCATGCTGGTCGCCGTCTGATACCACACAACGCAACATCACGCAGCGCCCAGGCGCTGCCTTTTTGGCACATACACCCTAAATCATTCGAGTTGCAGAATGACGGGGATATAAGAGAAACGATTATGCCATTAATAATAATTGCGGCAGGCGTCGCGCTGCTCCTGGTCCTGATGATTGGCTTTAAAGTTAACGGCTTTATTGCTCTGGTCCTGGTGGCGGCGGTCGTTGGTTTTGCCGAAGGGATGGATGCACAGGCCGTTCTGCACTCAATACAAAACGGGATCGGTGGCACGCTCGGCGGGCTGGCGATGATCCTCGGCTTCGGCGCAATGCTCGGCAAACTGATTTCCGATACCGGTGCGGCCCAGCGCATCGCCACCACGCTGATTGGCACGTTCGGTAAAAAACGCGTGCAGTGGGCGCTGGTGATCACCGGTCTGGTGGTCGGTCTGGCAATGTTTTTTGAAGTCGGCTTTGTTCTGCTGCTGCCGCTGGTGTTTACGGTGGTGGCCTCGTCCGGCCTGCCGCTGCTGTATGTCGGCGTGCCGATGGTCGCCGCGCTATCCGTGACCCACTGTTTTCTGCCGCCGCATCCAGGGCCGACCGCGATTGCTACCATTTTCGAGGCCAATCTCGGTACCACCCTGCTGTACGGATTTATTATTACGATCCCGACGGTGATTGTTGCCGGGCCGCTGTTTTCAAAGCTGCTGACCCGCTTTGAGAAAGCACCGCCGGAAG
Organism: Citrobacter sp. Cpa228; assembly: GCF_030333085.1. Taxonomy (NCBI): domain Bacteria; kingdom Pseudomonadati; phylum Pseudomonadota; class Gammaproteobacteria; order Enterobacterales; family Enterobacteriaceae; genus Citrobacter; species Citrobacter sp. Cpa228. Next base: position 48,926 of record NZ_JAOWGQ010000036.1, on the reverse strand, counting down.
GGTTGTTCAACCCGCATCTGTTCACCGAAGAAGAGATGCCATCGTTCTGGAACAGTATCTTTGCGGCGGTAATCCCGGTCATACTGATGGCGGTCGCCGCCGTGTGCGAAATTACGCTGCCGAAAACCAACAGCGTGCGGGTGTTCTTTGAGTTTATCGGCAACCCTGCGGTCGCGTTGTTTATCGCTATCGTACTCGCCATTTTTACCCTTGGTCGACGTAACGGACGTACGATCGAGCAAATTATGGATATCATTGGCGACTCTATCGGCGCAATTGCGATGATTGTGTTTATCATCGCCGGGGGCGGCGCGTTTAAGCAGGTTCTGGTCGACAGCGGCGTGGGGCAATATATCTCGCACCTGATGACCGGCACGTCGCTTTCTCCGTTGCTGATGTGCTGGACGGTTGCCGCCTTGCTGCGCATCGCGCTCGGTTCAGCCACCGTGGCGGCGATCACCACCGCAGGCGTGGTGCTGCCGATTATCAACGTCACCCATGCTGACCCGGCGCTGATGGTGCTGGCTACCGGCGCGGGCAGCGTGATTGCGTCCCACGTTAACGATCCGGGATTCTGGCTGTTTAAAGGCTATTTTAATCTCAGCGTGGGCGAAACGTTGCGCACATGGACGGTAATGGAAACGCTGATTTCCATTATGGGTCTGTTGGGGGTTCTGGCGCTGAACGCCATCCTGCATTAAGACGGTATTACCGGGGAGCACAGGTCTGCGCTCCCCGGCACTGGAGAGAAAATGAGGAACCACAGAATTTCTTTGCAAGACATCGCCACACTGGCGGGCGTGACCAAAATGACGGTGAGTCGCTACATTCGCTCGCCGAAAAAGGTCGCAAAGGAAACCGGTGAACGCATCGCGCAGATTATGGAAGAAATTAATTACATCCCCAACCGCGCGCCCGCGATGCTGCTTAACGCGCAAAGCTACACGCTCGGCGTGCTGATCCCCTCGTTTCAAAACCAGCTGTTCGCTGACATTCTGGCCGGTATCGAGTCAGTCACCTCGGATCATAACTATCAGACGCTGATCGCCAACTACAATTATGACCGGGAATCCGAGGAAGAGTCGGTGATCAACCTGCTGTCGTACAACATCGACGGCATTATCCTTTCCGAGAAATATCACACCCTGCGCACGGTTAAATTTCTGCGTTCAGCCAACATTCCGGTGGTCGAGCTGATGGATATTCAGGGCGACCGTCTGGACATGGAAGTAGGTTTCGATAACCGTCAGGCGGCGTTTGATATGGTCAGCACCATGCTGGATAAACGCCAGCGGCGCAAAATCCTTTATCTCGGTTCGAAAGACGACGTCCGCGATGAACAACGCTATCGCGGCTACTGCGATGCCATGACGCGTCGTGGTCTGGTGCCGCTGCGCGTCAATCCGCGCGCTATTTCGTCCATTCATCTCGGCACCCAGATGATGCGGGACGCGCTGGCTGCGCATCCGGATTTAGACGGCGTGTTTTGCACTAACGACGATATTGCGATGGGCGCGCTGCTGCTGTGCCGCGAGCGCGAGCTGGCCGTTCCGGAACAGATCTCAATTGCCGGTTTTCACGGGCTGGAAATGGGCAGGCAGATGATCCCAAGTCTCGCCAGCGTGATCACCCCGCGTTTTGACATTGGCCGTATGGCGGCGCAGATGTTGCTGAGCAAAATCAAGAACAACGACCATAACCACAACACCGTCGATCTCGGGTATCAGATTTATCACGGCAATACGCTTTAACTCATTTTCTCTCGCCATCGCATACTCTCTTTGATGGACATTGCCTATACTCCAGGCAGGATAAATGGAGGAAATCTCAATGAGCGCACCCCTGCTAATTGCCCGCACGCCGGACACCGAACTGTTTTTATTGCCAGGCATGGCCAACCGTCACGGGCTGATTACCGGCGCGACCGGGACCGGTAAAACCGTCACGTTACAAAAGCTTGCCGAATCGCTGTCCGGGATTGGCGTACCGGTATTTATGGCCGATGTGAAAGGTGACTTAACCGGCGTGGCCGAGGAAGGACAGGCCTCTGAAAAGCTGCTCGCCCGCCTGAAAAATATCGGCATTACCGACTGGCAACCGCATGCTAATCCGGTCACGGTGTGGGATATCTTCGGCGAAAAAGGTCACCCGGTGCGAGCCACGGTATCTGACCTCGGACCGCTGCTGCTGGCTCGTCTGTTGAATCTCAACGACGTTCAGTCCGGCGTGCTGGATATTATCTTCCGCATTGCCGATGACCAGGGCCTGCTGCTGCTCGATTTCAAAGACCTGCGGGCCATAACTCAGTACATCGGCGATAACGCTAAATCCTTCCAGAATCAGTACGGCAATATCAGCAGCGCTTCGGTCGGGGCTATCCAGCGCGGGCTGCTGTCGCTGGAGCAGCAGGGCGCAGCGCACTTCTTTGGCGAACCAATGCTGGATATCAAAGACTGGATGCGTACTGACGCCAGCGGCAAAGGGATGATCAATATCCTCAGCGCCGAGAAGCTCTACCAGATGCCCAAACTGTACGCCGCCAGCCTGCTGTGGATGCTCTCCGAACTGTACGAACAATTGCCGGAAGCGGGCGATCTGGAGAAGCCAAAACTGGTGTTCTTCTTTGATGAAGCGCATCTGCTGTTCAACGACGCCCCGCAGGTGCTGCTGGATAAAATCGAACAGGTGATCCGCCTGATCCGCTCGAAAGGGGTCGGCGTGTGGTTCGTCTCGCAAAATCCGTCGGATATTCCGGACAACGTGCTTGGCCAGTTGGGTAACCGCGTGCAGCACGCCCTGCGCGCGTTCACGCCGAAAGATCAGAAAGCAGTGAAAAGCGCGGCGCAAACCATGCGCGCCAACCCGGCGTTTGATACCGAGAAAGCCATTCAGGAGCTGGGCACCGGCGAAGCACTGGTTTCATTTCTGGATGCCAAAGGCAGCCCGTCGGTGGTGGAGCGGGCAATGGTGATTGCGCCCTGCTCCCGCATGGGACCGGTGACGGACGATGAGCGCAACGGGCTGATTAATCACTCTTCGCTGTACGGAAAATATGAGGAAGAGGTAGATCGTGAGTCCGCCTATGAGCGCTTACAGCAAGGCGTTCAGGCCAGCACCGGGCAGCAAAATACGCCTCCCGCCAACGGTAAAGCGGTCGAGGTTGACGACGGTATTCTCGGTGGGTTGAAGGATATTTTGTTTGGCAGCACAGGGCCGCGCGGCGGCAAGCGCGATGGCGTGGTACAGAGCGTGGCGAAAAGCGCGGCGAGACAGGTCACTAATCAGATAATCCGCGGAATGTTGGGAAGCTTGATGGGCGGGAGAAAACGCTAGCACCCGCGTTACGTTGCCGGATGGCGGCTTAACGCCTTATCCGGCCTACGGGTCATGGGCAGGCCTGATAAGCGCAGCGCTATCAGGCCTACGATTACTGTGATTACGACTTACGCAGCATCAGCCACAGGCTTATCAGGAAGAAGCTGGCGCTTGGCAGCAGCGCGCCGATAATCGGCGGAATACCATACACCAGCGTCAGCGGGCCAAAGATTTGGTCCAGCACATAGAACACAAAACCGAAGCTAATCCCCGTCACCACACGCACGCCCATCGGCACGCTACGCAGCGGACCAAAGATAAACGACAGCGCCATCAGCATCATGACCGCCACTGACAGCGGCTGGAACACTTTGCTCCACATATTGAGCTGGTAGCGTCCGGCGTCCTGTCCGCTCGACTTCAGGTACTTCACGTAATTATGCAGACCACTAATCGACAGCGCGTCAGGATCCAACGCCACGACGCCGAGCTTGTCGGGCGTAAGGTTGGTTTTCCAGGTGCCGCTCACGGTCTGCGAACCGGTGATTTGTTTCGGGTCGGTCAGGTTGGACTCATCCACCTGCGACAAACGCCAGACCTTCTGCTCCGGGTCAAACGTCGCGCTGGCGGCATAGCGAACGGACTGCAAACGACGCTTGTCGTTAAAGGCGTAGATGCTGATTCCACCTAGCTCAGCGTCGCCTTTCACCCGCTCGATGTAAACAAAGCTGTCACCGTCTTTCGCCCACAGCCCTTGCTGGGTAGAGAGCAGCGAACCGCCGTACATCTGCTGCGCACGGTAATTACGCGCCATCTGTTCACCCTGCGGTGCCACCCATTCGCCGATGGCCATCGTCAGCAGCACCAGCGGAATCGCGGTTTTCATCACCGACAACGCTACCTGCATACGGGTAAAGCCAGAAGCTTGCATCACCACCAGTTCACTGCGCTGGGCCAGCATGCCCAGCCCCAACAAAGCACCCAGCAGCGCCGCCATCGGGAAGAAGATTTGGATATCTTTCGGCGCGCTGAGCAGGGTATACAGCCCGGCGCCCATCGCGTCGTAGCTCCCCTGCCCGGCTTTTTTCAGCTGGTCGACAAACTTGATGATCCCGGAGAGCGACACCAGCATGAACAACGTCATCATGATGGTGGTAAAAATGGTTTTACCGATATAGCGGTCAAGTACACCAAAAGGCTGCATTATACCGCTCCTTTACGCATAAAACGGGCACGCAAGCGGCGCATCGGCACCGTATCCCAGAGGTTAAGCACAATCGCCAGCGCCAGATAAGCCAGGTTTACCACCCACATCCAGAACACCGGATCCAGCTTACCTTTGCCACCGTTCGACTTCAGCGACGTCTGCACCAGGAAGAACAGCAAATAAAGCAGCATGGCTGGCAGCATGGACAGTACGCGACCCTGACGCGGGTTAACCACGCTCAGCGGGACAACCATCAGCGCCATCATAAATACGGTGAATACCAATGTGATACGCCAGTGCAGCTCCGCGCGGGCGCGAGCGGTGTCGGTCGTCCACAGCGTACGCATGGTCATCTGGTCGGTATCGTTGGGGTCCAGCGCCACGGCCTGATGGCCGATAATCGCCTGGTAGTCCTGGAAATCGGTAATGCGGAAATCGCGCAGCAGCGCGGTCCCTTCAAAGCGCGTCCCCTGGTTCAGCGTCACGACCTGAGAGCCGTCACGCAACTGAGTCAGATGTCCGGAATCAGCCACCACCACCGAAGGACGGGCGTTGCCTTTCGGGCGGATTTGCGCGAGGAACACATCTTTGAAGCTGCTACCGTCAACACTTTCGATAAACAACACCGAACTGCCGTTCGTTGCCTGCTGGAATTGCCCCTGAGCGAGCGCCGCCATGCCGGGGTTCGCTTTCGCTTCCGCCAGCACTTCGTCCTGATGCCGGGAGGACCATGGCCCGGCCCACATCACGTTGACCGCCGCAATAATACTGGTAAACAACGCCAGCACCATCGCCGCTTTAACAAGCACAGCCTTGCTCAGCCCACAGGCATGCATGACCGTAATTTCACTTTCGGTATACAGTTTGCCCAGCGTCATCAGCAGCCCAAGGAACAGGCTTAAGGGCAAGATTAGTTGCGCCATTTCTGGCACGCCCAGCCCCAGCAGCGAGAGCACCAGATTCGCCGGGATATCACCGTCAACAGCCGCACCCAGGATCCTGACTAACTTTTGACAAAAGAAGATCAAAAGCAGGATGAATAGGATCGCAAGTTGGCTTTTGAGCGTTTCCCGAACCAGATATCTTATGATTATCACTTTAAATACGCCCGTAAAAACCCGTCTTTTGCCGGAATTTAGCTTGTTTCATGGCTTAAACGTCATTTATTCTCTTGAGTCGTCGAAATCGTCGCTAAGATCATTATACTCAACGGATCCACCTCTCAGAAATTGTTCTGACGTGCCAATGCCGTAATAACGTTAAGATTAACACGAAGTCACCGCAACAGCGGGTATGAGTTACGAAAGCTTGCAATTCTATCCGTAGCCACCGCTGTTGTCTTTAAGATTCAGGAGCGTAGTGCATGGAGTTCAGTGTAAAAAGCGGTAGCCCGGAGAAACAGCGGAGTGCGTGCATCGTCGTGGGTGTCTTTGAACCACGCCGCCTCTCTCCGATTGCAGAGCAGCTCGACAAGATCAGCGACGGGTACATCAGCGCACTGCTGCGTCGTGGCGAACTGGAAGGCAAACCGGGGCAAACCCTGTTGCTGCACCATGTTCCTAACGTTCTGTCTGAGCGAATTCTCCTCATTGGTTGTGGCAAAGAGCGTGAACTTGATGAGCGCCAGTACAAGCAGGTCATTCAGAAAACCATCAATACGCTGAATGATACTGGCTCAATGGAAGCCGTCTGCTTCCTGACTGAGCTGCACGTCAAAGGGCGCAATAACTACTGGAAAGTGCGTCAGGCCGTTGAGACGGCCCAGGAAACGCTGTACAGCTTTGACCAGTTGAAGACCAACAAAAGCGAGCCGCGTCGCCCGCTGCGTAAAATGGTCTTCAACGTACCGACCCGCCGTGAACTGACCAGCGGCGAGCGTGCTATCCAGCACGGTCTGGCGATCGCCGCCGGTATTAAAGCAGCGAAAGATCTCGGCAACATGCCGCCAAATATTTGTAACGCCGCCTATCTGGCTTCCCAGGCGCGTCAACTGGCAGACAGCTACAGCAAGAATGTTGTGACCCGCGTGATCGGCGAACAGCAGATGAAAGAGCTGGGTATGCACTCTTACCTCGCCGTCGGCCACGGTTCGCAAAATGAGTCGCTGATGTCGGTCATCGAGTACAAAGGCAATCCGTCCGAAGACGCGCGTCCGATTGTGCTGGTCGGTAAAGGGTTAACCTTCGACTCCGGCGGTATCTCCATCAAACCAGCCGAAGGCATGGATGAGATGAAGTACGACATGTGCGGTGCGGCGGCAGTGTACGGCGTGATGCGCATGGTGGCCGAGCTTCAACTGCCCATCAATGTCGTCGGCGTACTGGCGGGCTGCGAAAACATGCCGGGTGGCCGCGCGTATCGCCCAGGCGATGTGCTGACCACCATGTCCGGGCAGACCGTTGAAGTGCTCAATACCGACGCCGAAGGCCGTCTGGTGCTGTGCGACGTGTTAACCTACGTCGAGCGCTTTGAGCCGGAAGCAGTGATTGATGTCGCGACCCTGACCGGCGCGTGCGTGATTGCACTGGGCCATCACATCACCGGCCTGATGTCGAACCATAACCCGCTGGCGCATGAGCTGATCGGCGCGTCCGAGCAGGCTGGCGATCGCGCATGGCGTCTGCCGTTGGGTGATGAGTTCCAGGAACAGCTGGAGTCCAACTTTGCGGATATGGCAAACATTGGCGGGCGCCCTGGCGGAGCCATTACCGCAGGCTGCTTCCTGTCGCGCTTTACCCGTAAATACAACTGGGCGCACCTCGACATCGCCGGTACCGCATGGCGTTCCGGGAAAGCCAAAGGCGCAACCGGTCGTCCGGTGGCACTGCTGTCGCAGTTCCTGCTCAATCGCGCCGGGTTTAACGGCGAAGAGTAATACGCTATCGAGCCTGCAACATGTAGGCCTGATAAGCGCAGCGCCATCAGGCGTTGACGCACAATCGCCGGATGGCGGCGTAAACGCCTTATCCGGCCTACATACGGCAATAAATTGCAGGCCCGGCTCGCCGGGCTCTGCATTTAAATTCATCACAAGAAGCCCCATATATGAGAAACGCAACGTTCTATCTTCTGGACAATGACAACATCGTTGATGGCTTAAGCGCCGTTGAACAACTGGTGTGTGAAATTGCCGCAGAACGTTGGCGGGCTGGCAAGCGCGTGCTGATCGCCTGTGAAAACGAAAAGCAGGCTCTTCGACTGGATGAAGCCCTGTGGGCAAGACCAGCAGAAAGCTTTGTTCCACATAATCTGGCGGGTGAAGGCCCCAGAGGCGGCGCCCCGGTAGAGATTGCCTGGCCGGAAAAACGCAACAGCAGCCCGCGCGACCTGCTCATCAGTTTGCGCGTTGGCTTTGCAGATTTTGCCACCGCTTTCACAGAAGTGATAGACTTCGTTCCTTACGAAGATTCTTTGAAACAATCGGCACGCGATCGCTACAAAGCTTACCGCGTGGCTGGTTTTAACCTGAATACGGCAACCTGGAAATAATGGAAAAGACATACAACCCACAAGATATCGAACAGCCGCTTTACGAGCACTGGGAAAAGCAGGGCTATTTCAAACCTAACGGCGATGAAAGCAAAGAGTCCTTCTGCATCATGATCCCGCCGCCGAACGTCACCGGCAGTTTGCATATGGGTCATGCTTTCCAGCAAACCATCATGGATACCATGATTCGCTACCAGCGCATGCAGGGTAAAAACACCCTGTGGCAGGCGGGAACCGACCACGCGGGTATCGCCACCCAAATGGTGGTTGAGCGTAAGATTGCCGCTGAAGAAGGTAAAACCCGTCACGACTACGGTCGCGAAGCGTTTATCGACAAAATCTGGCAGTGGAAAGCGGAATCCGGCGGCACCATTACCCGTCAGATGCGCCGTCTCGGCAACTCCGTTGACTGGGAGCGCGAGCGCTTCACCATGGACGAAGGTCTTTCCAATGCCGTGAAAGAAGTCTTCGTTCGCCTGTATAAAGAAGACCTGATTTACCGTGGCAAGCGCCTGGTAAACTGGGACCCGAAACTGCGCACCGCCATCTCTGACCTGGAAGTGGAAAACCGCGAGTCTAAAGGCTCCATGTGGCACATCCGTTATCCGCTGGCCGACGGCGCGAAAACCGCAGACGGTAAAGATTACCTGGTGGTGGCGACCACTCGTCCGGAAACCCTGTTGGGCGATACCGGCGTGGCGGTCAACCCGGAAGATCCGCGTTATAAAGACCTGATTGGCAAATACGTTGTCCTGCCGCTGGTCAACCGCCGTATTCCTGTCGTTGGCGACGAACACGCCGATATGGAAAAAGGCACCGGCTGCGTGAAGATCACCCCGGCGCACGACTTTAACGACTATGAAGTCGGGAAACGTCACGGCCTGCCGATGATCAACATTCTGACCTTTGACGGCGACATCCGCGAAACCGCGGAAGTGTACGATACCAAAGGCGAAGAGTCCGACGTCTACTCCAATGAAATCCCGGCTGAATTCCAGAAGCTGGAACGCTTTGCCGCGCGTAAAGCGGTGGTTGCCGCCGTTGATGCGCTCGGCCTGCTGGAAGAAATTAAACCGCACGACCTGACCGTGCCTTACGGCGACCGTGGCGGCGTGGTTATCGAGCCAATGCTGACCGACCAGTGGTACGTCCGTGCCGACGTGCTGGCAAAACCGGCGGTTGAAGCGGTTGAAAACGGCGACATCCAGTTCGTACCGAAGCAGTACGAAAACATGTACTTCTCCTGGATGCGCGATATTCAGGACTGGTGTATTTCCCGTCAACTGTGGTGGGGTCACCGTATCCCGGCATGGTACGACGAAGCGGGCAACGTCTACGTTGGCCGTACCGAAGACGAAGTGCGTCAGGAAAACAACCTCGGCGCTGACGTTCAGCTTCGTCAGGACGAAGACGTTCTGGATACCTGGTTCTCCTCCGCGCTGTGGACCTTCTCTACCCTCGGCTGGCCGGAAAACACCGATGCGCTGCGTCAGTTCCACCCAACCAGCGTGATGGTTTCCGGCTTCGATATCATCTTCTTCTGGATTGCCCGCATGATCATGATGACCATGCACTTCATCAAAGATGAAAACGGCAAGCCGCAGGTTCCGTTCCATACCGTCTACATGACCGGTCTGATCCGTGACGACGAAGGCCAGAAGATGTCCAAATCCAAGGGCAACGTGATTGACCCGCTGGATATGGTCGACGGTATCTCGCTGCCGGAGCTGCTGGAAAAACGTACCGGCAACATGATGCAACCGCAGTTGGCTGAGAAGATTGCCAAACGTACCGAGAAGCAGTTCCCGAACGGCATCGAACCGCACGGTACCGACGCCCTGCGTTTCACCCTGGCGGCGCTGGCTTCTACCGGTCGCGACATCAACTGGGATATGAAGCGTCTGGAAGGTTATCGTAACTTCTGTAACAAGCTGTGGAACGCCAGCCGCTTTGTGCTGATGAACACCGAAGATCAGGACTGCGGCTTCAACGGCGGCGAAATGACCCTGTCTCTGGCAGACCGCTGGATCCTCGCTGAATTCAATCAGACCATCAAAGCGTACCGCGAAGCGCTGGATAACTTCCGCTTCGATATCGCCGCGGGCATCCTGTACGAGTTCACCTGGAACCAGTTCTGCGACTGGTATCTGGAGCTGACCAAGCCGGTGATGACCGGAGGAACTGATGCTGAACTGCGCGGCACCCGCAATACGCTGGTGACCGTGCTGGAAGGTCTGCTGCGCCTGGCGCATCCGATCATTCCGTTCATCACCGAAACCATCTGGCAGCGCGTGAAAGTGATTTGTGGCAACACCGCAGATACCATCATGCTGCAGCCGTTCCCGGAATATAACGCGGCGCAGGTAGACGAAGCGGCGCTGGCCGATACCGAATGGCTGAAGCAGGCGATCGTTGCCGTACGTAATATCCGCGCGGAAATGAACATTGCCCCAGGCAAACCGCTGGAGCTGCTGCTGCGTGGTTGCAGCGCGGATGCGATGCGTCGTGTAAACGACAACAAGAGCTTCCTGCTGAACCTGGCGCGTCTGGAAAGCATCACCGTGCTGCCAGCCGATGATAAAGGTCCGGTTTCCGTAACCAAAATCATCGACGGCGCCGAGCTGCTGATCCCGATGGCGGGCCTCATCAACAAAGAAGATGAACTGGCGCGTCTGGCGAAAGAAGTGGCGAAAATCGAAGGTGAGATTGCCCGTATCGAAGGCAAGCTCTCCAACGAAGGTTTCGTTGCTCGCGCACCGGAAGCGGTGATCGCCAAAGAGCGTGAGAAGCTGGACGGTTACGCAGAAGCGAAAGCGAAGCTGATTGAGCAGCAGGCGGTCATCGCCGCGCTGTAAAGCCGTTTGCCGGATGGCGCTTGCGCTTATCCGGCCTACAGGCACCGTCAACGTAGGTCGGATAAGCGTAGCGCATCCGATACCGCAGACAATAAAAGCCTCTGACGCATATGCTCAGAGGCTTTTTATTGAATTATCCTCGCTTGCGCTTCCCCTCACCGCAGTGGTATTAACTGCATATGTCTCACTTTTATGTCATGAGTTCGCTATGAGTGCCATTACCTCCGTCGCGGCAACGCTGCGCCGAATTTCTGCCGATGATAACGCCGCAATTGCCCGCGTTATCCGCCAGGTTTCCGCTGAATACGGCCTGACCGCCGATAAAGGCTACACCGTTGCCGACCCTAATCTGGACGAATTGTTCCAGGTTTACAGCCAGCCGGGCGCGGCCTACTGGGTGGTTGAGCAAAACGGTGAGGTCGTGGGCGGCGGTGGCGTGGCGCCGTTAGGGTGTAGCGAACCAGACATTTGCGAGCTGCAAAAGATGTACTTCCTGTCGAGCGCGCGCGGTCAGGGGCTGGCGAAAAAACTGGCGCTGATGGCGCTTGAACATGCCCGTGAGCAAGGTTTTAAGCAGTGCTATCTGGAAACCACGGCGTTTCTGACTGAGGCAATCCGCTTGTATGAGCATTTAGGCTTTGAGCACATCAGCGAAGCGCTGGGCTGTACCGGGCACGTAGATTGTGAAGTGCGGATGTTAAAGCCCCTCTGACCTTACGCCGAGGGGCTTTAGCCGCGTTACTGCATCTCGGCTGAGAGCATTAGTCGAATAACGCCGGCCGCGCGCGCGGTTGGCAGTTTCAGCACCTGTGACCATAAATCTTGCACCATTTCACAGACGACTTTCTCTTTGCCCACGCCTTTACTCGGATCGGCCATGATTTGGATATCCGGTCCAAAGCGCTGTACCAGCCCCGGACTGATGGATTGCAGATCCTGAAGCGCCAACTGTTTTTCTTCCGCCGTAACCGTATGTTTGTTCGGGCCATAGGCCGCGTGCATCATACTCATATCGCTGGCCATACGACGGTTCATGAGCTCGCGCGGAATAATACGCACCGGGTTAATCCCGCCTTTCACCGCCGGGAACAAAAAGCGAAAACATTCGTCATTGCCCACTTTTGCCACCGCGGCAATCTGTTCGAGATTAATCTTCATATACTCGATCACGTTGGCATCAGGCGCCTGCTGCAAACGTGCCATCTGTACCTGCAGGATCTGCGGCTGAATAGCGTCGATAATCTGTTGCTCGCTTTTCCCCGCCTCTTTCAGCTGCGTTGCCTGGGTGAGGATGTTCTGCCACAGCGCTGGCTCCTGCTCCTTAAGCACCTGATAAACGGGCATGGACAGCATCGCGTTTTCAAATTTCTGCGCATCAGTCAGACCATAATCCGGGCTTTCGCGTGGGATCAGGTAGTGCACATCAAACAGATTCCACGCGATAATCGCCACCACAAAGACCACCACGCCGGAGAGCTTGCCCAGCCAGCCTTTTTTGCGAAACATTCCCACGACGATAGCAATCACCGCCCCGATATAACCCGCCAACAATACGTGTGTCCAGTTCATTAACCATCCTTATGCCAAACAGTTGCTATTGCGGGGATATATTTCCCCTTCGTGTATTTTGATTATTACGGCAGCAGCGAGCGATTGCCAGCCACCAGATTTTGCTAACGGGGACAGGGGGGTTAAACCGCACGGCAATGTCTGCCGCGCGTCAGAGAAGGAGGCTAAGCGGGCACGCCGCTGTGAAAACGGAATTCATCGTCGGGAGAAGTAATCAGCGCGGCTTCTACTTCGCCAAAGAACCGCACCCGGCTACTGATATCGTCAGCAGAAACCTGCTGCGCCAACGCCAGATAATCCTGATAGTGCCGCGCCTCAGAACGCAGCAGTGACAGATAAAATGCCTGCAGATCGTCATCCAGATACGGTGCCAGCGCGGCGAACCGTTCACAGGACCGCGCCTCAATGTAGGCCCCGCAAATCAGCTTATCGATTAGCGTCAATGGCTCATGGGTGCGCACCTCTTTGAGCATACCTTTGGCGTAACGGCTGGCAGTAATTTTGACGTAGGGAATGTTGCGGCTCATCATCGCCTCACGTACCTGCCAGAAGTGGTGAAGTTCTTCTTTGATCAGTAACACCATGCTGTCGATAAGCTTGCGCCCCCACGGATCGTCGGTTTGCGGCATTACGCTTTTGCTAATCTGTTTATTGAGCGCGATAAAGTCCGGTTCATCCCCTTCTCTGAAAGCATACGCCTCATAGGGTTTCAGCCAGTCCAGCAGCGCCTGCGCTCCCTGTTTATCGGCGACATATTTACGCACCAGCAGCATAGCCGTTTGCGCCGCTTTCAGTTCGCAGACAAGGTGATCGGTCAGTAACAGAGGGAGATTCGCCGGGTCTCGCGCTTTATCAAGCCAGGCCTGGGGCGTTTTACAGTGCAGGAAGCTGTGGATCGGGGAGAGTATTTGCAGGTAATCCATACGTTGTCCTTGGCCTACGGCAGCAGATGCCACCGTAGGTCAGCAGATGACTTAGTGACGCACGCCGTCATCATCTTCGTCGACGAAGTCTTCATCGTCGCCGTCTTCACCTTCTTCGCCGTTAGGGTCTTCGAAATAGGTACCCCACCCGTCGTATTCCACTTCAAATTTTTCAGCCAGATTCATCAGCTGTTCAACCTGAGCGTCGATCAGTTCGGCATTCAGGGCGCATTCGCTGAGAATGTCACAGCAAATAACCGTGTCGCCTTCTTCCACTTCCAGCTCTTCAGGCTCGGTCACTTCATAACCCAGTTTGAAGGCTTCTACTGCCGCTTTTTCCAGGGTTTCAAAGTCATCCGCGGAAAGGTGATGTTCGATGGTGTACAGCGCGTCTGGATCGCTACCATCTTCGAGTAACTCTTCAATAATCAAGCGCGTTTCTTCACGCTGTTCTTCCAGTAGTTCCGGGTTTGCCATAGCTCGTTCCTCATAATGTCCTGCCGATACTCTTATTGTCACATACCGCTGACATTGCCTCCACCTTTCCAGGAAAGATTTGTTAAACAAGGTTGCAAGTGAATAAACATCCATATAAATTGAATTTTAATTCAATAAATGGCTTAAGCCATGTGAGGGAACCATGTCTACGTTTTATCAGAAGCACTTTTTGAAATTGCTCGATTTCACCTCTGCTGAACTCACGTCACTGCTCCAGCTCGCCGCGCAGTTGAAGGCGGATAAAAAAAACGGCACAGAGGTCGCTCAACTCACCGGTAAAAACATCGCGCTCATCTTCGAAAAAGACTCAACCCGCACCCGTTGCTCTTTCGAAGTTGCCGCATACGATCAGGGCGCGCGCGTCACGTATCTCGGGCCAAGCGGCAGCCAGATTGGTCATAAAGAGTCGATCAAAGACACCGCCCGCGTGCTCGGTCGTATGTACGACGGTATTCAGTATCGGGGCCACGGCCAGGAAATTGTCGAGACGCTGGCGGAATACGCCGGGGTTCCGGTATGGAACGGATTAACTAACGAGTTTCACCCCACCCAGTTGCTGGCAGATTTGCTCACAATGCAGGAACACCTGCCGGGTAAAGTGTTCAATGAAATGACGCTGGTTTATGCAGGCGATGCACGTAACAATATGGGTAACTCCATGCTGGAAGCCGCCGCGTTAACCGGGCTGGATCTGCGCCTGGTTGCGCCGCAGGCCTGCTGGCCAGAGGAAAGTCTGGTTGCAGAGTGCAAAGCGCTGGCACAGAAAAACGGCGGCAATATTACGCTGACCGAAGATGTCGTCGCGGGCGTGAAAGGTGCGGACTTTATCTATACCGACGTCTGGGTATCGATGGGCGAAGCGAAAGAGAAGTGGGCCGAACGTATTGCGCTGCTGCGTAAATATCAGGTTAATAGCGCGATGATGGCGTTGACCGGCAATCCACAGGTGAAATTCCTGCACTGCCTGCCAGCGTTTCATGACGATCAAACCACGCTTGGCAAACAAATGGCACAGGAATATGGTCTGCACGGCGGGATGGAAGTGACCGATGAGGTCTTTGAATCCCCCGCCAGCATCGTGTTTGATCAAGCGGAGAACCGGATGCACACCATAAAAGCGGTGATGGTGGCGACGCTGGCGAAGTGAGGGCATGGATGAAAAGAATGCCGGATGGCGATGCTAAGCATCTTATCCGGCCTACAACCGCGCTCCCGTAGGCCGGGCAAGGCGAAGCCGCCTCCGGCAAATACACTTATGCCACCAGCATTTTCACCACGGCTTTACGTACCAGCGCCGGAGCGCCGACCGCGCACAGCGGTTTATGCACTTCGCCCGGATAGAACACCACGAAGTCCCCCTCGTTAAGCACCACCGTTTTCTCTTCAGCCCCTTCCGGCAAAAAGGCGATGTCTTTATCCGCCAGCCAGTCGGTTTCCGGTGCGCCCGCAGGCTGCGTGCTAAAAGTCATGCCTTCCTGACCTTTGAGCAGGATCTGGATATCCAGATAACGGGCGTGATACTCGGCGCGACGCTGGGCAAACGGCTCCGTCATATCTTCGGCAATCAGATAAAACAGGCGATCGCCGTCAATGTCGTGCTTACCTTTTTCCGTCGCATCCGTCACGTGCGCTTTGATGTGTTCAATCGCCTGACGCAGCTCTTCCGGCAGCCAGGCATCCAGGTTGTGAATATTGCCGACAATCATCTCAAACCCCCTTAATTAAAACAACGTTTCATTTTTATAGTTATACGAAAAAACCACCTGCCATACTACTGCTATTTGCCGATATTTTGCGTCAACGCATGTTTATCGCTGATGGTGTTAAATAATTGCTAACTCTCAGCAACAGGTTATGCATAAACTTTGCATAACTTTCGGCTACCCTTTTTCAACCTGATCAGTAACATACTGTTATTAAAAGTTTTATTAGAAAAACCAGCTATCGATCACAGTTCACCTCTCCTTCGCTATCCTTCTTCATCGTCATATTTATTTTGAAATAAACTTTACCGCGCAAATAATAAAATCATATATTCGCATAATAATTCACAACACAGAAAAAAGCACAAATAAATCAATGCATTACTTATATTGTAGCACACTAAAAGTGTACATAAAATTAACACCGATAAATAACAAGACATATTCCCGCGTAGTAATTCAATTATTCATGTTTTTATTTTATTAATTCTCCGAGCCATATCATAAATTAAACATCAAAAGTCAAATATCGACCTGACTGTGAAATAAATCACGTTTCCTCATCAAATAAGATCTAAATATAGATTCCGAAATCAGCTGAAAAGTCATGACTGCAATAAATATTATTTGCAGGCACATCCTCTTTATTTTTTAAAATAGTATTAAAGGAATAATGATGGAAAAGCATTATGTCGGGTCTGAAATCGGTCAATTACGTAGCGTAATGCTACATCGCCCTAATCTCAGCTTAAAAAGGCTGACGCCATCAAATTGCCAGGAACTGCTTTTTGATGATGTTCTTTCGGTAGAACGTGCAGGAGAAGAACATGACATTTTCGCCAACACGTTACGTCAGCAAGGGATTGAGGTTCTGTTACTCACTGATTTATTGACACAAACCTTAGATGTCCAAGATGCCAAAGACTGGTTGCTGGAGACACAAATCTCTGATTATCGCCTTGGCCCCGCTTTCGCTACCGATATTCGCGCATGGCTTGCAGATATGCAGCACCGGGAGCTCGCCCGGCATTTAAGCGGCGGGCTAACCTACGGGGAAATTCCTGCTTCCATCAAAAATATGGTGGTCGATACTCACGATATTAATGACTTTATTATGAAGCCATTGCCAAACCACTTATTTACTCGCGACACCTCCTGCTGGATATATAACGGCGTATCCATTAACCCGATGGCAAAAACCGCACGCCAGCGGGAAACCAATAACCTGCGAGCAATTTACCGTTGGCATCCACAATTTGCCGATGGTGAATTTATTAAATACTTCGGCGATGAAAATATTAATTACGACCACGCCACATTAGAAGGTGGCGATGTGCTGGTGATTGGTCGCGGCGCGGTACTCATCGGTATGTCGGAACGCACCACGCCGCAGGGCATTGAGTTCCTTGCCCAGTCGCTGTTTAAGCATCGCCAGGCTGAACGTGTCATCGCGGTTGAACTGCCGAAACATCGTTCCTGTATGCACCTCGATACCGTCATGACCCACATTGATATCGATACCTTCTCCGTCTACCCGGAAGTGGTACGCCCGGATGTCCAGTGCTGGACCCTGACGCCAGACGGGCGCGGCGGCCTGAAACGCACCCAGGAAAGTACGCTGGTACACGCCCTCGAAAAAGCGCTGGGCCTCGACCAAATCACGCTGATCACCACCGGGGGCGACGCCTTCGAAGCTGAACGCGAACAGTGGAACGACGCCAACAACGTCCTGACGCTGCGCCCCGGCGTGGTGGTGGGTTACGAGCGCAACATCTGGACCAACGAAAAATACGACAAAGCCGGTATCACCGTTTTACCCATTCCTGGTGACGAACTGGGACGCGGACGCGGCGGCGCGCGCTGCATGAGCTGCCCACTGGAACGCGACGGTATTTAAGGAGACGTTATGGAAAACAAACCTACTCTGGTTGTGGCGTTGGGCGGCAATGCGCTGCTCAAACGCGGTGAACCGCTGGAAGCTGACATCCAGCGCAAGAATATTGAGCTGGCGGCAAAAACTATCGCTCAGCTTACGCAGCAATGGCGCGTGATTCTGGTGCACGGCAATGGCCCGCAGGTTGGACTTTTGGCGTTACAAAACAGCGCTTATGACCACGTCACCCCTTATCCGCTCGACATTCTCGGCGCGGAAAGTCAGGGGATGATTGGCTATATGCTGCAACAAGCGCTGAAAAACCAGCTGCCACAACGTGAAATTAGCGTCCTGCTGACTCAGGTTGAAGTCGATGCCCACGATCCAGCCTTCAGCAATCCGACCAAATATATCGGACCGATTTACGACGACGCTCAGGCTAAAACGCTTCACGCGGAAAAGGGCTGGATTTTCAAAGCCGATGGCAAAGCGTTCCGTCGCGTTGTGCCCTCTCCACAACCCAAACGTATCGTTGAAAGTGACGCTATTCGCACATTGATCGCCCGCGATCATCTGGTGATTTGCAACGGCGGAGGCGGCGTACCGGTGGTGGAAAAAGCCGATGGCTTCCACGGTATTGAAGCGGTGATCGACAAGGATCTCTCCGCCGCCCTGCTCGCCCGCCAACTCCATGCCGATGCGTTGCTGATCCTCACCGATGCTGACGCCGTGTACCTAGACTGGGGCAAACCTACCCAGCGCCCGCTGGCCCAGGTCACCCCGGAACTGCTCGGTGAAATGCAATTCGACGCCGGTTCAATGGGCCCCAAAGTCACCGCCTGCGCGGAATTCGTCTCTCACTGTCGTGGGATTGCTGGCATCGGTTCACTGGCCGACGGTTCGGCCATTCTCGCCGGCGACAAAGGCACGCTAATTCGTCCCGAAACCACCGACGCTCACGCTTAGGGCTTTTTTTGCCGGATGGCGGTTGCGCCGCCTTATCCGGCCTACATAAGGACATTTTCATGACTGTTAACCTGAAAAATCGCAATTTTCTCAAACTGCTGGACTACACCCCGGCGGAAATCCAGTACCTGATCGATCTGGCTATCGAGTTAAAAACGGCAAAAAAAGCCGGGCGCGAAAGGCAAACGCTGGTCGGTAAAAACATCGCACTGATCTTCGAAAAAACCTCCACTCGCACCCGCTGCGCGTTTGAAGTCGGTGCTTTCGATCAGGGCGCACAGGTGACCTACCTCGGCCCAAGTGGCTCGCAGATCGGTCATAAAGAGTCGATGAAAGATACCGCCCGCGTGTTGGGTCGCATGTATGACGGCATCGAATACCGCGGCTACGGCCAGGAGATCGTTGAAGAGTTAGGTAAATTTGCTGGCGTCCCGGTCTGGAACGGGCTGACGAATGAATTCCATCCTACGCAGATCCTCGCGGATCTGATGACCATGCTGGAACACGCTCCGGGTAAAACCTTACCCGAACTGAGTTTCGCTTACCTCGGTGACGCCCGCAACAACATGGGTAATTCGCTGATGGTCGGCGCGGCGAAAATGGGGATGGATATTCGTCTGGTCGCACCGAAATCCTTCTGGCCGGACGAGGCGCTGGTTGCCGAATGCCGCGAAATCGCCAGCGTAACGGGCGCACGCATTACGCTCACGGACGATGTTGCAGAAGGGGTATACGACGTCGATTTCCTCTACACCGATGTCTGGGTTTCGATGGGCGAACCAAAAGAAGCCTGGGCAGAACGCGTCAGCCTGATGACGCCCTACCAGATTAACCAGCAGGTCATCAATGCGACCGGCAATCCTAACGTGAAATTTATGCACTGCCTGCCTGCCTTCCATAACGAACACACCAAAGTGGGCCGTGAAATTGAAGCGGCTTATGGCCTGAAAGGGCTTGAAGTCACGGAAGAGGTATTCGAGTCAGCGCATTCCATCGTCTTCGACGAAGCGGAAAACCGGATGCATACCATCAAAGCGGTCATGGTAGCGACACTCGGCGACTAACCCCAGCGGGCATCTGTCGCCTGGCGGCATATGCCCAAGCTATCCGGAGAACATCATGGGCAAATTCAAATTTCCCAGCGCGTATACCATCCTGTTTATTCTCATTGCGCTCGTCGCCGTTATGACCTGGATTGTCCCGGCAGGGAAATACCAGATGGCGATGAATGCTACCCTCGGCAAAGAAGTGCCGGTTGCCGGTACTTATGCCCCGACAGAGGCGCATCCACAAGGCATAACCGCTGTTCTGCTGGCACCGATTGACGGGCTTTATAACCACGAAACCTACACCGCAGGTGCAATTGATGTCGCGCTGTTTGTCCTGATCATCGGTGGTTTTCTCGGCGTGGTAAACAAAACGGGCGCCATCGACGCAGGCATCGAACGCGTGACGGTCAGGCTGAACGGCAAAGAAGAGTGGATGATCCCCATCCTGATGGGGCTTTTCGCCGCCGGAGGCACGATTTACGGCATGGCGGAAGAATCACTCCCTTTCTACACCTTATTAGTTCCGGTCATGATGGCCGCGCGCTTTGATCCACTGGTTGCTGCTGCGACCGTGCTACTCGGCGCAGGCATCGGCACGCTCGGTTCGACAATCAACCCTTTCGCGACGGTTATCGCCGCAAACGCCGCCGGGATCCCCTTCACCCAGGGAATGCTGATGCGCATTCTGCTGCTGGTCATCGGCTATGTTATCTGCGTGGTGTGGGTCATGCGTTATGCGCGCAAAGTCCGCAATCACCCGGAGTTGTCGATTGTGGCGGATAAAATGGAGGAAAACCGCGCGCATTTTCTCGGCAATCGCGGCAATGCCAATCTTGAATTCACGGCCACGCGTAAGTGGATCCTGCTGATATTCGCTGCCGCCTTTGCGGTAATGATTTATGGCGTCGCGGTACTCGGATGGTGGATGGCAGAAATATCCGCAGTCTTTCTGGCTTCCGCGATTATCGTCGGTGTGATCGCCCGCATGAGTGAAGAAGCCTTCACCAGTACCTTCATTGACGGTGCGCGGGATCTGCTCGGCGTGGCGCTGATTATCGGCATTGCGCGCGGTATCGTGGTGGTGATGGACAACGGCATGATTACCCACACCATTTTGCACAGCGCCGAAAATTTAGTCTCCGGTCTTTCCACCACCATTTTCATCAATGTGACCTACTGGCTGGAAGTATTGCTCTCCTTCCTGGTCCCTTCCTCGTCTGGTCTGGCGGTGCTGACGATGCCCATTATGGCCCCGCTGGCCGACTTCGCCCATGTGCAAAGGGATCTGGTCGTCACCGCGTACCAATCCGCTTCCGGCATTGTGAATCTGATCACCCCCACTTCAGCCGTCGTGATGGGCGGGTTGGCCATCGCTCGCGTTCCTTATGTGCGCTACCTGAAATGGGTCGCCCCGCTGCTGCTGATTCTGACGGTGCTGAACATGGTCGTCCTGAGTATCGGCGCGATGCTGTAGCCGTTTTGGCCGTCGGATCCCGACGGCTTTTTTGAGCGTGCTCTCGTTTTTCTGCACAACCGCCCGTTTGAGCCGTTATTGATATAGCAAATGTGGTGAATTTCGCCATCACATTGATACAAATGATAAACTTAGGGTGTATTTATGAAGGAATTCGATGATTACTCGACCAAAGAGCAGAAACAATTGGCGATTTGTCAGCGCCTGATTAGCGAAAAAAGCTACCTGTCCCAGGAAGCGCTTCGCCGCGATCTCCAACACCATGGTTTTACCGGAATTAGCCAGTCAACGGTATCCCGTCTGCTGAAACTGCTCGGGGCTATAAAAATAAGAAATACAAAAGGGCAAAAAATTTATTCTGTAAATCCGCAGTCGCGCCCCGCTCCTGATGCTGCCCGATCGATTGCTGAAATGGTGGTCAGCGTGGAGCACAATAGCGAATTTATCCTCATCCACACGGCGGCAGGTTATGGCCGTGCCGTTGCCAGAATCCTCGATTACCACGCGTTACCAGAGATTCTGGGTGTCATCGCTGGCAGCAGTATTGTCTGGGTTGCGCCGCGAGTTGTGCAGCGCACGGGGCTGGTGCACAAGCAGATTAACTATCTATTTAAAATGAATTAAAATTCATAAGAACCGTTTGCGGTGAATAAATTGTGCATTTTCCGCTTGATCCCATAACGGAGCTGAGTATAATCGCGGACAATTTGCCGGGAGGATGTATGGTTCAGTGTGTACGACATTTTGTCTTACCGCGTCTGAAAAAGGACGCTGGCCTGCCGTTTTTCTTTCCGTTGATCATCCATTCCGAGCCCCTCAATTGAGGGGCTTTTTTTTTGCCCAGGCGTCAGGAGATAAACATGGCTAACCCGCTCTATCAAAAACACATCATTTCCATAAACGACCTCAGCCGCGATGACCTCAATCTGGTCCTCGCGACGGCGGCGAAATTAAAAGCCAACCCGCAGCCGGAGCTGTTAAAGCATAAGGTCATCGCCAGCTGCTTCTTTGAGGCGTCAACCCGCACCCGTTTATCCTTCGAAACCTCCATGCACCGCCTGGGCGCCAGCGTGGTAGGTTTCTCTGACAGCAGCAACACGTCGCTTGGCAAAAAAGGCGAAACGCTGGCCGACACCATTTCCGTCATCAGCACCTATGTCGACGCCATCGTCATGCGTCATCCGCAGGAAGGCGCCGCACGTCTGGCTACAGAGTTCTCCGGTAACGTTCCGGTACTGAACGCCGGCGACGGCTCCAACCAACATCCCACCCAAACGCTGCTGGACCTGTTTACCATTCAGGAAACGCAGGGTCGCCTGGACAATCTGCACATCGCCATGGTGGGTGACCTGAAATATGGCCGTACCGTCCACTCCCTGACCCAGGCGCTGGCGAAGTTCGAAGGTAACCGTTTCTACTTCATCGCCCCGGACGCACTGGCCATGCCGCAATACATTCTGGATATGTTGAACGAAAAAGGTATCGCCTGGAGCCTGCACGGCACTATCGAAGAGGTGATGGCGGAGGTCGATATCCTCTACATGACCCGCGTACAAAAAGAGCGTCTGGACCCGTCCGAATACGCCAACGTGAAAGCACAGTTTGTCCTGCGCGCCAGCGATTTGAACGGTGCCAGAGCAAACATGAAGGTGCTGCATCCGCTGCCGCGCATCGATGAAATCACCACCGACGTCGATAAGACGCCGCACGCCTGGTATTTCCAGCAGGCTGGCAACGGCATCTTCGCCCGCCAGGCGTTACTGGCACTGGTACTGAATAGCGAACTGGCACTGTAAGGGAGAAAAAGAGATGACACACGATAACAAACTGCAGGTTGAAGCCATCAAACGTGGCACCGTGATTGACCACATTCCCGCACAGGTTGGTTTTAAGCTGCTGACGCTGTTCAAACTGACGGAAACCGACCAACGTATCACCATCGGTCTGAACCTGCCGTCTGGCGAGATGGGCCGTAAGGATCTGATTAAAATCGAAAACACGTTCCTGACCGACGAGCAGGTAAACCAGCTCTCCCTGTACGCCCCGCAGGCAACGGTAAACCGCATTGACGATTACGACGTGGTGGGTAAATCACGTCCGAGCCTGCCTGAGCGTATCGATAACGTGCTGGTTTGCCCGAACAGCAACTGCATCAGTCATGCTGAGCCGGTTTCTTCCAGTTTTGCAGTGAAAAAACGCGCTGATGACATCGCACTCAAATGCAAATACTGTGAAAAAGAGTTTTCGCATTATGTGGTGCTGGCCAACTAATTGGGGTTGGTTATGAGATCCCGGCTCCCTATAATGAGCGGGAACATTCTATTACCGCTGTAATTCAGGAGAAATCATGAGCAAGACTATCGCGACGGAAAATGCACCAGCAGCAATCGGCCCATACGTTCAGGGCGTTGACCTGGGTAGCATGGTAATCACTTCCGGTCAGATTCCGGTCGATCCGAAAACCGGTGCCGTAGCGGAAGACGTATCCGCTCAGGCACGTCAGTCGCTGGAAAACGTAAAAGCTATCGTTGAAGCCGCAGGCCTGAAAGTGGGCGATATCGTAAAAACGACCGTCTTCGTTAAAGACCTGAACGATTTCGCTACCGTCAACGCCACCTACGAAGCATTCTTCACCGAACACAACGCGACCTTCCCGGCGCGTTCTTGCGTAGAAGTTGCTCGTCTGCCGAAAGACGTGAAAATCGAGATTGAAGCGATCGCCGTTCGTCGCTAAGTCTCCTTGTGCCGGATGGCGGCTTCGCCTTATCCGGCCTACGCAAGCGTAATTTACAGGCCCGGTAAGCGCGAGCGCCACCGGGCATGTATCACAGCACACCAAACAGTTTCGGCAGGAACAGTGAAATCGCCGGAATGTACGTCACGAGCATCAGCACCAGGAACAGCACAAGGTAGAACGGCAGCATCGCCTTTACCACCTGCTCTATTTTCTGCTTACTCACCGCACTGGCAACAAACAGCACCGACCCTACCGGCGGCGTAATCAGGCCGATCCCTAAGTTCACCAGCATAATCATGCCAAAATGGACCGGATCAATGCCGAGCGCGTTGGTCACCGGCAGCAGAACCGGCGTCAAAATCAGGATCAGCGGCGCCATATCCATCAGCGTACCGATCAGCAACAGCATGATGTTAATGCACATCAGAATGACGTATTTGTTGTCCGAAATACTGGTGAAGGCTTCAGTGATACGCATCGGCAACTGCATATAAGTCATGACGGCGCCGAACGCAGCGGCAAAGCCTATCAGGATCATGACGATCGTGACCGTTTTCACCGTGCGGAACATCAGTTTCGGCAGTTCAGACCATTTATAGTCACGATAGATAAACATGGTGACAAAGAAGGCCCACAGACAGGCAATTGCCGCTGATTCCGTCGCGGTAAAGATACCTGACAGGATCCCCCCCATGATGATCACCACCGTCATCAATCCCCACAAGGTATCGACGAAAATCTTCAGCGCCTGGCGAAACGGCACGCGTTCCCCTTTTGGGTAACCGCGTTTGTGCGCAAACGCGACGCACATTACCATCAGACTGAAACTTAACAGCAGACCCGGCAGGATCCCGGCGATAAACAGCGCGGCAATAGATACCGTACCGCCGGTTGCCAGCGAATAAATGACCGAGTTGTGGCTGGGCGGCGTAAGGATTGCCTGTACCGAACCGCTGGCGGTCACCGCCGCGGCAAAGTCGCGAGGATAGCCTTTTTTATCCATCTCCGGGATCATCACCGAACCGATGGACGCGGTGTCTGCCACGGATGATCCTGAGATCGCGCCAAAAAAGGTTGATGCCACAATGTTGACCAGTGACAAACCTCCGCGAATAAAACCAACAAAAATGTAGGCAAAATTCACTAACCGACGCGCAATTCCGCCTTCGGCCATGATTGCACCGGCCAGAATAAAGAACGGGATCGCCAGCAGAGAGAACTTGTTCACGCCGCTGGTCAGTTGGATCATCACCGCTTCCAGTGGGATATCAATGTACCAGGCGCCAATGATGGCGCTAATCCCTACCGCGTACGCTACCGGTACCCCAATCGCCAGCATGATGCCAAGCGTAAAGACGAGAATAAATGCATCCATCTGCTTTCCTTAATGAAATGGGGGCGGTAATTAGCTGGTCGAACCCAGCATGACAACGGGACGCTGGTACTGCGGGCCACGGCAGATCTTCTCAACAATAAAGAGCAGCGTGATAGCAGAGCCAATCGGCAGCGGAAGATAGTTTTGCCCAGCGCTTAAAAGCGGGAATTCCGCAACGGACTGCTTCCACAGCTCAAGACATAGATTGGTTCCATACCAGAGGATAAACAGGCTTATTGCCGCCAGCATGATATCCGCGACAATAAAGCAGCAACGACGGGCGCTTTCGCCCAGGCGGTCAGTGACCATACTCACTGCGATATGTGAGCCTGCGCGATAACTCACCGCAGCACCAATAAAGGTGAATGTCACCATGCAGAGAATAGCAACGGGTTCAGGCCATGACAGGGCATTGTTCAGGACATAACGTGCGAATATCCCAATCGGGATAATGGCAACCATCACCAATAATGCCACACCGGCAATCCACATTGAGACCCGATAAAGAAAATCCATTACCGATGAATAGCATTCACCCATAATCATCACCTCGAATTAATCAAAAGATTCAGGCGGAGGGTTGATATCCTCCACCTGATGAATTACTTCACATCCTGAATTCGTTTGATCAAATCCTGGTGGTCTTTACCGTAATTATCCCGCACTGACTGCGTGGCTTTATAGAAATAGTCCGTATCAATATCGTGGAACTGAACGCCGTTGGCTTTCATCGTTTCCAGCGATTTCTCATTATAGACTTGCCACAGTTTACGCTGTTCAACCTGTGCTTCTTTGGCGAGTTTAATAATGAGCTCCTGATCTTCTTTTTTCAACTTATCCCATTTCGCTTTCGAGAAAAGAAATAATTCAGGAATAATAAAATGTTTGCTCCAGGTGTAGTTTTTAACGACCGGTAAATAGTTGTGTGCAACAAACGTCGGTGGGTTATTTTCCGTTCCATCAATAACCCCGGTCTGCATGCCGCTAAAGACTTCGCTGACGCCCATCACAATGGAGTTCGCCCCCATCGCTTTTAAGGTGTCCAGCGCAATTGGACTGGCCTGAACACGAATTTTCATACCGTGTAAATCTTCCGGCTTCACGACCGGGTTTTTAGTGATCAGGTTACGCGTCCCCGCATCCATCCAGCCCAAAAACACCAGGCGTGATTTGTTACTTGCCGTCAGACGGTCGCCAATTTCCTGACCAATCATGCCGTCGAGAACCTTATGCAGATGGTCTTCATCACGGAAAATATATGGCAGGGTAAACACGTTAATTTCAGGGAGAATAGCGGCGACTGGCGTCATTGAGACACGAATAATATCGATAGCGCCTAATTGTGCCTGCTCAATCATCTGTTTTTCGTCGCCTAACACACCACCGGGAAAGGTTTTAATCTCCAGACGACCTTCGGTGGCGGCGCTAAGTTTTTCCCCCATATGTTTCACGGCAACAACGTTCGGGTAATCAGCCGGATGCACATCTGCGGCGCGAAAGGTTTGTGCCAGCGTTGCATGACTCGCCAGTAATACAGACGCGCCAATACACAGACTTAACAGGTTTTTTGTCAGTTTCATTTGTCCTTCTCCAGAAGTTCATAATATCCATTAACAGGAATAGCTTGCAGAGCAAATGACTGCCGGAATTAAAAACGGGCAGCAAGAAACTTTCTTAACGACGTTACCTGCGCAGACTAACTGGTGTAACAATTTATTTCGATGACTACGTTCACAAAAAATCGCAGACAGTTAAATTTTTTAGCACGCTGTTTCATTTTTGCAATGCAGATCGTTTTATTGATAAAAAAACAACGCAAGGAAGGCGATTTGATACTAACAACCCGCGTTAGCATTTCAATAAAAATAAAACACCAATATTTCGGGAGAATATCTTTCGAATGAAAAAGAGAAATGCAGGATGGTATTAACACCATCCTGCAGAAGAGAAGTTGAGGATTACTGCCAGCCGTAGCGGCGGCTATAAAACCCTTTCACTAATTGGGTCAATGTCATGTAGCCTGCCAGAATCGCAATCAGCCACGGGAAGTAGCTCAGCGGCAGCGCCTGCAATTGCAGGTAACTGGCCAGCGGCGAGAATGGCAACGCAATACCCACCACCATCACGACCAGCGTCATCAGCATCAGCGGCCATGCGGCGCGGCTTTGGATGAACGGCACGCGACGGGTACGGATCATATGCACAATCAGCGTTTGCGACAGCAGGCCCACCACGAACCAGCCCGACTGGAACAACGTCTGATGTTCTGGCGTATTGGCATGGAAAACGAACCACATCAGGCAAAATGTCAGAATGTCGAAGATCGAACTGATCGGTCCAAAGAAGATCATAAAGCGGCCCAACTCGGCGGGATTCCAGCGCTGCGGCTTTTTGATCTGCTCTTCGTCAACGTTATCAAACGGAATCGCCACCTGGGATACATCGTACAGCAGGTTCTGAATCAGTAAGTGCAGCGGCAACATCGGCAGGAACGGCAGAAATGCGCTCGCCACCAGCACGCTAAATACGTTACCGAAGTTAGAACTGGCCGTCATTTTAATGTACTTCAGCATGTTAGAAAAAGTACGGCGTCCTTCGATCACCCCTTCTTCCAGCACCATCAGGCTCTTTTCCAACAGGATGATATCCGCCGCTTCACGCGCAATATCAACCGCACCATCAACGGAGATACCAATGTCCGCCGCGCGCAGCGCCGGGGCGTCGTTGATACCATCGCCCATAAAGCCTACTACGTGACCTTCACGCTTGAGCAGGGTCACAATGCGCTCTTTGTGCATTGGCGTCAGGCGGGCAAACAGCGTGGTGCGCTGAGCCAGTTTTGCCAGCTCATCGTCGCTTAACCCCTCAATGCTGCTACCGATAACCACATCGCCCGCATCCAGTCCCACTTCATGACACACTTTCGCCGCCACCAGCTCGCTATCGCCCGTCAGAATTTTCACCGTAATACCGCTGGCCTTCAGCGCTTTGAGCGCCGGGGCGGTCGTTTCTTTCGGCGGATCGAGGAACGCGATATAGCCTTCGAGGATCAGATCGGATTCATCAATACGCTGGTAATCCCCCTCACGCGCGGGCAGGTATTTGGTTGCCACCGCCACCACGCGCAGCCCCTGGCGGTTCAGCGTATCGGTAACGCGTTTCACCCGACGCAGCATGTTGTCATCTAACGGAACAATCTCACCATTGTGGCGCACCTGGGTACACACGCTGAGTATCTCCTGCAACGCCCCTTTACATACCAGTTGATGCACATCGGTTTCTTCAGCGACCACCACCGACATGCGGCGGCGTTCGAAATCAAACGGGATCTCATCGATTTTTTGCCAGCGGGTAGAGAGCCGGCGGGCAGATTCTTCATCCACACCTTCGAGAACCGCAGTATCCAACAGGTTTTTCAGCCCGGTCTGGTAATGACTGTTCAGCCACGCGGAATACAGGACATGTTCGCTGGGCTTGCCGGAGATATCGGTATGATTCTCCAGCACAATTTTATCTTGCGTCAGCGTACCGGTTTTATCGGTACACAGAATATCCATCGCGCCAAAGTTCTGGATGGCGTCGAGGTGTTTGACGATGACCTTTTGTTTTGACAGCTTCACCGCCCCACGCGCCAGCGTTGAGGTGACGATCATCGGTAGCATTTCCGGGGTCAGTCCCACCGCCACAGACAGCGCAAACAGCGCCGCTTCCCACCAGTCACCTTTGGTATAACCGTTGATGATCAGCACAATCGGCGCCATCACCAGCATAAAGCGGATCAGCAGCATACTGACGCGGCTGATCCCTTTCTGGAAGGCATTCTGCTCGCTTTCCTGCTCACTGACGCGGCCCGCCAATTGCCCGAACCAGGTATTAGCTCCGGTCGCAATCACGATGGCCTGCGCCGTGCCGCTCACCACGTTAGTACCCATAAAGCACAGGGTATCGCATTCCAGCGGGTTGCTTTGCTGCGGGTCGCGGCTGGTCGCGACTTTCTCCACCGGCAGCGATTCGCCGGTCAGTGAAGCCTGAGCCACAAACAGGTCTCGCGCCTGCACCACGCGCAGATCGGCTGGGATCATATCCCCTGCCGCCAGTTTGATAATATCGCCAGGAACCAACTGGTCGATTGGCAGCTCAACCCAGCCGTTCTCTCCTTTCTCGTTGATGACGCGCAGCACCGTAGCGGTGTTGCTGACCATTGCTTTCAACGCATCCGCCGCTTTGGTGGAACGCGCCTCCTGCACAAAATTCAGCAACGTGGAGATAGCGACCATCAGCGCGATGACGCCCGCGGCAAACAGATCCTCGGTGGCATAGGAAATCGCACCGAGGATGGTCAGCAGAATATTAAACGGGTTGCGGTAGCAGACCCACAGATGTACCCACCATGGCGACGGCTTTTGCGTCGGCAATTGGTTTTCGCCATACTTTTCGCGGGCGCTCTCCACTTCTGCGGCGTTCAACCCTTCCGGGTGCGCGCCGAACGTTTTCCACAGCGCTTCTTCGTCCATCAGCGCCATTTTCAGGCAATGTTCGCTCAGTGAAGGCGGGATCGGCGTGCTGGCGACGGTCTGCGCATTGGGTAGCGGATCGCGATGCACCAGACGATGCGGTAAATGGCGGTTCAGCCGTGCAAACAGCTGGCGAGTCATATTTTTGAACATAGGCAGTCCCCCTGCACCAGTATCAACAGGCGCAGTAAATCCTTCAGGCGTGGCAAAGCCTTGCCTGATGGCAATCTAAAAATCGTAACAGGGGCGTCAGAACGTCACTGTCTTACAGTTCCGGTAAGACAGTGAAAGACAGGCTTACCGGAAAAGGTTGTTTCTCCATTTCGGGAGAGGGGTGGGATCGGGATCCATATAGCCTCCGGTAAGTGAATGATTTGCGCTGCGGATTATACGCAGAAAACCATAAGGTTTGTGACAATTATGGCGGTATGATAAACCATGGAAACTAAACCAAACGTATACCAGACTTTGCCCATTGCACTGCGCGTGAGTAAAGTTATTCTCTATTTGGCATAACTTCGCACGCAACACGGGAAAACAGGATGCAAAACCGGCTGACAATTAAAGACATCGCCCGCTTAAGCGGCGTGGGAAAATCAACCGTTTCCCGCGTCCTTAACAACGAAAGCGGCGTGAGCGAACGCACCCGCGAACGCGTTGAAGCCGTGATGAATCAGCACGGTTTTTCCCCTTCCCGCTCCGCGCGCGCCATGCGCGGACAAAGCGACAAGGTGGTGGCGATTATCGTTACGCGTCTGGACTCGCTTTCGGAAAATCTCGCCGTGCAAACCATGCTTCCCGCCTTTTATGAGCAGGGTTACGACCCGATCATGATGGAAAGCCAGTTTTCGCCCGAGCTGGTAGAGGAGCATCTGGGAATGCTCAAACGTCGCAACATTGATGGCGTGGTGCTGTTTGGTTTTACCGGCGTAACGGAAACCATGCTCACCTCCTGGCAGGACTCTCTGGTGCTGCTGGCAAGAGATGCCAAAGGCTTTGCCTCCGTCTGTTATGACGACGAAGGCGCTATTCATACCCTGATGCAGCGTCTGTACGATCGTGAACACCGCCAGATCAGTTTTCTTGGCGTTCCCCATAGCGATGTGACCACCGGCAAGCGCCGCCATGAAGCCTATCAGGCATTCTGCAAGAAACACAAACTGCACCCTGTCGCCGCGCTGCCGGGTCTGGCCATGAAGCAGGGCTATGAGCATGCCGCCGATGTCATTACACCGGAAACCACCGCATTAGTCTGCGCGACGGACACCCTCGCCCTTGGGGTCAGTAAATACCTGCAGGAGCAGCGGATTGAGAACCTGCAATTGGCGAGCGTGGGCAGCACACCGCTGATGAAATTCCTCCATCCGGAGATCATCACCGTCGATCCCGGCTACGCTGAAGCCGGACGACAAGCGGCCTCGCAGCTGATCGAGCAGATCAACGGCCGCAGCGAACCACGACAAATCGTTATTCCCTCCAGCCTCTCCTGATTGCTTTCTGAGCGTTAATTTGTGATCTTCGCTGCGTTTCGGGAACGTTCCCATTTTTAAATTTTTATCGACGATATACTCTGGCGCCAACAACGCGAGAGTTGCCGGATGGCGACCTAACGCGTCTTATCCGGCCTACGGGGAACACACGTCATCATGAGCAAAATAAAACAAGCAGACATCGACCGGCTGATTGAGCTGGTAGGCGGGCGCGACAATATCGCCACAGTGAGTCACTGCATTACTCGCCTGCGTTTTGTGCTGAATCAGCCTGCGAACGCCAGGCCGAAAGAGATCGAACAGTTGCCGATGGTCAAAGGCTGCTTCACCAACGCCGGGCAATTTCAGGTGGTGATTGGCACCGAGGTGGGCGATTACTACAAAGCGCTGCTGGCGACGACTGGACAAGCCAGCGCCGACAAAGAGCAGGCGAAAAAAGCGGCACGGCAGAATATGAAATGGCACGAACAGCTGATTTCTCATTTTGCGGAGATCTTCTTCCCGCTGCTGCCCGCGCTGATTAGCGGCGGCTTAATCTTAGGTTTCCGTAACGTGATCGGCGATCTGCCGATGAGCAACGGCCAGACGCTGGCACAGATGCATCCTTCGCTGAAAACCCTTTACGACTTCCTGTGGCTGATTGGCGAAGCGATCTTCTTCTATCTGCCGGTCGGGATCTGCTGGTCGGCGGTGAAAAAAATGGGCGGTACGCCGATCCTCGGTATTGTGCTGGGCGTAACCCTGGTTTCACCGCAACTGATGAACGCCTATTTGCTCGGTCAGCAGGTGCCGGAAGTGTGGAACTTCGGCCTGTTCAGTATCGAGAAAGTGGGCTACCAGGCACAGGTTATTCCGGCGCTGCTGGCGGGACTGGCGCTCGGCTTTATTGAAACGCGGATGAAACGCATCGTGCCGGATTATCTGTATCTGGTGATCGTCCCGGTGTGCTCGCTGATCCTTGCGGTGTTCCTCGCGCACGCCTTCATCGGTCCGTTTGGTCGCATGATCGGCGACGGCGTCGCGTTTGCGGTTCGTCATCTGCTGACCGGCAGTTTTGCCCCGATCGGCGCGGCGTTGTTCGGCTTCCTGTACGCCCCACTGGTGATCACCGGCGTGCATCAGACTACGCTTGCCATCGACATGCAGATGATCCAGAGCATGGGCGGCACGCCGGTATGGCCGCTGATCGCGCTGTCGAATATCGCTCAGGCCTCTGCGGTGGTGGGCATCATTATCTCCAGTCGCAAACACAACGAACGTGAAATCTCAGTCCCTGCCGCCATCTCCGCGTATCTCGGGGTCACTGAACCGGCAATGTACGGGATCAACCTGAAATACCGTTTCCCGATGCTGTGCGCGATGATCGGTTCCGGTCTCGCCGGGCTGCTGTGCGGCCTGAACGGTGTGTTGGCGAACGGGATTGGCGTCGGCGGTTTACCGGGCATCCTCTCCATCCAGCCGACCTACTGGCAGGTCTTTGGTATGGCGATGGCTATTGCGATTGTTATCCCAATGGTACTGACCTCATTTGTTTACCAGAGAAAATATCGTCTGGGCACATTACAAATCATCTAACTTTTCTTCGGGGCGCAGTTGCGCCCCAGCGTATTTCCAGGAAACAACCATGACTATTCCACACTGGTGGCAAAACGGCGTTATCTATCAGGTTTACCCCAAGAGTTTTCAGGACACCACCGGCAGCGGCACCGGCGATTTACGCGGCGTGACGCAGCGTCTCGACTATCTGCAAAAGCTGGGCGTCGATGCCATCTGGCTGACGCCGTTCTATATTTCGCCGCAGGTTGATAACGGCTACGACGTCGCGGATTACCTGTCTGTCGATCCGGCCTACGGTACGCTGGAAGATTTTGACGAACTGGTGGCGCAGGCAAAAGCGCGCGGTATCCGTATTATTCTCGATATGGTGTTTAACCACACCTCAACCCAGCACGCGTGGTTTCGTGAGGCGCTGGATAAAGACAGTCCGTATCGTCAGTTTTATCTCTGGCGCGACGGCACACCAGACAGCACGCCGAACAACTGGCGCTCCAAATTTGGCGGTAGCGCCTGGGGCTGGCACGCCGCAAGCGAGCAGTACTATCTGCACCTCTTTGCTCCGGAGCAGGCAGACCTGAACTGGGAGAACCCGGCGGTCCGCGCCGAGCTGAAAAAAGTGTGCGAGTTCTGGGCCGATCGCGGCGTGGACGGATTGCGCCTCGACGTGGTGAATCTGATCTCTAAAGATCAGGACTTCCCGAACGATCCCGACGGCGATGGGCGGCGTTTTTATACCGACGGCCCGCGCGCACATGAATTTTTGCGCGAGATGAACCGCGACGTCTTCACGCCACGCGGCCTGATGACGGTCGGCGAGATGTCTTCCACCACGCTGGAAAACTGCCAGCAGTACGCCGCGCTCGATGGCAGCGAACTGTCGATGACCTTTAACTTTCACCACCTGAAAGTGGATTACCCCAACGGTGAGAAGTGGACATTAGCCAAACCGGATTATGTGGCGCTGAAAACCCTGTTCCGCCACTGGCAGCAGGGCATGCATAATCAGGCCTGGAACGCGTTGTTCTGGTGTAACCACGACCAGCCGCGCATCGTGTCGCGTTTTGGCGATGAAGGTAAATACCGCGTTCCAGCCGCTAAAATGCTGGCGATGGTGCTGCACGGTATGCAGGGCACGCCCTATATCTACCAGGGTGAAGAGATCGGCATGACCAACCCGCACTTCAGCCAGATTACCGATTATCGCGATGTGGAAAGCCATAATATGTTTGCCGAACTGAACGGTCAGGGGCGAGATGCCAACGAATTGCTGGCGATCCTCGCCAGTAAATCCCGCGATAACAGCCGCACGCCGATGCAGTGGGATGCCAGCCAACACGCGGGCTTTACCGAGGGCGAGCCATGGATCAATCTGTGTGACAACGCGGCGGAGATCAACGTGGCGGCAGCGCTGAGCGATGCCGACTCGGTGTTCTATGCTTATCAGCGACTGATCGCACTGCGCAAAAGGGAGCCGGTTATCACCTGGGGCGACTATCAGGATTTGTTACCGGACAGCCCGCATCTGTGGTGTTACCAACGCGAGTGGCAAGGGCAGCGGCTGCTGGTCATTGCCAATCTGAGCGATACCTTCCAGAGCTGGCAGCCGCACCATACCGGGGGAAACTGGCAGGTGCTGATGCACAACTATGCCGAGGTCGCCAGCCAACCTGCAGACATGACGCTACGTCCTTTCGAAGCCGTCTGGTGGGTACAAAAGTAGCTTGCAATTGGCGTCAGGCCCGGCAGGTGTAGCGTTGCCGGGCTTCAGTGCTGACACAGCATTTACCCTACTGTTTTTGTTGAATAATTAATCAGATTTTTCTGCCCACAATTTACAATCGCTGTACTGCCCGTCATCTGTACGCTCCGATTTTTACTTTGCGCTACATCAAATAAATCGTAAACATCCTTGATGCAAATCACTACATATAGAACTTAAAATGCACGCCGACCCAATATGTTGTATTAATCGACTACAATTGCTACAACGACATTTCCCCGGTTAGCGGTGGAATTGTGGATAAAGTGGGTCAGGATTGCGGGAAGTCATTGGCCTGATAGATGAATAAACCCATGGCCGCTTCCCCAACCTCTGTGGATAACCTGTTCTTATAAATATGGAGTGATCATGACACCGCATGTGATGAAACGAGATGGCTGTAAAGTGCCGTTTAAATCAGAGCGCATCAAAGAAGCCATTCTGCGTGCAGCTAAAGCAGCGGGAGTCGATGACGCAGATTACTGTGCCACCGTCGCAGAAGTCGTTAGCAGTCAGATGAATGAGCGCAGCCAGGTCGATATCAACGAGATCCAGACCGCGGTAGAAAACCAACTGATGTCTGGTCCGTACAAACAACTCGCCCGTGCGTACATCGAATATCGCCACGACCGTGATATCCAGCGTGAAAAACGTGGCCGTCTGAACCAGGAAATTCGTGGTCTGGTTGAGCAAACCAACTCTGCTCTGCTGAATGAAAATGCCAACAAAGACAGCAAAGTAATCCCGACCCAGCGTGACCTGCTGGCTGGTATCGTCGCCAAACACTATGCGCGTCAGCACCTGCTGCCGCGTGATGTGGTTCAGGCGCACGAGCGTGGTGATATTCACTATCACGACCTCGATTACTCGCCGTTCTTCCCAATGTTCAACTGCATGCTGATCGACCTGAAAGGCATGCTGACGCAGGGCTTTAAGATGGGTAACGCGGAGATTGAGCCGCCAAAATCCATCTCGACCGCAACCGCCGTCACCGCGCAAATTATCGCGCAGGTTGCCAGCCACATTTATGGCGGCACCACGATCAACCGTATTGATGAAGTCCTCGCGCCATTCGTGACCGAGAGCTTTAATAAACACCGTAAAACCGCTGAAGAGTGGCAGATCCCGGATGCTGACGGTTATGCGCATTCCCGTACCGAGAAAGAGTGCTACGACGCATTCCAGTCCCTTGAGTATGAAGTGAATACCCTGCATACCGCTAATGGTCAGACGCCATTCGTCACCTTTGGTTTTGGCCTGGGGACCAGCTGGGAATCACGTTTGATCCAGCAATCCATTCTGCGTAACCGCATCGCGGGACTGGGTAAAAACCGTAAAACAGCCGTCTTCCCGAAACTGGTTTTCGCCATTCGCGACGGCCTGAACCACAAGTTTGGCGATCCAAACTACGACATCAAACAGCTGGCGCTGGAATGCGCAAGCAAGCGTATGTACCCGGATATCCTGAACTACGATCAGGTAGTGAAAGTCACCGGTTCGTTCAAAACCCCAATGGGCTGCCGTAGCTTCCTCGGCGTCTGGGAAAACGAGAACGGCGAACAGATTCACGACGGGCGTAACAACCTCGGCGTTATCAGCCTCAACCTGCCGCGTATCGCGCTGGAAGCCCATGGTGACGAAGCCACCTTCTGGAAACTGCTCGACGACCGTCTGATTCTGGCACGTAAAGCGCTGATGACCCGTATCGCACGTCTGGAAGGTGTGAAAGCCCGCGTTGCGCCAATCCTGTATATGGAAGGTGCCTGCGGCGTGCGTCTGAAAGCGGACGATGATGTGTCTGAAATCTTTAAAAATGGCCGCGCGTCTATCTCGCTGGGTTACATCGGCATTCACGAGACCATCAACGCGCTATTTGGTGATAAGCACCTGTATGACAGCGAAGAGCTGCGCGCCAAAGGTATCGCCATTGTCGAACGTCTGCGTCAGGCTGTTGATCAGTGGAAAGACGAGACCGGCTACGGTTTCAGCCTGTACAGCACGCCGAGCGAAAACCTGTGCGACCGTTTCTGCCGTCTCGATACCGCCGAATTTGGCGTGGTGCCAGGAGTGACCGATAAAGGTTACTACACCAACAGCTTCCACCTCGACGTGGAGAAAAAGGTTAACCCGTACGACAAGATCGATTTCGAAGCACCGTACCCGCCGCTGGCAAGCGGAGGCTTCATTTGCTACGGCGAATACCCGAATATTCAGCACAACCTGAAAGCGCTGGAAGACGTCTGGGATTACAGCTACCAGCACGTGCCGTATTACGGGACCAACACGCCAATCGATGAATGCTACGAGTGCGGCTTTACCGGTGAGTTCGAATGCACCAGCAAAGGCTTCACCTGCCCGAAATGTGGTAACCACGACGCCGCGCGCGTGTCGGTCACCCGCCGCGTCTGCGGTTATTTAGGCAGCCCGGACGCCCGTCCGTTTAACGCCGGTAAGCAGGAAGAAGTGAAGCGCCGCGTTAAGCATTTAGGTAATGGGCAGATAGGTTAATCCGCTGCCACGTTAATGCCCGGTGGCGCTGCGCT
>NZ_JAOWGQ010000036.1:0-11963 GCF_030333085.1 Citrobacter sp. Cpa228 | reverse complement strand
GCGCCACCCGGCATGGTTACAAGCTATGAACTTTCACCAATACTATCCCGTCGACATCGTTAACGGCCCCGGCACCCGCTGCACGCTGTTTGTGTCCGGGTGCGTGCATGAATGCCCCGGCTGCTATAACAAAAGCACCTGGCGGCTCAATTCCGGCCAGCCGTTTAGCAAAGAGATGGAAGATAAGATCATTGCCGATCTGAACGATACGCGAATCAAGCGCCAGGGGATCTCGCTCTCCGGCGGCGATCCGCTGCATCCGCAAAACGTGCCGGATATCCTGCAACTGGTGCAGCGCGTTCGCGCTGAGTGCCCCGGCAAAGATATCTGGGTGTGGACCGGCTACAAGCTCGATGAACTCAACGCTGCACAAATGCAGGTGGTCGATCTCATCAACGTGCTGGTCGATGGCAAATACGTGCAGGATCTCAAAGACCCGGCGCTAATCTGGCGCGGCAGCAGCAACCAGGTTGTGCATCGTTTGCGTTGATCTCCAGGCGGTTAATATTCTGTTTTCCGCCTCTCAAAAACGGCTCACACACTCCATGGCGACGGTTTTGAACTCACTGAAATTCTGGCATGCGCAGAGCCGCGTCATCGCGCGTTCACGCAGGAAGGTGACGAAAATATCGTAGATCGCCATCGCTTCTTCGTATTCGCTTTTGCTAATGGCGAGCAAGAAAATCACGTGTGCCGTTTCATCGCCCCATGCAATACCCTGCGGGGCGAGGATGGTGTAGACCACCGTTTTCTTCGCCAGCAGACCGAGGGCGTGCGGCAGCGCGATGCCGTCGCCCAGCATGGTGCTGACAATGGCCTCACGTTCAACCACTGAATCAAGAAACTCCGCGTCGACAAAACCTTCATCCTGTAACTGATAGCATAACGTTTTGAACAGCGTCTGCTGATCCATGGTGCCGTCGATCACGCGAAAGTGGGCGGCATCGAAAAACTTGTTCAGCATCCACGGGCGGGTTCTGTCCACCAGCACCAGTTTGCCAATTTGCTCCAGTTGATAATCGGTCGGGAACGGCGCAATCATCACTACAGGCTTATCTTTTTCACCGATCCGCGCGGTAGAGATAACAAAATCTTCGCTAATGCTTTCCCGCTGTTCGTAGTCACGCAGCGTGACGGTATCGACGATTTCTATCTGCGGATACTTACGCGCCAGCACCGCTTCAATCATCCGCGCCATCGCATTTCCGGCATCGCATACCAGCAGAACTTTCGGCTGCCTCTGGTAACCGATGTTGTAACTACGCTCTAACCCAACGCCAATATGCAGAACCAGAAAGCCGATCTCATTTTCACTGATGGTGTACGGCGTATATTTTCCCCATCCCGAGACGGCGGCCAGCGTCATATCCCATGCCATCGGGTAGTGCTGTTTAATATTTTCCAGCAACGGATTGGGGATCATTATCTGGTAGCGCACGCGGGTGATCATCGTCTTAATATGCGTCAGCAGATCGGCATGTAACTGCTTGTCATTCAACAGGTTGTAATTGTACTGGGTGTTGATAAAACGCAGGATGTAATTGACCAGCGCTTCATCATCATCCGCATTAATGGCGCTGGGGGCGATCTCTTGTACCTGGCGGGCGGCGATATGTACCTGTAGCCAATTCTCTTCGAAAACAGAAAGCGGTTTGTCTGCCAGCCGGTGCAATACCGCCGCGATTTCCCGCGTGGCCAAGCACACTTCGCTCTCCACTTCTTCTGCGACGAACTCCGGCAACGGATAGCCCTCGCTAATCCGACGCACCGCCACCGCGCAGTACAACCGCAAAAATAGCTCGCCCTCATCGGTCAGACGAATATGAAAACGAGCGAAAATATCCTGTAAAACAGGCTGTAGCTGCTCAGGGATCCCGGCATTCAGCGCCTCTTGCATCACTAACGGGTGCTGCGGATCCTGCTGCGCCAGCGTCCACAGCAGATCGGTCAGACAGGCGCGGATCGCCATCTCGCTGCCAAACAGCTTCATGCCGTGACGGGGGCGCGTTTCCAGCGTCAGACGATAACGTTGCAGGTGTTCACGAACTTCGGCCATATCGTTTTGCAGCGTCGCACGACTGATAAACCATTCATCAGCTAAATCTTCAAGCTTCAGTGAAAAGGCCGACGTCAGAAAACGGACCACCAGCCAGTGTACCCGCTCCTGGCTGGTTCGCGGGATGCGCAGCAACGTTTCAGGCTGCTGCGTTTGCAGAGAGTGATAACTTACCGGGTCGTCAATTTTAAGCTGGTAACCGCTGCCCCGGCTGAGAACAAACTGCGCGCCGTACTGAGTAAGCAGCGCGTTTAGCGCAGTGATATCCGCCCGTACGGTGCGTGTGGAAACCGACAACCGCTGCGCCAGCTCGTCCTGTGGAAGCGCTTCGTTTTGCAGCATGCCAAACAGCTGCGCTAAACGTTGGTTGGGGAATCGCACGTCAGTCTCCTCATCTGTCAGTTAGCCTACGCAGGCCCGGGTCATCGCCATCAGCTGGCGCACGTCGTCCGGGCGGGTGTTACCACTCACCTTATCAATAATCGAACTATAGATGTGAGGAATGATTTTGCGCACTCCGGCATCCAGGGCGATCTGCAGGATTTCAGTGAAATTATCCAGATCGATACCCCCGGTAGGCTCCAACCAGAAGTCATGCCGGGCACAGGCCTGCGCGACGGCGATGTACTCGTCACGGCATTTCAGGCCGCCCATCGGGAAGTATTTAATCGAGCTACCGCCCATATCTTTGAGCAGCGCAATCGCGGTTTCTACCGGCACAATGCCGTCCGGCGTCTGGCTGCTCAAAGGCCCGGTGGAGATTTTCACCCTGCCCGGCGTGCCGGTTGGCGAGACCAGACCGTTGACCACCGTCTCCTGCTGGCCCAACAGCGCGCGACTGGTCGCCACACCGGTAAAGACCTGATTAACATGCTGCGGCTGTACCTGACGGGAAATTTCACT
The DNA here is from genome assembly GCF_030333085.1 of Citrobacter sp. Cpa228. Lineage (NCBI taxonomy): Bacteria > Pseudomonadati > Pseudomonadota > Gammaproteobacteria > Enterobacterales > Enterobacteriaceae > Citrobacter > Citrobacter sp. Cpa228. The sequence continues at coordinate 9,004 of NZ_JAOWGQ010000036.1, read as the reverse complement.
GACCATCGCCGACTGGTTTGGATCGCCCGCCCCCAACCCCACGGAGAGCGCATTGTCGATAAGCGCCGCGTATTCACGCATATCCGCGACCGCGCTTGCGACATCCGGGTAATTTTTTGACAACACGCCGACCAGCACGTGTCCTTCCGCCGCCGCGTAAATATCCCGCGCATTTTCTTTGGAGCCAGCCAGCACGTTCAGGCAGACGCGGTCGCGATAAAAGTTAGGGGTCAGTTTCATGCGTTTTTCTCCTGCGAAATCACTTCACCAATTCGACGGGCCACAATTTCCAGCTGCGCGCGATCCACGCTGCGCACATCGGCTTCGATAATGCCTTCGTTGGCTTTGTACCCACGGAAGTAAATCGCGTACTCGCCGTGTTTCAGGGCTTCAACCAGTTCGCCCGTGGCGATCCCGGTTACCGCTTCGTCAAACTTAATTTCCGTACGGGCGATGTCGCGCCCTGCGCTGTCCCACACCACGCGGGCGCTCACGCCGTGCAGCTGGTTCAACGCATTAATGAACGGCGTCATTTTCTCGACCATCTCCGCGCCGCTCTCTTTCTGGGCGTTCAGATACAGTTCGATAGCGCAGGTCAGGCCAAGAATCCCCTCTTTGCCCACCTTCATCGCCCGGCCGATCCCCGCCGTCTGGCGTTTCACCCACTCAACGTACTGGGTTTTGCCAATCACCAGTCCACTGGTTGGCCCTTCAATCGCCTTTGCGCCGCTGTAAATAACCAGGTCCGCACCAAGGCGGTAGTAGCACTGCAAATCTTCTTCCGCCGCAGCGTCCACAATCAGCGGCAAGTTATGCGTGCGCGCCACCACCGCGGCCTGCTCCACGCTGAGCATGCTTTTCTGTACGCAGTGGTGAGATTTGATATACAGAATCGCCGCCGTACGCGGTGTAATGGCCGCCGCCAACTGTGCCGCGGAACATTCGTTGGCATAGCCCGCTTCCACCAGCTTGCCGCCACCGAGCGCCACCATGGTGCCAACCGGTGCGCCAAAGTTGACGTTGTGGCCTCTGGGCAGCACGATTTCGTTATTCTCAATGGGCGTAACGTGGAGGTTCTCCAGCAGCCAGTCGCTGTCTTTCACCAGCACTGCCGCCACCGACTGGGCGATTCCCGCCGACGCGCAGGAGACGACGGTAGCCCCTTCCACGTCCAGCAATTTCGCGATGTAGTCGCCGGTTTTATTGACCAGATCTTTCATTTCAAAGTACTGATTCATCCCCGCCATCGCGACCTCAACCACTTCTGGTCGCGGCGTGGAAACGCCTAGCGCCGTCATGCGGCCTGATGTGTTAATTACCTGTTTTAAATTGTATTTCTCAAAAATCGAAGGCATGTTCCGCGCTCCCTTGTTCGGTCATATAGCCCTTGCCCGCACGTATTGCGGCAAGCGGCACCAGCAGTTGTTCAGCCTGCAGGCTGTCGTTTTCAGCATCTACCAGCACGGTTGGCTGGCGCTTAAGCGTAAAGATGGTCAAATCGGCATCCAGACCAGGCTGCAATCGCCCTTTCTGTTTCAGACGCAGGCCGTCAGCGGCATTAGCGGTCACGCACTCAATGACCTGTGGGAGCGACATCCCCATGGCGAGAAATTTCGACATCACATTCGCCAGGGAGAACACCGGACCGCTGATACGGTTGCGGCAATAAATATCGGAGCTGATGGTGTGCGGCAAAATGCCAAGACCGATAGCGCGTTTTGCTACCGCAAAGCTCAGGCTGGCAGTACCGTGACCAACGTCCAAACGCACGCCGCGTTGCAGCGCCCGCGTGACAGATGTGCGCAGCTCGCCTTGCGGCGTCAGAATACGGTTCGGCTTACCGTTGTAGCAGTGGGTAATAATGTCGCCCGCACTCAGGCGTTCGGCGATCTCATCGAGATTCGGCGGGTTGTTGCCAATGTGCACCATCAGCGGCAGGTCGCCGTTCTCTTTTTGCATCTCTTTGGCACGATCCAGCGGGGTGATGCCGTTAACACCTACCACGCTACTGCTCATGCGCGCCTTCAGGCCGACGATAAAATCAGGGTGGCGTTTCACCGCCTGCCGCACCGCATCAGCGTCAATGTTGGCCATGTTAGCCAGCTCATTTTGGGCGATAAGCCCAACGCGGGAGATATTCAGCAGCGCATACACTTCCGTCGCCGCTTCCCGGGTCAGGGTGTAAAAATCGTCGATATCATCCGCCCCGGTACTGCCCGCATCCACGACGGTGGTAACGCCGGTCGCAATACCGACGCTGTCCGGTTGGTCGTGATAAATCGGGGATTTGGGATAACAGTGAACGTGGGAATCAATCCAGCCTGCACTGACGTAGCACTCGCCGCCGAGCTCAATAGTTTTCAGCGCTGAACCATCAACGTTGCCTAATGCCGCAATTTTGCCGTCTTTCAGCGCAATATCGCTCACCGTATCGTCAACGAGGCGCGCACCGCGCAGGAGTAAATCAAACATCGCTCTCTCCTTTGCCGGATGGCGGCGTAACAGCCTTATCCGGCCTACAAATCAACAGTTAGCTAATGGCAATCGGGAAGATGGAACCGAGGATCATCGCGCCGAGGATCGCCCCGCCGGTGATCGGTTTTTGCCACAGGTAAAACAGCAGCGCGCCCGCCAGTGAACCGATGCCGATAGGGATAGAAGCCGTCATCGCGCTGAGGATAATCAATGGCCCGAGGAAGCGGCCAGAGGCGTTACCGGCCCCCATCATGACGTCCGCCCCGTAGGTTGAATCGCTCTGATTGATGGTGAACTTACGCGCCAGAATGATGATGTAGCCAATCGCCAGGCCAATCACCAGGCCGGTGACCAAAGAGGCGGCGAAGTTGGCAACCGGGAAGATAATGCCCGCACCCAGCAGCAGCGCCGGAACACCTAATCCGACTCCGGTCTGAATCGCGCCGCCGATATCCAGAATCCCCACCAGCGAACCTTCAATAATGCGGGCAAACAGGAAGCTTGCGCCAAATGCCGCCACCGCCCCGTAAGAGCCGGTGTCCATTCCCGCCTTTAGCATCGCCACAAAAGCCACTTCGTTAAATGCGCCGATACCGTACAGGTAGTACATGTGCGTTCCGGCAAAAACGCCGGAAGAGAGCAGGCCAACGAAGATCGGGAACGACCAGTCGGCAAACCAAAAACCTTTATTTTGTTCCATGATGGCCTCCGTTATTTGCCGCTGAGTGAGTTGTGGATCAGTTCCAACCAGTTCGGCACGGTCAGATGGAAGGATTCGATCATCTTCATGTCGAAGCCGCGGAAGAAGCCGCTCAGGACAAACAGCGCGACGATAGCCACCATCATGACTTTGGTAACGTGGTTCCAGCCGCTCTCTTCCACGCCTTTACCGATCAGAATACCAAGGACCAGACCCGGGACAGCGTTACCCATAATCAGTTGCGCCGCGCCGCCAAAGACGGTGGCCCAGAAGCCTGATTTCTTACCGGCATCGATCGCCGCCAGCCAGAAGATCACCGGCATTACCGTGTTGACCAGCAGGTTGGCTGCAGGAACCAGCACCTTAACGGCGGTAACTTGCAGCGCTTCCGGTACGGATGATGCGGTGAGGTTAAGGAAGGTCACGACAATCATCCCGATAACACCACAGGCAATCGCCATGCGCTTGGGATCGTGCAACGTTTCACCGACGTTGCGGTTTTTAACCATCAGCGCGGCGGCGCCCCAGTTGGGGATGATGCGATGGTCGACATCCTGCGTGAACGCCCCCGCCGCAACGGAAGAAGCCCAGGCGTTAAAGAAGAAGCCCAGGCCGAACGAGAAGTGAGAAGCCGGATCCCCTTCGCAGGAATTCAGTTCTCCCAGAGTACGAAACGCGCCCATCCCTTGAGTGGTAGGCGCATGAAACATGCGTGCAGCCCCAGCGCCGACACCGACGCCAACCAGGCCACCAATGATGAGCGATTTTATTAATATTATCAGGAACATATTTATGCCTTTTAATAAAGAATCAGCGTTGCGTAACGAAATCCACCTTGTCGAGATTGATGGCAGTCACGTTGACGGTCACATCCAGCTCCACGCTGAAGGTGCGTCTTTCCCGGCGCAGAAAGAGAAATAAAAACGCCTCTTTGCGCACCGTTTCACGTGCTTGAACAACCTGCACATCCTGTGGCTCAATACGCAGTAAGATATGCGACGATGCTTTCATCACCGCAGCCTGAACGTGGTTCAGGGCATCGGCAAAGGCGCGCGCTTTAGCCTCGCCCTTGCCAGTGACTCTCACCGTGGTGGTGAATTGCTCTTTCATACTTAAGCGCCGTGTTTCTTTTGCCACGCCTGTACCAGGCGCTCGCCGAGCTCTTCTTTGTCCATAAAGCCGAACCCCAGCACGTTGCAACCTTCGTTGATGGCCGTTACGCCTTCATCAACCGAGCGCATGCCGTATTTCGCCTTGTAGCCGTATTTGGTCTGCGCGGTAATCGCCCCCGCCCCGCCGCTGCCGCAAAACGAGATACCAAAGGTGGCGTTTTCCGCTTTCATCACATCACCCAGCTTCATATCAGCGGCAACGCCCGGTACCACAACCGCACGGCCACCCGCTTTCTCAACGCCTGCCGCCACTTTCTGGCCTTTACCCAGACGATCGCCAATCACTACGGTAATCTGTTCCATCTTTTGCTCCTTAAAGGTTGTCTTTCGCGACTTCGAAGTGCACCGACAGCAGCCAGGCCTCTTCCTCAGGAAGATTGCCAAACTCGGCGACGACGTCGCGGGCAAGCGCCATTGATTCGGCAGAAATTTCATCAAACAAGCTGGCATCGACTTCAGGTAAGGGTTCACCCGTTACCGAGCGGTGCGCCATGGCGCGAACATGCGACGTCAGCATCTGTTCTTGTACTGCGTTGGGAATAATGTGGCGTTCACGCAGCAAGGCATACACCTGCGCCAGCATGCGGTCGGCCAGTTCCACCGATTCCCCCATGTCATTCATTACGGCTCCGTTATTCACTCGTCTTACCCCACTAATGGCTCTGAGGGTAAAGTAGCGGTGGAGGTTAAAAGTTTGTAGCGAGTTGTTTTCCACTTCGAAGTGGAAAGGGACGCAGCGACAGTGATCTGTGCCGCAAAACGGGTCGGGTTCACGATTTATCGCTGGAATAATGTGATTGAGATCGCATGAGGAACAAGGAAAGTGGAGGGCAGAACGAACAATGCGTGGGTGATAAAAATGAAAAAATGTGATGGGTATAGCGTTTACTTATGGGGAATGGTGTTGCCGGATAGCGACGCGATGACGGTTTATCCGACCTGCGGACTACACAGGCCGGATACAACACATTAGCGGTACTTCTTGTGGTAAGCGTTGCGGGTTGTTTTCAGCTCTTCCGCTGCGGCTTTCGCCTCTGAGACTTTACCTTCATTCGCCAGCTTAAGCGCGCCATCAATCTGACCGATCAGCGTGTCAAAACCGTGACGAAAATCTTTCATCTCCGGGCTATCAGGGGATTTGCTTTCCAGCTTCGGCGGTGTGCCTTTTTGAGCGTCCAGCGCGGCTGCGCGCATTTTAGTTAACGCATCTTTCAGTTCAGTCGCATTATCCGTTTTTTCGACGATCTTCAGGTTGTCGTTGAGGATCCCCATGTCGTCTTCAAGATCGGCTGCAAACGCAGAAGAACCAAGAACCAGCGTTGAAGCCGCGACGATCGCTAACAGGTGTTTACGCATTGCTCACTTCCTTTTTTATTATTAAAAATTAACGCCTTAACGAGTATTACTGCCCGGCGATCTTCATCTCCGGCAACAGTACCGAACCACACTGTATATTGCTGCGGGTTTCAATATCATTACCGACGGTGACGATATTTCGCCACATATCTTTTAAGTTACCGGCGATGGTAATTTCGCTCACCGGGTACTGAATTTTGCCATTTTCAACCCAGAAGCCCGCCGCGCCGCGCGAGTAATCTCCGGTAATACCGCTCACGCCCTGCCCCATCAGCTCAGTCACCACCAGGCCTGTGCCCATCTCTTTGAGCAACTGCTCGAAGCTTAGACCCTGTCCCGGAATTCGCCAGTTGTGGATCCCGCCCGCATGCCCGGTGCTCTTCAGCCCCAGCTTACGTGCGGAATAGTTGGTTAACAGCCATTGAGTCAGCACGCCGTCTTTAATGATGTCGCGGCGCTCAGTCCGTACCCCTTCACTGTCGAATGGCGACGACGCCAGTCCCTTCAGCAGGTGCGGATGCTCTTCAATGGTCAGCCATTCCGGCAGAATTTGTTTGCCCAGCGAATCCAGCAGGAAGGTCGATTTGCGGTACACCGAACCACCGGCAATCGCGCCGACCAGGTGTCCGAAGAGTCCGGTCGCCACTTCGTTGGCAAAAATAACCGGTGCTTTCATGGTGGAGAGCTTACGCGGCGACAGGCGCGATAACGTGCGGCGCGCACAGTCGACCCCCACCCATTCCGGCGTTTGCAGATCACCCATCGCACGGCCAATGGTGTAAGCGTAATCGCGTTCCATATCGCCATTTTCTTCCGCGATCACGCAGCTGGAAAGGGAATGTCGTGTGGAGCAGTAGCCCTGCAGCATGCCGTGGCTGTTACCAAACACTTTGATGCCATAGTGGCTGTTAAAGCTGCCGCCTTCGGTATTGGTGATGCGTTTGTCCGCCTGCAACGCTGCCTGTTCAGCGCGCGCCGCTAGTTCGATAGCTTCGTCAGGGGAGACTTCAGCTGGGTGGAACAGATCCAGATCGGGCGCATCAAAGGCCAGCAGGTCTTTATCCGCCACGCCTGCGCACGGATCCGGTGAAGTGTAACGGGCGATATCCAGCGCGGCCTGCACGGTACGGGCAATCGCCTGCGGACTTAAATCGGTGGACGATGCGCTGCCCTTACGGTTCTGGTGGTAAACCGTAATCCCCAACGCGCCATCGCTATTGAATTCGACGTTCTCCACTTCACCATAACGGGTGCTGACGCTAATACCCGTGGTCTTGCTCACAGCGACTTCCGCGCCATCCGACTTACCTGACGCTAATTCCAGTGCCGTCGAGACTGCTTCTTCCAGAATCTTACGCTGCGCTTCAACTTGTGAGATTACTTTCATCGCAAATGCCATAATGTAGAGAGAGTTTCTCTGAAGTCTAACAGAGAACCGTTTTTCAGTGCGCATCTTAACTGGTAACATTAGCCTCTTTTTTTAAGGAGCCTGACATGACTAAGCAGCCCGAAGACTGGCTCGACGACGTTCCCGGTGATGACATCGAAGACGAAGACGATGAAATTATCTGGGTCAGTAAAAGTGAAATTAAACGTGACGCCGAGGAGTTAAAACGCCTGGGTGTGGAACTGGTCGAACTGGGGAAAAACGCGCTGGATAAAATCCCGCTCGATGCGGATTTACGTGCCGCGATTGAGCTGGCCCAGCGGATTAAGATGGAAGGTCGCCGCCGTCAGCTGCAGCTGATTGGCAAAATGTTGCGCCAGCGCGATGTTGATCCTATCCGTCAGGCGCTGGACAAGCTGAAAAACCGTCACAACCAACAGGTTGTACTGTTTCACAAGCTTGAGCAACTGCGCGATCGCCTGATCGTCGAAGGTGATGATGCTGTAGAAGAGGTGCTGAACCTGTGGCCAACCGCCGATCGCCAGCAGCTTCGCTCTCTGGTTCGTAACGCGAAGAAAGAGAAAGAAGGCAACAAGCCGCCGAAATCAGCACGTCAGATCTTCCAGTATCTGCGTGAACTGGCGGAAAACGAAGCCTAACAAAAGGCTCAGGGTTATAGTCTGCACTCATAAAATGGGACAGCGGCTTTCAGGGCCTGGGTTCGGTATTCTACCGGGCTCAGGCCTTGTATTTTAAAACTCATCCGCTCGTAGGTGTAGTAATGGATATTGCAAATAACGGAGTTCAGCCCGTAATTCTTCGGGATAGAGCTTTTCCAGTCCCGCATCGGTAAGTGGGGATGTTATTGATTGTTTTGACATTGGTTTGCCCCAGCCGCGTTTTATACTCAGAAGTCCTTTCTGGTCTTAGAATTTGTACACATTAACCCAGTACGGGACAACACTTTCATTTGAGATGTGAAATCGTGCCGCTGATTCGCGCATCGTAAGTTCTTCACAGAGTGAAGCTCAGTCAACAGCTTTCCGAAATTCAGGAGAATAATTGTTGTTTTTTAGGTAACACCATCAATACCGGAGAGGTAGCGTCTGACTACAGACTATCTGGTTCCGAGGGAATATTTTGGATTTGCCATAAAGAACTGGAGCGTCCAACTATTGGGGTGCAGTCCAACTTTATACCAGAGCCTTTAATATAGATCAAATCACCTCACATACTTCCCCCTCTAATTGTATATATCAAGACAAATATATACATATAACATTCATATTCAAACAAACTTATTATACAGCCAACAATAAATACACCACTAATATGTGACACATAAAAAATTCACACAAGAAATAAATTCATCAAAACAATAATTATCTTTATTTTATATATCCACATCCAGTTTTCGGGCATAAATCCCAAAAAAACAACAAGAAAATCCTTAAAAAAAAGATATTACCCATTGTTTTTAAATACAAAAAAAACAAAAAAAATCACATCCATAATAAATAATAAAATTGAACTAACAAATGATAATTTTATAATCCGCGTGACGTTAGATGCAGAAACCTTATTACACATAACAAGGATTTATAGTATTAGAGCAACCTCATCTCATTAGGAATAAATCAATATTGCCCTTGTTATTTTACAATAATATATACGGAGATTATCACTTATGAATTTTAAACGTAGCGCGCTTACTATTGTTATTTCATGCGCATTATTACCGAGTGTTGTTTTTGCTGGGCCTGACGATAATGCAACCGAGAAATATGTTGATGATGCAGTGACAGCTGCCACTCAAACCCTGGAAGGGGAAGTAGCAACCAACACTGCGGCAATTGCAACCAACACTACAGACATAGCAGCCAATACCAGCGCTATTGCTGATAACGCCTCGGA